>DAOVKB010000029.1:0-13617 GCA_030631995.1 archaeon | reverse complement strand
TTGAACGAGGATCAAGATAGAAATTCCCATCGTATTTTGGTAATGAACTTCTTCCATCAGTACTTATTGTTGTCACATCTCCACCTCATTCTTCTTATTTTCAAAATGATTTAATTGTTCATATCGAAAAGAAATGAACTGTTTTTCATCCATTTCGGATTTGATTTTGCCATCTTCAAGATATAACACTCTATCAATTAACCCCTCTAACCACTCCCAATCATGAGATATAACAAGAATAGCCTTCCCTCTTTGTTTTAAATCAAGTAACTTATCCTTTATCCAGCTCTTATTGGAATTATCAAGACCATTTGTTATTTCATCTAACATTATGATTTCGGGATTGTGGAAGGTTGATGCAAGAAAGGCTAATCTTCTCTTTTCTCCATGTGAAAGAGAGTGAGGATTATTTTCTTCATGTTTCTCTAATCCACCTTCTTTTAGTAAATTAGTAATATCAGAGTATACAATATCGTCCCCTACATTTCTTCTTGTTAAAGCAATTTCATCCTTGACTGTTTCCTCAAAAAATTGTAATTCTGGGTTTTGAAAAACTATTCCAAAATTTTTAGATCTTTCCTGCCAGCTTAAATCCTTGGAATCCTTGTTATTTATTTCAAGCGTACCTTGCTTTAGTTTCCATATTCCTCCTATGATATTAAGCAAAGTGGTTTTTCCAGAACCATTATCACCTATAATACCAACAATCTCACCGCTTCTAGCTGTTAACGATATATTTGATAACTTAAATGAATCTGAAGGGCTGAACAAGATTTTCTTTAAATTCAGCAGAGTTTTACTGGGTTTTGCGGAGGATTTTCTTTTAGAAGAATCTCTTTTATCAATTCCAATTTTTCTCAATTTGGACATATCTAGATGATCTTTGTTTGTAGAAGTAATTTCTTCCACTATTGCTCCTTGTTCAAGACTTACAATTTTTGAAGCAAGTGGGAAATATTGTTCATACTCATGTGAAGCTATAATGATCGTTTTTCCTTCTTCTTTCAATTTTTGGAAAATCGATTTAATCGCAGTTCTATTCTTTCTATCTAAATTAGCTAGAGGTTCATCAGCTAAAATGATATTGGGGTTTCTAATAAGAGCACAACCAATTGCTATTTTCTGTTTTTCTCCTTCTGATATTTTTTGTGGATTTCTTGGTAGTAAGGATTCCAATTTCAATTGCTTGGAGACTTTTTTTATCCTTTCATGCATAATACTCTCTTCGTAATCATGGTATTCAAGTGGGAACGCTAGTTCTGTTAAAACATAAGGCGTAATAAGAGAACTTTCTACTCTCTGTGGAATATAGCCTATCAATTCTGATACTGAGAAAATTGATTGAGAATTAGTGTTTTGATTATCAATTGTTATTCTCCCTTTTAGTTCCCCAGCATAGAAATTTGGTGCTAAACCAAGTATAGAATAACATAGAGTACTCTTTCCTGATCCACTAGAACCTGTTATAACAACAAAATCTCCTTTTGAAATTTGAAGATTAATATTCTTAAGGGCCCAGTTTTCTCTTAGATGAAATCTAAAACTAAAATCTTCAAAAGAGATAACAGGGTTGTTCATAGAATCTCTCCGATTTATTACTTTTTCTTGATTTCTTTTAGAAATAGATCCACAACTAATTCTAATTGCTTTTCCTTTTTCTCTGGAAAATCTTTGACTTTTGAAAAATTCATTCCTGCTGCAGTTTGGTGACCTCCACCTGATCCACCTAAGTGCAATGCTAAACTATTTGATATATCTCCCAAGTTTAGATTATTTCTTTCCGCGAAACTTTTGGTGCATCGAAAACTGGTTCTATATTCATCAGTATTTGGGCTGGATAGAACAATAGAGCAATTTGCTCCAAGTTCAATGAGTGATCTAGCTACAGAAGATTCAAAAGTGCCAACATATGATGAAGCTATGATAAAAGGATCATCTTTGTAAATTCTTATTCTTGTAGCACCTTTCAGTCTTGCAGTTCTTTCAGAAACTGAAAGAGGGGATTGAAGCATAGATAAGGCATTTTCGTAGTCTCCCCCCGTATCAATTAAATAGTTCACTATAGAGAAAGTAAACTTAGATAGGTGGATGAAACGTCTAGTATCAAACAGAATTCCTGCTATTAGTATCGTTGCAATATCAGCTGGAATAGAAACTTTCAATTCCTTAAATAAATGTACCATTATTTCAGCTGTAGAAGTTATTGGGAGTATAATTGAATGAAGTGCGCGATCTGTAAATTCATGCTTTGAATGATGATCAATTATGAAAATTGGTAAATCCTTTTCTAATTTGCTCTCCAAATCTGAAAATCCAATCTGTTTTAAATTATTTGCATCACATAAGAAAAATGCATCCAAATCCTGATTAGAAAATTCTTCATAAATTTGTTCTTCTCGAAATGAAAAGAGGTTTTTTGAAAGCGTGTTTGATGATTTTATATACAGTTTTACAGAAACATCCGTAACTAGTTGTTCAATTAAATATTTTAAGCTAACAACACTAGCAACTGCATCTGGGTCTGCATTTTGATGTGTAAATATTCCTACATTCTTTATTTTCTTTTGTTTTAGAATGTTGATTATTTTTGAGAATTCTTCCGACATATAAGTTCCTCTTTTAAATTCTCGTTACCAGAATTAGATAATTCTTCTTGTAAATCAGCTAATTGCTTTTCAGTAAGTTCTCCTGAAATATCAAAGTCTAATGTTAAAGTTAGAAGATTGTTGGAAGATTGTGTTAAACCTACTAAAATATCAAAATCAGTAACAAGCTCCCAGAATCGAGATTTTTCAAACTGCGAATAGATTTTCTCCTCAACGAGAGTAGCAAGTTCTTCAAGTTCATCATCTGTTAAGGATTTAAGACCAATATCTATAATATCAGTTGTCATGGGAATATCATCTCTCATCTTACTAGTTATTAAGGGAAAATTAAGGATGGTTAACTTTGTCCCATTAATTTCTCTTGAAGTTCCTTGACTGAAGCAACTAATTTCTTTTCTCTATTGGTTAAAGAAGAAAGCCTAACTTCAATCTGCTCTTGTTGTTCTGAAAGATGTTTCTTTACATCCTCAATATTAGTTTGGAATAAAAGTCGTCCAGCTGAACGATATATATTGGATTCAGCATCTATGTTCTTTGTTTCTTTTATTGCACTATCTATGTCTCTTTTCTCCATTTCTAACTGTTGAAGATTAGCTCTGATGATTTCTAGTTGTTGAACTAGTTGATTAAATCGCTGAAATTCTTCTTGTTGTTCAGGTGTTAATTGTGGAGTCGCCATCATTTTTCCTCTTTTAATTACTAATCAACGCTAAAGAAAACTCAAATAAATCTTTTGATAAAAGGGAAAGAAAGTTCAGAAAAACATTATTCTGATAATAATTTGCAGATAGCTATCAGATATAGACAGGTAAAAGAACCAATTAAAAACAACAAAGATAAAAAAAATGGTTAATGCTTTTTGAAAAGAAAAAAAAGAAAGGTAAGAGAAACGCTTAGATACAACGATATACTGAGGTTGGACCAATCTCTTTGTATTCCTTACGGGTTACCCACAATTTAGCAAAAGTCTTTAAGGAGCTTAAGATACTTCCACCAATCCAGACTGAATATCTTCTTTCTGGGGGAGCAATGATCTTAACTTCCATTGTCTCTGGAACTAGTTCTGTAAGTTCTTTGTGTAGACGTTCCTTAAGACCTGGGAACATTGTTGAACCACCAGAAAGTACTATATTAGCGTATAAATCTCTTCTGAGATCTACATCACAATTCTGAATGGATCTGTAAATTAATTCGTCAAGTGGGTTTTCTTCTGAACCAATAGCACCTGGATTGAATAACAATTCAGGAGCCATAAAACGTTCAGCACCAATTGTAAGTGTTTCACCATCAGGTAAAGTATATGTTTTCTCCATTCCAGAAACTTTTTCTGCAAGTTTCAGTTCTTTCTCTGGATCTAGAGCAACATAGCAAAGACGTTCCTTAATATCACGAACTATTTCTCTTTCAGCACTACTTGATAAAGAGTAACCTCTTTGTCTTAATAGTCTTCGGAGATAATCAGTTATGTCACGACCCCCTATGTCAGATCGATGTATAGCGTGACTAATCGCAAATCCTTCATATACAGGTACTATATGTGTAACTCCATCACCTGAGTCTACAACAATACCTGTTGTACGACCAGATGCATAAAGAGACAGAATAGCCTGCATCGAAATATACATTGCAGGAACATTAAAAGTATCGAACATTAGCTCTGCCATCTTCTCCTTATTTTGATTTTTATTCAAAGGAGGTTCTGTTAGTAGAACTGGATGTTCATTAGGATTGACTCTTAAATCATTGTAGAAAGTATAATGCCAAATACGCTCCATGGCATCCCAATCTTGAACTTGTCCATGCTCAACAGGATAAACAAGTTTCAAAACACCTCGGAGGTTGATTGCTTCCTCGCCAATGTAATACTCACGCACATAGTGCTCAACATCAGTCATGATTATTTGATATTTTGGATAACCAATAATTGTTGGGAAAACGCTTCTGGGTTGATCTTCTCCGGCAAAACCGTTTTTTGTAAAGCCGGTACCGTTATCTATAACCAGTGGTTTATTCTGAATCATCTCTTCCATAGTTATCACTTTTTTTGATAGTTTTTTGTTTGAATTTAGTTATGGTCTTATGTATCCAATAATCAGATTGTATTAATTAAACTTTTTGATAGTATGAGCCGCAATACCATTATCCCTATCGTAGCTTTTATAAGCCAAATGTCTGTTTTTGTACGATTCTCAATCATGCTGAAAAAGTGATTATTTAGTTTTGAGAATCCATACTGTTTGAGAGTTTTTAGAACTGTCTAGAACATTTTTGATTCAAAATTATATTCCTCTCTCTATCTGTTTTACTCCAATGATTCACTATTAATTTTTTCAGATGATCCTTAGCTTTTGAAACGATTAATTTCATACAGAAATTGAAAGATTTTGTTCATAATTAGGTAACAATTCCATCTTTTTTTATCAATCTAATTATTGGAACGATATAGGTAAAAATATAAATTATGGTATCTGGCTATTTGAGAACCAGATTCAAAGTTATATTAAGAACTGTTGAATCATTGAAACAAAGGTGCGGAAAATATATAAATGTGGAATAGAACAAAAAATTCAGTCTCAAAACTATAGATATCTATAGAATAATAATCGAGACTCGTTATAACACATAAAACAAAACGTGATGTGTAAAAAATATGAACAAAAAAGTACTTAGTTTATGTATAGTATTTTTGTTTGGTTTTTCCATGATGTTGGGAGCAACACAAGCTCAAGAAACAGAAATTAATATTGCTTTTAGTATCAACATACTCTCACCAAACACAAGTCCCGCACGTAATCAGTGGTCCTTGTTAATGGAACAAACCTTACCAAAAATTGGAATCGGTATAACCTTCCACGAATCTACAGGATGGGGTAACATCGGACCACGAACCTGGTCTTATCCAGTCGGTGTCGAATATGATTATGTCCCACTCTATGAATTTGGTGGCTATGATCTACTCTTTGTAGGATGGTCTTGGGATCTAGATCTAAACCTACAAGGGCTATATGAAACATCTGCTATAACACCTTATGGTGATAACCATTATCAGTATAGCAATCCTACATATGATGCTCTACTAGCAGAATATATGGCTGAATTTGACCCAGCAACACAAATAGATTTAGCTAAACAGCTTCAAGCCATTCTCTATGAAGATCAACCAGCTATCCCTATAATTTATGCAAGGTCACTCTTTGGATTCAAAGAAGGACTTACAGGAATTGATTCAATGTTACTAGCTAGCTCTAATCAACGTGTAGAATACTGGGACGATCCAGATGATCATATTATCAAATATGGTATTCCAGCTGATTTGAGAGAACCAAATGTCTTTGCCGCTGAATCATTTTATGATTGGCAATGGATGTACCAAGTTTATGGTACTCCTCTTAAAAGAGAACAAGGAACTTATGTTTGGGAAAATGAAATAGCAGAAGATATATCTACTGAGGTAGATCTTGATGCCGGAACACAAACTGTTGAACTAAAATTAGACCCAGCAGCTACATTTAGTGATGGATCTCCTGTTTTACCAGAAGATATTGTCTACAGTGTCCAATTACATATGATGCCAAATTCTGGTTCAGCAGAGTATTCAACCCTGGTATACTGGTTTGGTGATAATTCAACAATAGCAGTTAATCCAACACCTGGAAATGTTGTTGGTGGAAATGTTTCCTTTGAAATGACAGGTCCATTCCTCTTCTGGCAAAGTTTGTTTAATTACCCAATACTCGATAAAAGTGATATTGAACCACGTATAACAGCTAGAGGATGGGAAATTCTTAACATTATGCCTGGTAGTTCTGCTGATGTTAATGGTGATGGTTTAGCACTAGTCAAATCTTGTGGTCCAATGATGCTAGATGATTTTGACACAGTAAATAGTGTTGTAAAACTAGTACCCAATCCAAACTGGCATGGAAACCCAGTAGCTTTAGATGAATTCTACCTAACCTTTATCTCAGGTAAGGATACAGCTGTCGCTTCATTAATTGCAGGAGATCTTGACATTATGGACGCTCAATACTTCCCAGATTGGACAGACTTTGAAGGTCTAACTGGAATTTTAGGTGTTCTAGCTAAAGATCCTACACACCAAGAAATGTCAATCAACATGTTACACCCAGTAATGGGTTCAGGTGAATTGACACCTGTTGGTACACCTGAAGCTGCTAAATGGGTAAGAAAAGCAATTAGTCATGCAACTCCTCGTGATATCATTGTTGAAGAAATTCTTAATGGACTAGGAGCAGCCGCATCTGTTACTATTCCTGATGCACTCGCTGGATTTGATGACACCTTAGACCCTTATGCATATGATCTTGATCTAGCTATCGATTATATGGAAGATGCTGGTTTCACAGTCATAACAGAAGTCCTAACTGAAGATACTGGAATAACCGGATTAGTATTCTTATCCTTCCTTGGATTAGCTGCCTTAGAAGCACTAAGAAGACGTAGAAAATAAACAAAACAAACTTTTTTCTTTTTTTTCCTTTTTCTTTTCAAAAAAAGTATAAACTTTATTTTCCTTTCTAAACTAATATTTTTTATATAAAATTTCGAATCTTTTTAATGACAAGAATTTTATAGTAACGAGCTTGGTCTTTATCTTATCATCTTTCTCTTTATCGAATTTTCTGTTGGTTTTTCTATATCTTCAATTACTGCATCTAATGGTTACCTCTGCCATAGAGGAAGATTTTAAAACCTTCTTAAAAACTCCAACGTAATTATCGAAACTATCGGTGTTGAGTAAATGGCAAAGATTGTTGGTGTACTCAAAAATCTTGTTTCTTCTCCTCATAGATTGGTAAAAATCCAAATCCCAAGGGAAAAAAGCAATGTATTATTAAGCTTTATAGAAGACATAGATTACTTTGAACAAGTTATAGTTGATCCACAGAGTCCTAAGGAACAGGCAAGAATACAAAATTTAGTTGAGAAGTTTGAGGATTATAAAAAACGGTTAATTCATATTTACTCAATTCTACAAATTTCTTTGACTGAATTACCAAAAATTAAAGAAAAGGATTTATCTCTTCTTTTAGATCTTAATGTTTTGTCCACAAATCTCGAAATTTTTCTTGAAAAGAACGAGGGGAATATAACAACAAAATTTGAGAAACTCCAGCAATTAAAAAAAGAAGAAAGGATTCTTTCATCTTTATTGTTATTCCAAACTCAAGCTGAACAAGATGTGTTCTCTGTTGATTTACTGACCTCAAGCTCAAGTACTTATACGTTTCTTGGTGAGATTCCTGCTTCTTACGAAGAATTAATCCGTTTTTACTTAATGGAAGTCACATCCAATCAAGCGTTTTTATGGAGTACTCCTCCTGATGGAAGCGGGTATAAGGTTCTCCTCTGTGTAACTACAATGGAGTATAAGAATCAAATTGAGGAAATCTTGAATGAGAACTATTTTGACTCAACAAAATTAGATCTAAACGTTCTCAAATCTCTTGAAAATCTTTCTAAAGAGAAATCGATAGTTGAATCACATGAAAAAATAACAGTAGATATTGCTGAAATAGAGCAAAATTTACAGAATCTCTCCCCAGACATTAAGGATCAATCCATTAACTTCCTGACTTTAATTTGGAAGAGCTCAAGCATACTATCGATTGAGGAAAAAGGAAGAACAACAGATAAGGATTTTACAATTTGGGGTTGGGTAAAAAAGAAAGATTATGAACTTATTATAAGTGAGGTAACTACTTCTTTAGGTTTTGAACCTAATATGTCAATATTAGATGACATTCCTTTCCCCCATAAAAAGATAAAACTAGAAGTGGAAGAAGAAATAGTCATAAAACCATTAGAAGCCTATGAGAAAGAAGAAGCTTTGCATGTTCCTCATTTAACTCATAGAGGGACCAAAGCTTCAGGTGGTTTTCTTTTTCCAGAAAAATCTTCTTTCGTTAAACTAGAATCAAGTGATAAATATTCAAGAGAATTCATTTCTGTAATTCATTCCCTAAATGCAGTTCATCCGATTAAAGTAGGTTCTTTGAATAAACAAACTATTGAGAAACTTAATGAACAGAAAATTGAACTTAATCAGTATTTAGCAAGAATCAAGAAAATAAGTGGCGCATTGAAAATACAGTCTCTAACGGTAAAAGTTGAGAAGAAATATCAACTAGTTGATGATTTATCACATTCAAAAGCATTTATTGAAAATTTCTTACGTGATTTTGAAGAGACAATATTAAAACAAACAAATGAATTTAGTCAATTAGAAAGACAAAAGGAGCAAATTGAACTCTATTTACCATTTGAACAAGAATTGAAAGAAAGAGGAATGGATGTAGATTTACTTGAAGGTGGATTTCAAACATTAACTCTATTGGGGTCAATTCCTAGCAATCATTATAAAGCAGTTAATTTCTTCTTAAAAGAAGTAACAGATAGTAATATGCTGTTATGGGCATCAGATCCAGTAAGTTCGAGTAAGAATGAAAAAAACATTTTGCTTATAACCTTGAAAGAATATGAGACTCCAATATTAAGGGTTCTCAACGAATACTCTTTCTTACCAATTGAATTCGATTTAGATATTTTCCAGCAGGACGTTTCAATAGAAGAAACTAAAAATCAACTCGAACAACATATATTGGAATCCGAAGGAGCATTAGAGAAATTAGTGGAACAGATTATTGAGAAACTTGCTGCAGCGAATGAACTAATTCTTATCGAATTAGATAGAATTCAAACCGCAGAGTTCTGTCAAGTTGCTGAAAATAAAATAACCTTATGGGGATGGATACCAGATAAAAAGATCAAGGAACTCAATAAGTTAAGCGAAAAATTCCCTGCAGAACTTAAGGTTACATTTAATGCTAATGTACCTCTGGTTAATCCTTCAATAACAAAGAAAGGTAAAGTATTTGGTGCAGTTAGAGGGTTGGTAGGAGGGATTGGAGAACCTAATCCTCATGAAATAGATCCCTATTCAATTGTAAGGTTTACTTTCCCGTTCTTATTTGGTATAATGTTTGCTGATGTTGGGCACGGTATCATGCTTGTTCTTATCGCTGCCTTCTTAACCATCAGAAAACGAAGAAAGAAGATTAAACCAGATGAATCAATTACTGGTTATTTATATTCTGGTTCTGAGCTTCTATTATTCTGTGGCTTATCGGCGACAATTTTTGGTTTCCTTTTCGGATCATTATTAGGAGATGAAGAGTTTATTCCTGAGCTTATGCATGGTATAGGAATAGATTGGATTCCTCTGATTAATCCTTTACATGAAACAAAACTGTTCCTAGTTATTGCGCTCGTTATAGGTTTTCTAATGATTCAACTTGGAATATGGTTAAAAGTTTATCAAAATCTCAAATACGGACATGGAGTTGCTTCATGGATGGCACCTTTATCACTGTCTGTTGTTTATGTTGGAATATTCGCTCTTCTTTACAATTTAATTGCTCAAGATGTTGAATGGCATGCTCTCCACTTCACTCTACCCACGTTTCCTGATTGGATGATTTGGTTAGTTGCAGCAGCTCCAATACTTTTCGTTTTTGAGTATTTACATGCGAAATCTGATGGAATAATGGATGCAATTGATCACATCATAGCTTTAATATCTAATACATTATCATTCAGCCGAATTATGGCACTATTATTAGTTCATGCAATTCTTAGCGGAATACCATTTACACTTACAGGTGTCCAAGCTCCTTTAAGCACTGCATGGTACTGGTGGATTGTAGGAATTCTGGTGGGCTTATTCATAATAATACCAATAGAGGGACTTTTATCCTTCTTGAATACTCTGAGGTTGCATTGGGTGGAATTTTTTTCAAAATTCTATGTTGGAGATGGAAACGCTTACAAACCACTCACTGAAGAGTCAAACTATATTGATTTTATACCATCAAAAGGTAGTTGAAATGTCAATCGGAGATATAAGCTATTTAACAGGTAGAGCTCATGGAATTATTGGTAAAATATTAACCAAATCTCAAATCAGCTTACTATTATCTGCTAAAAATCTTACTGAATTGAGAGCAGCTTTTACACAAACTCCCTATGACTCAATTATTGGTGATCTGAGCTTTGAAACACAAATATCTGATGTAGCAAGAAGTTTCAAAAACTCTTATGCAGACCTTCTTGTTAAGTTCTACAAGCAATCTTCTTCTTCAATGCAAAGAAAAATACAGTTATTCAGCGAAAGATATAATGCTGAAAATCTTCGAATAATCCTTCATGGAATTCACATCGATATGGATCATGACCACATAATAGCCCGTTTGATTCCTGTTGCAAATTATTCCTTAGATTATTACAAAGGACTTCTTTCATTATCAATTCAACAAATTATTTCAGCACAA
The DNA here is from genome assembly GCA_030631995.1 of archaeon. Lineage (GTDB taxonomy): Archaea > Asgardarchaeota > Heimdallarchaeia > Heimdallarchaeales > Heimdallarchaeaceae > UBA460. The sequence goes on along the minus strand of DAOVKB010000029.1, from coordinate 2,660 downwards.
AAAGAACCTATTTTGCAAAAACAACTACGTAGAGCTTTTGAAGAGTTTAAGAAAACTGAACGTTTCACTCCTTTAGAATCTGCAATAGATCAGTATGTATATTCTGTTTTACCTAAAGTTTCACCTCATTATGAGACTTATGTTAACATGAAAAATATACTTTCTCTGTGTAGGTGTTTGGCTCTTAATATTCCTGCTTATAGATATATCCTCCCAAATCAGTTTATTGCTAAGGCTCTTAATTCATATTCGATTTCTGAAGTACTTGAAAAATATAATTATTTTCCATATTCTGCTGTTTTCTCTAAATATATAGGGCAGAAAGAAATTCCATTGCATACTCTCGAATTTGCAGTAGAGCGATATTTATTGAAAACTTGGCGTAAAGCATTCCGATTTGGTACTGTGTTTAATTCTGATTCAATTATAGGTTTCTTTGAAATAAAACTAGCTGAAACAATGGATGTTATTCGTATGATAGTTGGAGTAAATGCAGGTTTTAGTGATCAAGAGATACGAGATAGCATGCTTTACTATTCCATACTCTAGTTTCAAGATATAATTTGTTAAGTTCTCTGTATTAAAAAATAAGGGAGTTTAAGATGCTAAAATATCAACAGTTTCAGGAACATATTTTTTAATCACTTGCATTGCAAGTCCAACATTATGTAAATCTCTACTAGCGCCTATCAATATGTACTCTCCTGCGCTAGCTAAAATTGTAAAACCTTCTTCTCCTCTAATTAAAACTTGTTCAAGATCTCCATGGGCTAAATTTCCACTTACCATTCTTCCAGTGGATAATATGGCGGAAGATACAGCGCTTAATAGATCGGGGTCTGTTCCTTTTTCAGAGAAAAAAGCAACTTTTATTCCTTCAGCATTCACAACTGCCAATGCTTCTAAATCACATCCTAAAGAAATCTGTTTAAGTATTCTCACAAGCTGCTTTCTTTGTCCTGATGATAAATCTATAGACATTTAGTTCACCTATATTTCCTAATCTACTTTAATGAATCATTATCCTATTAAATCTATTGAAAGTATAAAGAGAGAAAGGAGAAGCTAATAAGCTTTTGAGATATAAGCTACTTCCTGAGCTTCTTCAGTACAAATAACACAAGGTCCAAATGGTTTTTCATCTACACCATACAAAGTTCCACGTATTTCAGCTTTCAATTTCTCCTTTATTAAGTCTGCACATTCAACGTCCCCGCACCAGTTTGCTCGTACAAAGCCAGGATTTTTGCCTTTGAATTTTGTCTCAAGTTCTTCGTATGTGTTTACATCAGAAATCGATTCTTCAAGAAGTTTCTTAGCTCTATTCTTAAGTTCTTCTGTAATCTTATCAAACAGCTCAATAATAGTTTCAATCATCTTATCGGTTTCAACGAATATTCTTTCTTTTGTATCTCTTCTGGCGAGAGTTACACCTCCTTTTTCCACTTCTTTGGGACCTACTTCAACTCTTACAGGAACACCTAGTAATTCATATTCATTAAATTTGAAACCAGATGTTTTATCGCTACTATCATATTTTACTCTTAGATTGGCGCTCTTAATCTTCTCAAGTATTGCTTTACTTTCTTTGCCAACCATTTCTTCCTTTCCTTTGAATAGAATTGGTACAACTACAACTTGTAGAGGAGCCAAATAAGGAGGTAATATTAACCCTCTATCATCACCATGAACAGAAATAACTGCTGCAATAACTCTGGTAGAAAGTCCATAACATGTTTGATATGCATAATCATGGGAGCCATCTTCTTTCTGGAATCGTATGTTAAAGACTTTAGCAAATCCCTGATCTAAATTGTGTGTAGTTCCAATTTGAAGTGTTTTGCCATCAGTTAAAGGGGCATCATATGCAATTGAATATAGAGCCCCTGGAAATGTGTCATACTTTGGTCTTTTCGTAATCAGATAAGGTAAACAACATTCATCAAAGAATGATCCATATATCCACATAGACTCCTCAACTTGTTTAACAGCTTCTTCTGGAGTGGCATGACAAGTGTGTGCTTCGGTCCATTGAAATTCTCTATCTCTAAGTAGTGGTTTAGTGTCCTTTGTGTCAATTCGAATAATATTACACCATTGATTAACTTTCAAGGGCATATCTGTATAAGCTCTAATCCATTGAGCATACATGTGATACATTATTGTCTCTGATGTTGGTCTTAGAGCAAACTTCTCTTTCAGTTTCTTTTTACCAGCATGAGTAACATATGCTACTTCCGGTACAAATCCCTCAAAGTGAGTGCTTTCCATCTCTATGAATTTATCAGGTATAAATAATGGAAAATACATGTTTTTATGTTCAGTCACATAAAACTTCTCATCTAAAATTCTCTTCATTCTGTCCCATATCTCGTAACCATTTGCCATCAGGACATTAGCACCTTTTACTTCAGTTCTAGTATCTACTACTTGTGCTCTTCGCACAATGTCTAAATACCAAGCCATGAAATTCTCATCTTTTTTCTTAGTGAAAACTGACATCTAAATCACCTTTTTTGTTTCATTCATAAGAATTCTGACGACGCTTTGAGAGATTTGTTCCTCAATTACACTAACAGTATAAAACAATTCTTCATTTCGGAACAAATTCACCTATCATTTTGTCCTCAGTATTTTGTTTAGAAAAAGCTTTAAAAATT
>DAOVKB010000063.1:0-7113 GCA_030631995.1 archaeon | reverse complement strand
GATTCTATTAGTGAATTCACTGTAGGAGTGTTTAGTTCATTATAAGTTATATTAAGGTGCACACCAGCATTATAGAAGTATGTTTCTGTTCCTACAAAGTTTGAAAGATCACCTATTACCTCTACTGCTTTAAGCAAATTATAGGCACCCTTGAAGAAATGAACCAAAGTAGCATAATCACTTTGTGTACCATTATCAAAGATTGGTCTGTCAATTAGAACTTTCATTAAATCAGTCGCATTATCAAACAAACCAAGATAAGTTTGAATTTCAGTAACAAATGGATCAACAGATCCACCAACGTTTCCAGGTAATTGTCCTAAAGCAAATAGAATGTCTTCCCAGTCAACTTGTTTTACTTCTTCTACAGCTTCATCAAGCACTTCAGTACTGTCATTAAAGTGTAATAGACCATCATTTATGTATTCCAATCCTTCATTGAACGCATCATCATCTATTGCTGTTTTAACCACATCTCCTTGAGCAGTCACTGAAAGGCTAGTACTGAAATTCAGAGCTTGAGAAATTTTCTCAAATCCCTGCATGACTTGAAAAGATCCATTTACAAACGGTCCTACTCCACTGAAGAGAATAAAAGCTGCTTGGAATAACTTGTTAAAGTCATCCGTAGCATCACTTATACCATACCACGGAATTAGACCCAATCCTGCAAGAAAGACGGCTATATCTTCTCCTCCTTTCTGGAACCACCATGCTGCTTGATTAAAACTATCAACGGCGGCATTGATATCGTTCTGATCAACATTTGGAAAATCCATTAAAACGGTGATACCGTCCATCATATAAAGTGAACCAATACCAATATTTGATCCTAAGTCTGTTACACCACCCACTAATAGATGTATAGCAGGAGTTAATACCATTCCAATTAAGAAAAATACTAAGGCAAAAAAGCCTGAAAGTATTGTCCAAATTTTAGGTTTCGTCGTGAAAAGCTGAACAATCCACGTTATGCTTAGCGTTCCAAAGATAAATATCGGAAGCGCTATAACTAAATCAACAACAAAAGCCAAAGCTGCATATTGTTTGATTAGGTCCATATTGTCCTGTATTTCTTGAGGAACACTAGTCCAAAGTGTAGTATTACTTACTTCATCAACGTGATCAACCAAAGGTATCAATCGTTCAGAAACAGGTCCTAATGGATTGTAAATTGGTGCGTTGATATAGTGGAATAGAAATCCTAAACCAAAAACAATTATCAGCACAACTGGAATTGTAAAAAATACTTTAGCTTTGCTTCTTGTTAATCCCGCAAATATCCCCAGACCTACTAGTCCAATTGCATATGCAACTATAGTTGCAACAAAGCTGTCTCTTGGGTGCAGAGCAGCTTCTAGTATGAACATTAAGGCTATTGTCCAAATCACAAGAAATAAGAGTCCCCAACCTAGAAAACTCCATTTTTTCTTTTCTGGATCTGAGGGCATTTCGTAAGCTATTTTGTCGTCACTCATATTTTAAAACCTCAGAAATTATTTCTGGATACTAAATTAATAGCCCAGATAGGTATTTATATCTGTTGAAATTCTAAAAGAGAAAAAATATGAGGTAATCAAAGAACATAAAATTGTCTACTGAAACTTCTGAAGTATTTGGCAATTAAGTAGACTATTGAGCTTTTACATCGTTTAAGTCATCATTCACCGTTGCCAAAGCATCAACTATTGCTGTAGAATTTCCTGCCACATCTAGAGGGTTAGCAGCAGGTCCTAAAAGAGCCAAAGCTAAGAGATTGTTGAAATAAACTATTGTACTCACTAAAGTTGACTTAATCGTCTCAAGTGCAATTTTTGATTCATCCAATTGCTGCATTTCTCCTTCGGCTAGAGTCATATATGAAATTGCTAAATCCATTTCAGTAATAGAGTTCGTAAGTGAGACGTTTGCAGCTATGAAACTGTTATTAGCATCATTATACAATGAAACGTTAAATAGTTGGCTTCCTGTTTTTATGTGGTTATTAGTGTCTTTTAGATGACTCATTCCATTAAAGAGGTGGAAGAGAGCTTTTGCAACATTTACAGAGTTCTCTACAGCTATAATAAAATCGAATCTTTCTAAGGCAGATAAGATTTCTTGACTTGGTACAGTAAATACTCCATACTCTTCATTTTCGGATTTTGAACTAATACTAGTAATGTTACCTTCAATCGCATAAGCAGTATTGTTCAGGTTCTCAGCATCAGTTACTAAAATACCAAGATCTGTTTGAATTTCTGGATAGTTCGTTATATTTTCATATCCTTGCTCAAAGTAAATGAGAGTGCTGTTTAAACCTTCAAAGACAGAACCGATATTAAGTCCATAATAGCTTATATCAGTTACAAGTGAATTTATATCGAAAAGGAAATTCAGTGTTTCACTGAAGAAGACAGTGTCCGCTCCAATCATTTGCTGTATTTCATCCTTGGCTAGTTGATCAATAACTAAAGTTGAATTAGATAAGGCATTATCCAACAGCGCAGAAGTACCATTATACGCCGAAGTATCATCAATGATTTCAATTGCTTTTATTAGATTATAAGCACCATATAGGAAATGTGTTAGAGTAGTGAAGCGAGAAGGATCTCCGTTATCAATCGGTTTTTCTACAAGAATTTCTAATACTGCAGGTAAATCAGCAAAAGACACAACATACTCTTCTACCGAGAAAATATATGGAGAAATATATGACTCAATTATTCCAGCTGGGATTGGTAAGCTTTCAAGGGAGTTAATAATATCTGTCATGTTTACCGTTTCAATTTCAGTAAAAGCAGTATCAAGTAAATCTATGCTAGTGCTGAGTTCGTTTAAACCTTCTTCAACTTTATTTACACCAATATTAAACAAATCATCATCTATTTGAGTTTGTTTTTTAACTCCTTGAGCTAGTAACGCGCTTGAACTGTAATTTAATGCATTAGCTACATCTTTGAAACCTTGAAAAACTTGATAAGAACCGTTAATCATGGGTTCAATTCCATTCAATAGAATAACTGAAGCACCCAGGTATTGTATCAAAGCACTCGTTATTGTGATGAAACCATAAGCAAAAGAAAACATGCTAAGACTTTGATGTGCACTTCTGAAGTTTTCTGCCGCAAGGAGAAAATCTTCCAAAACCGTGTTGATTTCTTCCTGTGTAGCGTTATCAAAGTTTCTCATTATATCCACACCCCCCCATATTTGATTAGCACCAAGTAAAGTATTTCCACCAAAATCAACGAAACCCGCTAAACCCAAATGAATGATAGGTGATATTACGAGACCAATAGTGAATAATACTAAAGCTAGAAAAATTAAGAATGATGTAGAGAATTTTATTACAGAAGAGAATAGATCCACTATCCATATTAAAGAAAGACAACCTACAAAACCGATTATTAGTGCAAAAATAAAATCAGCTACAAATACAGCTAGACTCCATAATTCCAGAGTTTCTATTGTTACTAGACCAAATAATGGTGTTTCTGGGTCGAAAAAGTTAGTGCTATTTCTTATCGATTCTGTGACGAATTTTGCTCTTTCTCCTAATGGAGCTAGAGGGCTATAAATTGGTGCATTAATAAAATGAAATAGAATACTTAATCCAAATATGATAAGAAGAAGTATTGGAAATGCTAAAGCAAATTTCTTTTTGCTTCTAACTAGAAGAGCAAAAACAACCAAGCCAAAGAGACCAAGTGAATATGCAATTATACCTGCAGAAAAGCTATCACGAGGATGGAGTGCTGGTTCAAGAATAAACATTAGAAGAATATTCCATAAAAAGAAAAACAGACAACCCCACCAGAAGAATGACCATTTTTTCGGTCCCTCTACTTCTTCCGATGCTAAATCTTCTGATGTTATTGGAGATCTTCTTTGTTCTTCATATGAAACGTGAGAATATTCTATGGGTTTAGGAACATCTGTATCTTCAACTTCTTTTCCAGGAAGTTCTTCAGAAACAGGAACAGGAACAGGAATAGAGGGGCTTTCTGAAGGAGAGGGTGCAGGAGGTTGTGGTTTAGGAGGGTATTCATCTATTTCTTTTCTTTCTTCTATTGCCTTTTCTTTATTTTCTTTTTTTTTCACAGGATATGGGGGTTTAGGAGGAGTTGAATTTTCACTCATCAGTTATCATTTTTTTTGTATTATTAATATTTTAGCTCATATTGTTATTTATAGATATTGAAAGTTTTTTCTCAAAAAAACTATTGAATGTGAATCTATAGGAGCAATCCTTAATCAGAACATCATGTCTTGAAATTCAGATAATATCTTCAAACCAAATCTTGGTTCAATATTAGAGATTGTCATGAGGTTTTGTGTCAGTTCATATAACTTCTGTTCGATTTTTCTAATGTTAGATCCAACAACGGAAACAGAGTACGAAGGGAAAACTAAGAACAAAATAACAGGTGTAAACGACTCTTCATCATTATCGTCATCTATCAAAAGAAGATCGAAGCCATATACGAAAGTATTTTCTGATAATTGCATTAATCCACGAAATCTACGTGAGTTTGTAAAATTGTAAGATAGACCATTCATGAGTGTTGATGTTCCCTTAATAGCTAAATTCATTAGTGTACCTTCTGCCAAAGATGAATGATTAGACAATATGATAGGACCCAATTTATGATCAAACTTTACAAGAACTACCCCCAAATCCATAACACTATCCTGTAAGATTGTGAATGATGACATACGACCATGTAAACATTGTAAATTAGCTATTTAAGAAAAACAGACAGAGTGATTTGAAAGTGAAAAAAATAGATAAAAGTGCTGTAAATGAAGATTTAACTTAATTTGTCGGGTTTAAAAATTAAAAAGATTTGGTGCGGGGAGGGAGATTCGAACTCCCGAACCACTAAGGACTGGATCCTAAGTCCAGCGCCTTTGACCACTCGGCAATCCCCGCTTAAAGGTATCCAAATGATTTGTGATAATAAAAGCATTCAATTTGATTTTTTAAATTTATTCGTAAATGTCATCAAATGTTTATCTAGATACAAAATCTGTTATTAACTTTCAAAAACAATTTGGTGCCTCGACCGGGATTTGAACCCGGGTCTGCGGATATTCCTGTTATGTCACGCGGACCTTCACATGTGAAAGTCCGCAATGATTGGCCGAACTACACCATCGAGGCATTCTGTTATTCGCTCTTTTCTGTTTTCTTTTTAATATCTTTCGTTATTTGCTTTTAATTTCTTATTAACTTATTTATGTTCAAACACCAATTTCTTTGTTTTTGATTCCTCTATTTGCTAAAAAAGTTTATTAAACTAAAATACATACATTGAGTAGGTGAAATCCGAATGGCGATAGCATTCATTCTGATAAATAGTGAAATTGGAGAAGAAAAGAGCGTACTCGACCAGCTTATGTCCCTACCTAATGTTAAAGAAGCGCATGTTGTTTATGGTGTTTATGATTTAATTGCCAAAATTGAAGCAGATACTATGGATGAGTTAAAGAAAATCGTTACTGAAAATCTACGAGCATTAGAAAATGTACGTAGTACCATGACGATGATTTGCGTCGAGAAATAAATCTCCCCCCTTTTTTTATTCCAAAACCCTCTTATTTCTTTTATTGTACTTTAGAACTTCTGGTAAATTTTAAATAAAAGTCTACAACTTCTTCTCCATGGCATATGAGCTTTTGTATGAGATTTTATTGTTAGTAGGGGGGTACTTATTTGGTTCTATACCTTTTGCATATATAGTTGGCAAAGTCAGTCGTGGGATCGACATAAGAGATTATGGTTCTGGAAACATGGGAGCAACTAATGTTATGAGAACATTAGGCAAGAAACTCGGGTACTTGACAATGGCTCTTGATATGCTCAAGGGTGCAATACCAGTTTTTCTAGCAAGAATCTATGTTTGGTTTGGTGATTATTCTGGATTTGGAACTAAAGCTGGAGGAACAGAATTTCCTGGATTCTTAGATGAAGGATTTCTTTTAACTTCTGTTGCTTTTATGGCTGTAGTAGGTCATGCTTTACCTGTTTGGGTGAAGTTTAAAGGAGGTAAATCCGCAGCTGTAGGTTCTGGAGCTCTCCTAGGAATCAATCCAATTGCTTATGTAGCAATTCTTCTAGTATGGTTTCCATTACTAAAAGTTACAAAAATTATGTCCCTCTCAAATCTAATAATGGCATTAGTGTCCCCAGTCATATATTGGATCTTTGCAGGCAATAATTGGTTTTTCAATGGTAGTCTTTGGGCATTGATTGTTGCCGGTATAATGGTAGTCTTTGTTTTCTGGCGACACAAAGCTAATCTCAAAAGACTACTTACTGGAACAGAAAGGAAAATGGGAGAAAAAGTAGAAATAGAGAAAGAAGGAGAATAATCATCTCCCCTTTGCTATTCCAAAGAATATATAACAGCATATAAGATACTTCTAGTTGTGAAAAACCCTATCCGAAAGATTCTATCAATTTTACTAATTTCTATAACCGTAGGGGGTTTTGCAACTGCTGGTTATTTCTTATCAAAATTTCTTATCGATAGAAGTAACGCAAATAAAGTTCACTTAATTGCAATTTCTCTGCCTGAAACAATAATAAAAGGAGAAGCACTTGAAACTACAATTCAACTTGAAATCAGCGGTAGAAAAGGGGTTTTTATTCAGAAAGTAGAGTTTGAGATTTATTCGGTAGCTTATGATCTAAATGGGAGTATTCAATACGAGGTAAATAAAACAACGGAGCATACTGGAAGTTACAGCCTTACAGTACTCATAGATCCATTTCTAAATACTACATCCGGGTATTTTGCTTTGAATGTTGGTGAGTATACACTAAATTCGCTTCGAATAATTTTTGAGAAAAAAATACCTGTAATCCAAAAAGAGATAGATTCTATTTTTCAAGTAATTAATCCAACAAGTGAAGAATTATTGGAAAATGGAAATTTTCAAAATGATTTAGTTGGATGGAATTTGCTTAAAAAAGACAATAATTTAACCAACGAAATAATGGTACAGGATTCATTAAACGGGAAAAGTTTCTTTGTATATAATAACCAGAATATTTTGTCTGAAAATTATACATGGATATCTATTTCACAAACAATAAACTCTACAAATAGTCACTTCTTATCCTTT
>DAOVKB010000069.1:0-6643 GCA_030631995.1 archaeon | reverse complement strand
TAGCAGCATTGATTGGCATCTTGCTTGTAATGCTGTTTTTGCGTAAAAGAAAAGCAGTTTCAGATTATGTTACTCATATTCCAGCATCCCAAGGTGTACTCAGGTCTAGACGGGAAAAATTTAGAACAGAAATTAAAACGCTTGTTGAGATACTAAAAGAATACTTGACACAAAAGAAATATAGTGAAGGTATAATCTATGGTTTTCATCAATTAGATAAGAATATGAAAAGAATTCTGGGGATACGAAGGGAATCCCATCTTACTCCTAAGGAATTCTCCAGTTCCTTAAATCTGCCAGAAATCTTACCTTATTTAGACTTGATTATTGCATCTTTTTACATTGCTCGATATAAAAATGAAGAGATGACTTATGAGAACTTGGAAAATTTTATCGAAAATCTACAGCAAATTAAGAACCTCAGCAAAGTAAAAGCAGACATCGAGATTATTGATAGAAAAGTTATGGAGGAGATTAATTGAGTAAAATGAAGGTTCTATTCAATCCTAAGTACCAACCTCTTTTCAAGATGTTAATTAAATTACTTATAATTTTCATAATTATCACATTACCTTTAACCTTTAATTTTGCACTATCTTCCCCCCCCTATACTATAAGCAATACTAATCCAGGTGGTATGTCTTATTTCAAAACTCTATTAGAGCAAAATCAATTTAATACTACGAGAACCATTCTTTCTACTGATCCAATACAGAATTTACCAGAAAGCTCAATTTTAGTTATAAGTGGAGGTACTAAGTATTATAGATCCTCGGAAAAACTCATTATAGACTCTTTTGTAGCTAGAGGTGGTTTATTGGTGTTACTTGCTAATGAAGGACCAACCTATGAACTTGCTGAATATTTTGGTGTCCTTATTTCAGCTTCAACCATATTAGAAACACAATATTATTACAAATCCCCAGAAATACTGGTATTGGAATCACCCTTCTATGAAAATGAATCCTTATGTTTTATGCAAGCTAAAGCAATTTTACAAGTTTCACAAAATGAACAGCAATCGGAATTGTTTGAGTTACGAACAGAAAATACAACCTTCATAGATTCAAATAACGACAAGAAATGGAATGTAGTTCATGAGCCTCTTGGACGATTAAAGGTTGGAACAGCATTTCAGAGAGGATTGGGTGCTGTTATAGTTCTAACCTCACCAAGTTTTCTTACTAATGATTTGTATAGTGAAGGATTTGGTAATATAGATCTTGTATTTGATTTATTACGTCTATATTCTCCGGGAGCTAATAGATTAGTGTGTTTTGAAGAAAGTCATAAAACATGGCCTTTTGCATCAACTGAAGGAATTATTAATCAATCATATGGAACATTAATTCTACTAACAAAAACACCGTTGTTCGTATTTATTATGGTTCTAATTGTACTGGTGCTTTTCTATTTGACACCTAGATTTAGAGATATAATTAGATCAAGTGAAACCTACAAAAAATTTCTTACGGACAGGATTTGGAGTAGAAAAAGGGAACTTTATGATACATTTGGATCACCAATAAAACCAACGGTTGAAGAACAATATTTGTCTAATTTATATTTCCAATATGAACTTTATCCTAAAGAATCTTATAGTTATTATCTTGAAGAAAAACTGAAATTCATATCAGTAGATAAATTTACAGAGGAAGAGAGAGAGTTATTTGAGAATGCTCTAAACAAAAAATTAGATGGGAAGATCTTTATTTCCCTTTTTCTTATGTTAGAAGAAATTCAGAAACGAGGTAAATTATCATGACACAAGTACATGAAACCAAAGAAATATTTGAAAAAATAATGAATGAAATGAGTAAAAGAATCGTAGGAAATGAAACTGTTATAGAATTGATTTTTGCATCACTGTTAAGCGAGGGACATGTACTTCTAGAAGGTGTCCCTGGTATAGCTAAAACACTGATGGCAAGCACACTAGCTGACATAGTTAAGATGGATTTCAAAAGAATACAATTTACTCCAGATTTAATGCCAGCTGATATAACTGGTGGTAACATCTATGAGCGAGAAACAAGTTCTTTTACATTTATAGAAGGACCAGTTTTTACTAATATTTTATTAACAGACGAAATTAATCGAAGCCCTCCAAAAACACAATCTGCACTCTTAGAAGCAATGCAAGAAAAACAAGTATCAGCTGGGAAGAAAACATACAAATTGTCAAAACCATTTATGGTAATAGCAACACAAAACCCAATAGAATCTACCGGGGTCTACCCACTACCAGAAGCGCAGGTTGATAGATTCTTAGTAAAGATTCCAGTTTATCCTCCATCCTTAGATGGGGAGATAGATATGCTGGTTATGAAAAGGGAAAAGATGTTCGCAGATGTAGATGCAATTACTAAAAGAGATACTATTCTGAAATTAATAGCAGAAATCGAAAAAAGTGTAATAGTGAGTAATCAAATTTTGGAATATATTGCAAAGCTTGTGCTAGCAACAAGATCTATTCCTTCTCTAGCACTTGGTGCTAGTCCTCGAGGATCAATAGCACTTCTTACATTGAGTAGATCAATTGCAGCAATACGAGGAAGAGACTATGTTGAACCAGATGACATTAAATCAATATTCTTTCCAGTGATGAATCACCGCTTAATTCTCTCTCCAGAAGCTGAAATTGAACAAATAAGAATTGGAGAGATTATACAAAATATTCTTTCAGAAGTTGAAGTTGTTATATAATAAGTGTATTCAGGAAGATGAAAATAGATGGAAGCAGCTAAGCATATTGAATTAACCAAAAATGGAAAAGCCTTTATCCTTTTTGGAAGCTTGTTCATAATACTAGGCTTAGCTATTGAAAACTACCTTCTAGTTGTTCCAGGTTTCATCTTTTGGATTGTTGTAACTTCAACTTTTATAAGCTACTTCCAACATCAGAATCTAAATCTTGATCTCAAATTACGGGTATCAAAAACATACATGCGAAGTAGAGGATTGTTAGCTGTAGTTACTGAAATAAATAATTCTTCATCTAAGGTTGTAAGATTCAAAATTGCTTTAGGTATATCTTTTCATTTTAGAAGTATAAAAACACCTGAAACAGTGTATGTAAAACTTCAACCCAACGAGACGAAGAAACTAGTATGGTTATTATTAGCAGTTAGAAGAGGAAATGCAACAATTGGACCTGCTGAGATTTCTGTAGGCCCCTTCCAAAATCTCTTTGAAAACAAAAGAATTCTGAAAGAAAAAATCAGTATTAAAGTGCTCCCACAAAGACCTAGAGTTAATATTCCTTGGAAAACTAAGAAAGAACTTCTATTGAAAATGGTTCATGAATTCGCACAAAGGGTGAAAGGAAGAGGGGATGAGTTTTTCGCTCTTCGCGACTATCTTCCTGGTGATGAGGTTAAGCATATTGATTGGTATGCAACAGCTAGACATGATCGATTAATTACTAAGGAATTTGAAGATGAGAGAAATCTCCATTTCCTTGTTTATCTTGATCTTGGAGGTACAATGTTTGGACCGAAATTTGAATATGCTTTATCATCTGCAGTTGAACTCTCCTCTCTTATAAGAGGTACCAATCATGACTTAGGAGTAATAGCATATTCAGATATTGTAAAACGTTTCATTGTTCCCCAATTGGGTAAAAAAGAACTATCGCTGATGCTCAATCTCTATGATTTAGAAGCAACAGGGGTTCAGAGTAATTTCATCAATGCAGTTAAGTTTACAAAAAACAACAAACTCTTACACTCTATTGCAATAATCTTCTCTGATTTAGAAGGGGATCTACGAAAGAAAATGCAGGGATTGCATCTTCTTCGAACTATGGGAAGTCGAGTGATTTTTGTAAACTATTCCACCTTAGATTTCAATATTTTAGCATCACCAGGTTGGTTATTATCTAGATCTCAAGATATGGATTACAGTCTTGTAATTGAACGTGTGTTTCCTAGTTTAGTTAAGGATGAGTACAAAAGACGGGAAAAAGAACTAAGAAATATTCTCTATTCTGTTGGAGGAGATTATATCGAGATAAATGGGTATGAAGATAACATCATATTATCTCTTTATAGACTTATGAGGAAATATTCACCAACACAAAGATTGGTACAAGAAGCATTGGAGAGATGGAAATGAGAATCAGAGATAAAATTTTCGAAGAAGAGTGGAAAAAAACTGTAGTATCCACTCCTGGTTCCTCGATATTAGTTATTGCTCATCTTTTGTTTGGTCTATTTGCTATTGCGATTATAATAATTCAGTCTGCTTTCAGTTTTAACGTATACATCTTTTCAATTTGGCTAATCTTCGGGATAATTATTTTTCTTACAGACCTTTTCAGGGGAAGAAATATTAAACTAAGTTCTGAGCTTGGTTTTGGTTTCTTTTTCATATTAGGTACAGTTCTATCTTTATTACTTGGTAACGTATACTCAATGTTCTTCCCTGAAAATCTAGGGCGAATTGATATTCTTATCTTTCAGATTTCTGCAGGTATTTGTGTAGCAATTCGTTTTCTAATTACTTTCTTCTATGAGGAATATTTTTCTCAAGAGCAGGAATTTATCGTACCAGACAGTAATTATGCTAAAGACCAAATAGAACAATATATACTCAATTTAGTAAAAACTGATTTCGAATACAAAGAAATAGAACATATCGGGATTCTCGAAAAATGGTGGTACATTTTAAAGAAAATGATATGGCCTAGTATTAGTATTTCTATCCTTGTTATACTAGCCGTTCTTTATTCTCTTCTAATCTACTATATAATTCCCAATGATGCAATATCTGAATTGATAATTGTTCCTTCTCTGATTATTGCAGCAATACTGTATTCAATACTTCTTATAAGGTTAAATGATGTCATTCCAAAAATACAAGAGAAAGAAAAAGAAATTCTTGAATCCGATGAATGGGAAGAGGATTTATTAGAAGAAATAAATGAGGAGATTATATCTTCCTAACTGATATCTCAATCTTTTTTGTTTCCTTTTAACTCTTCAATAGTTGCTGCTTTTCCACAGGATTTATCATTTTCAGGACAATAACCATAAAAATCACAGAATGCTCCTGCATTCCTAAAAATAGTTGGAGAAACCTTTCTTACTTCTTCAAGCATTCGTTCTGCTAGTTCCCTAATTTCCCACTGCGAGCGCTCACAAATTCTTACTGCAAAGAAATCAACTAATGCATGAGCGTTCATTGAAACTATTAACTGAGTAGACGTAGCATTGGGTAATATATATCGCGCATCCTCTATTTCAATTCCTTCCTGAATCATTTTTTGATATAATAAGTGACTTTGTTTAATCAAATCTTCGTACTCCTCCCCATATTTCGATTTTTTAATCTCATCAGGAATGATATATACGAAATTATCTGCATTTACATATCTCTGAGATTGTTGTGAAAAACTAGCAATTCTTTTTCTAACTAACTGATGAGAAGTTGTTCGACTAATCCCCGTAACATAGAAAACATACATATTGTGTTCTATAATTGAAAGATGACCATTTTTGATAATTTTACCCAAATATTCATCAGGTTTGATTTTTGCTTTGTTTTTTATCTCCCCAAGGTCATCTTCAGCTGAATAACAGATTAAACCAGCGATTTTTGCAACCATTTCTGATTCTGGTGTATAAGATATGAGTTCGACTTGAATAAGATCACTACCATGATTATTTACAAGAATTACTAAGTAATCGTATTTGACTTCTTTTTTAATTAATGTATGACATTGCTTTTTTTACTGTGTAATTCTATTTTAATTTTATAATAATAACTCAATATTTAACCCTAAAAAAATCAACAAAAGTAGATTTACTATTAAAAACCGATTTCCTTTTTGCAAGTGTTTATATCACAAAAAGTTTTTGAATAAAGTAGAGCTATAGAGTCAATAGGGTAATATCGGGTACTCTGGGTATTGTGTAGTTGAGGTTGCAAGATGTCTACGGAAGAACCAAAACAGGCAAAACAACTTAAAGCTGGGGTGAAACTCAAGACTAAACCAGCAGTTGTCCCTAAAACACGTAGAATGAAAACAAGAAAAGATAAGCTGCCCATGACTGGTTTGGTTCCAAAAAGAATAACGAAATGGAACATTATTTTTGCAGCTTTGTTTACAGGACTTTTAGTAGCGACAATAATAAACAGCTATTTCAAAGAATTTATAGTCATTCCACTTCCAAATTTTATTTTAAAAACAATAATTCCTGTAATTATTGGTGTTGAAGTATTCATCATTTTAATCGCTTTTGAAACTTATAAGGTGAAATTTGCTCCAAATGTTCTGAGAGTAATTCTTACTATAGTAACCTTACTAGTTCTTTTCCCAATTACATTATTCAAATATAACACAAGACACAGTGTCAAAAGAATAGTTTTCACAGGTTTGATTCTTTGGTCTCTTGTATTCTCTTTCTTCTCTCCATACTTTGGTATGATTGGTAAAATAAGAGATTTAGAAGATGGATTAGCTGAGCAAGATGTTAATCAAAGCTGGTTTGAGAATCTTTTCCAAGGGTCTGCTCCTTTTTACATTGATGGACTATTAGATCTTTTAGATTCTCTTGACCTTAATGACTCTTTGGCCAATCAAGAAATGGCTCAAGTACGGGCAGATACGGGTTCTCTGGGAAATTATCTTTATCGTTGG
>DAOVKB010000041.1:0-10096 GCA_030631995.1 archaeon | reverse complement strand
CCAACGCCATAAGTTGATGCAAAAAGTATTGCAATATTCACTGCTTTGGCGAGGCTAGCATCGGGACCCATAGAACCTCTTAGTTCAACAACTAAAGTTGCGTTTTCAGGAGCCCTGAAAGGTCTTCTCATCAAGTATGGGTGGTAATTTGCTTGATCTGAAGCGATAAAATACCAATTGACCACATGACTATCAAAGAATGAGCACGAGGGTATAGAGGGGGCAACGTCACCTATTAATAACAATTGAACTAATGCTGCGGAATCGATACCGGCAACAATGTTCATTTCTTCAATTAAAATTGGACTATCAGCTAATTGGTTTGAACGAAGACTAGATGCTGAAATTTGTGCTTGTGTAAAAGCACCACTAACAGTAAGAAGTATAATTGTCAAACCTAACATGGCTGAACCCAATATTGCCTTGTTTTTCATTTTAGACCTCCAAAAGTTTTGTCTAATATTATATAAGCTAGAATCGTAATATAAGTATTATTTTAGATTCCACTAAAAACAAATAGTTCGGGAAAAATCGAAGATGTTGAAAGAGGGTTTTAGTCGTTATTCTACAAAACTTCCAGTCAATTATAGTTATTTTTAACTACCAAAAAATAATGGTGAAAGAATATAATTATCCTTACGTTCTCACAATATTAATTTTCGTAGCTGAGCAGCAGCAGTTTCAGGTAAAATCCCACTAATGAAGGTATTAGTACTTGTTTCAACTGCTCCTAAAAGTTTTGTAGATCGTTTATTCCTTTGGGGAGTGTGGAGTTTAAAATATAAATGAAAAGCTGTTGAACCTTCAGAATTAACAGGACCTTGGTGGAGAGAGAGAGAATAACTAACCTCCTTTTCAAAAAACTTGTTCAGAGCTTTGATTGCAATTGGAAAGAAATTCAGCATAGAAACCATTTCACTTCTTGTGCACTGATGTAGAAAACTTATGTGTCTCTTTGGATATATGAACATATCATAAGCATATTTAGCAAAATAAGGAATTAAAGCTACTATATTTTCATCTTCATAGATTATTCGATCTTTGTCCTCTTGTTCAACAAAGAGATAATCACATATCATACACTTATTGTGGTCCTTTTGATACTCAAGAATCGCTTCTACTTCTTTCTTCATATAATCTGGTATGAAAGGAAATGCGTAGATTTGTCCATGGGGGTGTAACAAGGTAGCTCCTACATCTTCTCCATAATTCTCAAAAGGTAGAATATATTTCAGATTCTTGTTAGAGCCTAGCTGTTTAGT
Source organism: archaeon (assembly GCA_030631995.1). Lineage (GTDB taxonomy): Archaea > Asgardarchaeota > Heimdallarchaeia > Heimdallarchaeales > Heimdallarchaeaceae > UBA460. The sequence goes on along the minus strand of DAOVKB010000041.1, from coordinate 8,834 downwards.
TGCTTGCATCCAAGCCTCAAAAATCCCCATCGATTCATCTATAGAAAGATCAATGAATTTCGAATTATGTTTGTCTGTATAAACAACTAATTCACAACAACCATATCCACTAGTTTTTTCATAAAAAGAGTCTTTCTTGTATTTTCTGTACTCTGTATCTTTTGAAAGAGCTGGAAACATATTAGAAATACGAAGAGGTTTAGTGAAAGTAGGTACTTCCTCTGAACCAGAACATAAAGGACACATACTACTATCTCTATCTGGTCTGTCTTGTCTTGTTTCTGAGAATATAACAACTTCTCCAGTGAAAGGATTCTTTCTTATCTCTCGAACAGTCATTGTAAGAAGTAAATTAAAGTTAATATTTAATTTCTTCTACTACCATGAATAATTCGTTTTTAGAAGAAATAAAACCGACTACTTCATAGCAACAGAGAGTACCCCCAAAATCCCCAAAACCTTTATAATTTGAAGGAGGTGTTCTTTCTTGTGTATTCTACAGTAATTTTGCATGCAAATCTACAATATGCTGAAATACCAATTGAGGAAATTCCAAACGTAGTTAACCAAAGCTACATACCTGTTTTAACCTCTTTGTTAGAGATTCCAAAAATTGAGGTTGTTTTAAATTTCACAGGAGTAACTTTAGAGATTCTCAATAACGAATATCCTGAAGTTTTGGACTTATTAAAAGAAGGAATAGAAAAAGGGAAATTCGAAATGACAGGAACGGGATATTCTCATCCCATATTTCCACTACTTCCAATTGAAGACTCAAGAAAACAAATAGAGTTTAATCTTCAGGTTATGGAAAATACACTTAATTATAAACCAACTGGATTCTGGTTACCAGAATTAGCGTATGATCCTACATTACCATCCTTATTGAAAGAGTATGGTTTTTCTTACATATTCATTGATGAAGATTTATACAAGAATAGTTCTCCTCTTCTGAATTATTCAAATCCAAGTAATTTACCATACATATCAGCCCATCATTTTGTTACAGAACTAAATAAAACGAAGAATGTTTTAGGTAGATTGTTAAAATATCGAAAAGCTCTATCAGAGTTAAAGAAACGTAGCAAGAAAGTTAATTTTACACCTGTTGAGTTAAAAGGAGCTAAAAGTACGATAACAGGTCTGAAAGTACCTTCTGTTTGGTCAATTATTACTTCAGCAAGTATGTATGGTTATCCTTTTGTTTCCTTCAAAAAAGTCGCAAAACTTATTTCAAAACATAGAAAACAAAACGGGCTAGTAATTCCATATGGCACAGATTTAGAGTTTATTGGTTACAGAAGCTTGGTTGAGGGAAAGTTAATAACACCAGAAAAACTTAGTAAACTCTTGATAAAAATTCTCAAAATTGAAGGTAATAAGATGATTCTTCCAAGAGAATACATTAAGAAATGTAAACCTACTGATTTGGGGTATATGAAAACAGGTAGCTGGGCTCAAGATTTGAGACTTGATTTATGGACAATGGATGAAGATAATCAAAAACTAGAAAGAATATGTGAAGAAATTCGATGGTACTTTAGGCATCTTCTTCCAGAAGAAATAGATGAAAGAATATGGAAACATCTACTATTAGCTGAAAACAGCGATGGAAGAGGATGGGATCCAATCCCCGAGAGAAGACTTGCTTGTTTTTCACATGCTTTAGAAGCACTTAATCTTGTTAAGGAGCTTTATAGAGAAAAAAAATCTAAGTAAATTTTAGGAAAGTAAAAGAAAAACAGCAATGTTTATAATGAGCTTTTGGTTATGCTAGACATTCGCTATTAGCGTAGATGATGGGGTAAGATGCAAATAGAAATATTCATTCATGAAGAAAATTGTGACCACTGTAAACCAACGCTGAAATTCTTAACAGCGGTATTAAGCGCTCTCAAAACAGAAGAGGTCAAGCTAATAGTACATCAAGTCAGTAAAAGTAAAGAAGCTGCTGAAAAAAAAGGCATTCCATTAAGTCCCTTACCTGCAATAATGCTCCCCTCAGGCTGCGTAATCTCAGGCTCTTTGTCACATGATCTGATTGGTGTTTTAATCTGTAGCCTTTTAGCTAAATCAAAAGTACCAATTCAATCAATTGATAATTTTGAATTGACTAAAAAAGAAGCTCCGATTCTATTAGAACTAGCTTCAGCTATGATAGAATATCAAGCTGCCTATACTCTGAGAAGAGATAGATCTTACACGTTCAGTATCAAAGAGACAACGGATAAAGTTCCACTAGAAAGATATCAACAATTAGCTAAGAACACAAAAATGATGATCTTAACAAACTTTGAGAAAAAACCTGATACGAAACTATATGAGCTCGGTCTAGATTCCAATGTTTACCTTGGGCATATCATTAGAGATAATATAATGCTTACAGCTAATTTGATAATCTGGAGAGATAGAGCAAATCACGTAAGTTTTTTCAGGGTCAAAAAAACAGATGGTGATAAATATATCGGGAAATGTTCTTGCCTTCTTGGGGATGGAAAACAGATGATTAGAGAATTCTTCAAACCATTCTTTTTAACATCTGCCACAATAAATTCAGATGGTTCAAAAGGCTCTGGACAAAATAGAATCGTTGCTAGTGTAAAAGAAATAAGTAACGATTTAGATCAATTAATAAGGAGATAAAATTAGAGCTTTTTCTTCAATTTTCCAAAACCATCACAGAGACCATATTTTAGCATACAGTCTCCGCTTTTGGTGATATAGTACTTACAATAACCTCCCATAATAGGATCATATTTTTCACAAGTGGCATCCGGATTTTCGTCACTTGAATCTTTCCCGCTTGGAGGTAGTGGTATATCGACCATTTTTCTGACCTTATAGAAATACGAAGTTCCCTTGATTATATAATGTTTTTTGTAATAATATTCAACCTATCTTAAGAAATAGTTAGGATTTGTTCTTTCACAGTTTGGACACTTTTCATCATGTTTATCTAAAGGAGTATTGCAACCAGAACATTTGAATGGTTTCTCTTTCTCGTTTACATCATTTGATTTATCTTTATCAGAAAAATGTTCAAACATACTAATGATAAATATAGTTGAAGTTATTAATAATTATTACGGGTTCTTCATTCCTTGAGTTCATTTTGAATTCTTTAAGTTGAAATATACACAGCCACAACTCTTATTATAGAAAATATTCCAAATAATGTTTAAAGATAGTGAAATAACAAGGCGAGGAATAATGGTTAAGTTAATCATAAAAATAGAAAAAATATTGGATACTGACCCTGATTATGTTTTATTTAATTCTGAGTTAGCTCATAAATACGACATTATGCCAGGTCAACTCGTTGAAATTTCTCCCTTTAATGTTGGTTTGAAAGTATACACAAGTGATAATTACCCAAAAAACCAAGTAGGAATATCAAGTAAAATTTCAAAAGAATATGGAATACTTAAGGGAGCTGAAATTGAAGTAAAGGAAATTACAAATGAAAATATTATTCATCTCCTTCATAAAAAAATGAAGGGTGAGACTCTTAAAGAGGAGGAGATAAATTCAATCTTTGAAGCAATAGATAAGAATTTGATGCATCCAACACAGATTGCTGTTCTTATGTCTCTGTTTCAAGTGCAAGGATTAACATTAGAAGAAACTACATCCATTGCAAAAGCAATTATAAGCAATTCTCAAAAATTAAATCCGAAAAAGAAGCCAGTGGTAGACAAACATAGTATTGGTGGTATAGCAGGTAATAGAATTACTCCTGTAATGATTCCTATACTAGCAGCAGCTGGTTTAACAGTTCCAAAGGTTTCAACAAGAGCTATAACTTCGCCAGCGGGGACTATAGATGCTGTAGAATTATTGATGCCTTGTGAGCTTACTCTTGAGGAGATGACACATGTAGTAGATAATGCTGGAGGGTGTATAGTTAGTGGTGAAACAGTAGGTTTAGCAGATGTTTCAGATAAGATTATTAATGTTCTCGAAACGGTGAAAATCGATCCAAGAGAATTCATGGTAGCAAGCATACTTTCAAAGAAAATAGCAGCTGGATCTGAATATGTTTTAATTGATTTACCTACTGGGAAAGGAGCAAAGGTTGTCCATAGAGAAAATGCACAAGAAGTAGGTAGCCTTTTTACAACAATCGGTTATTCTCTAAAAATAAGGCTGGATTGTATAATTAGTCCTGGAGACAGACCGATAGGAAATATGATTGGTCCCGCTCTTGAAGCAAGAGATGCTCTAAAAATACTGGAAGATCAGAGTGGAAGTAGTGATTTGATGAGAAAAGCGCTTTCATTATCAGGTATTATTTTTGAAGCTCATAATTGGTGTCCAAGAGGATATGGCTTTGAATATGCTGAAGAGATTCTAAGAAGTGGAAAAGCCTTAACTAAATTTAGGGATATAGTTGAAATGCAAGGTGGGAATAGGAATATTACAGAAGACGACATTCCAAAAGCTGATTATGTTGAATCGATTGTTGCAAAGGATGAAGGTGTGGTTTATGGTGTAGATAGCGCACCGATTTCTACAATTGCTAGACAAGCTGGAGCACCAAGTGACAAAACAGCAGGTGTCGTACTAAAAGTAAAAAGAGGAGAGAGATACAAGAAAGGAGATACTCTATTTGAGATTCACTCTTCATCTGAGGAAAGACTTACTTCTGCAATAAAACTTGCAACCTCTGATTTCGAACCTATTGACACTGAAAAGATGATTCTTGAGGTTATTAGAGGACCAAAGGAGTTGTAACCAGAAAAATGATCAAGGATGGAGAAGATTTTTACTTTCGAATCTTTAGAAAGTCTACTTCTCTTGATATAGATTTATTGTTTGATTTTCTAAGAGAAGGAAGCTCCACTGAAGTAGTTATACAGATTTTAGACCCAACCCTTCTCATTAGTGTGAAACAACTTCAATCTGCGATTTATCATACTGAAAAATCTTTTGAGAATAAGAGGAACATAGCAAGAACTAAAGCAAATGAATTACTCATTCGCTTAGCAGGTAAAAGGCAAATTTCAAACGCTTTGAACCTTCTTGGTATTAAAGATTCTAGCCAATATTTACTCGTTATAGCTTTTGGTGCTACATTGGAAAATAACAAAAAAGAATTAGAGAAACTTGTAGAGCAATTTGGTATAAGTGAGGATGAAGAAGAAAATACTCTTCCTATATCAAAATTGAAGGTCTTAAGTTCATATTATGAATGTCAAGAAGATTTACTAGAAATTGAAAAAAGAGCTTTAGAAAAGATTGCCTTTGTTGAGGTTCTATAATCAGTATGATGGAATCCAAGCTTTTAGTAAAGGTAATCCCACTTCTCGATATTGTTTAACAATTTCAGTAATTCTATCTAATTGTTCTTGTTCTTTTTGAGGTGAAGAGAATATCAAAGGTTTCAATTTATGAACCATTCCAGTTAAAGAGCCTATACCAGCAGTACTATAAGCTATTTTTCCACTGCCAGTTCTAAAGAAGTGATCTGATTCTACTAAAAGCTTGTTAAACCAAAGTGGATGAGCTGACATAATTTTGAAACCATCACTTTGGGGATAAGCTGTTGATGTAGATATATGTTGATTAAATTTCTCAATTGCAATTTTATTTGGATGAAAAACATTCCTACTGATTACGCCTTTAACATAGGTTTGAACCGTTTCGGTTTGCTCAATAATATGAAAAGGTAATATTGTTGATACTTCAGTTATAGTAGCATCAATCTTATCTGACTGGTATATTTTTTCTGCAGTATAGATTTTTCCCAACAAATCAAGTGGTAAACAGATTCCATTTATTTCAAGGTAATCTTCCAGATAATTTCCATGGTCTACAGAAAATTCTGAGTAAAATATTCCTGGACCAAAAATTACTGCTATTCTCTCATCTGTAAGTTCCTTAAAGGTTTGAGTTTCATCAGTTAGCATAATAATTGTGTCTCGTCTCAAATCTAAAACAGGTTTATCCAGATAAACTCCTTTAATTGGTGTTTCAATGAGCTTAGTCCAAGAGGTGATAATTAGGAGAGAATTAAGATGTCGGGATTCCATTTCTTGAAGCCGCATGTTTCTCTTTTTATTTTGTAAGTCTAGAATTTCAGTGTCAATTCTTTTTAGAACATGTTCTGCTTCTGGAAGACGTCTTGGATAACCTTCATCTGACATAAATGCGATTAGCTCTCGTAAAGGAATGTCACCTGTATCAAAATCATAAAAATTACCTCCAGTCCCATAATATTCTTTCAGAAGTTCTAGTAATTGAATTCTTAGATCAACTTTTTTGTATTCATCAGAACCTTCAACTTTGAGAGACATAATTTATGCATTCATCCACTAAATTTTATTGACGAATATATTACAATAGGTCTCTTTATGTATTTATTCTTTGTGACGATTAGCTAAGCTGTTGGGTAGTCACCTGTTTCAATTAGATAGGTAGCAGATTTAATTGCAAACTTTAATGCATCTTCTTCAGATGAAGAATTAAATAAAGAATGCAAAAATGCTCCATTAAAACAGTCTCCTGCTCCAACAAATGTTTTCATTGTTTTTAGCTCCAGAGTAGGCAATTTGATCATTTTTTTATTATAATATCTCACTTCTTTAGAAGTATGGAAGATTATAGGAAGTTCTAAGTGTTTTGAAAGTTCTTCAGAATCTTTATTAAACACAGTTTGAAGAGTTTTAAGTTCATTATCATTAACGGAAAGATATTTTTCACCTTTGAATTTCTTTAGAAGTTCAAGGAAGATAGAGAATTCCTTTACTCTAGAAAAATGAGAAATATCAGAAGGATCTATGAATATTATTCCTTCAAAAGAAGTATCTTGAACATCTCTTAGAGCATCTAAGGGAGAAGGTTGATTTTTCATTTCTTCAACTAGATTATAATTAACAAGAGAGATTAGTAATGAGCATATCCATTCAATTGAAGTTGGGTTCAACGAGACATTACTTATGGATTTTATGGGGCTGTTTTTAAATTTCTCCACAAGTTCTTCATTTAAATGTTCATAAGATAGAAAACTCCTTACAGAGTTAAATTGAGTTTCTCCGTTTCTTCTATTTAGAATAGCAGTATAGCTTACATCTGAGTTCCTAATAGGAAAAATTTCAATTGGGATTTCATTCTCTTTTACAATTTGCTCAAAAAATGCTGAAGATGGACCGACATAAGTAACGTCGCGACCTAGATGAGCTAAAGCACGGCAAAAATTAAAACCATTACCTCCTGGTCTAAAATCAATGTTGGTATTTCTATGATGCGAACCAATCACAGGAATGTTTTGAATTAGCTCATTTGTATCTAAATCATAAGGTTGAATGTCAATGTCAATAAATGTTAAATCAAAACCACCAAAGATTGTTGAGATTTTTCTCATTATTTCACCTCTCACATCTTTTCAAGATAATCTATTCCAATCACTTCAAATAGACTTTCTAGACACTTCAGAAAACTGTATACAATCAGTAATCTAGAATCACGTAAAGTATCATTCTCTGCTTTCAAAACAGGACAAGAATCATAAAATTTGTGAAAAGCTGCTGCTAAGGAATAAGTGAAATTAGCAACTGAATCTGGTCTTAGGGACTCTGCTGCTCTCACTAGAATGTAAGGTAGCTCTTCCATCATTTTGATAATTTCCCATTCTTCTTCTTTCTCTATCTCAAGACTAATTTGCTCAGCAGAAGAGAATATTGATTGAACATTGATTTCATTCTCTTTAGCTTTTCTTATGATATTCAGAGCTCTTGCATAAGAATACTGAAGGAATGGTCCAGTATTTTCATTTAGATTAACAGCTTTCTTAACATCAAAAACTACGATTTTCTTTGGATCCATTCTTAAAATGAAGTACTTAACGCTACTTGTTGCAACTTTTTCCGCAATATTCTTTCTTTCTTCTTCTGAATAATCTCGCTCCTCAAGAAGGATTTTTACTTCAGCTTTTACTAGATCATACACTTCATCAGGAGTCACATATTCAAATTCTCTTCCAGCCATCTTACGTCCAACTAAATTTACATTCTCATAATCAAAGTGCTCAATTTTATCTGCAACATCTGGTTCTCCTAAACCATAAAGAGCAAGTCTCACTGTTAGTTGGGGGTATTGTTGTTCTTTGCTAATTACATTATAACAGTAACTTGCATTGAATTTTTCTAATTTATGAAGATGGTATGCTATATCTCTACAGGGATAAAGTGTGATACCTTCAGAGTTTACTATGATGGAGGGTGGAAGTTCATATTTTATACCATATTTTTCCTTAAACCCTAGATTTGATGCTATGTTATCATTATCCAACAATCTAGCTTTTCCATCATGTATCAAAAATTTCTCCTTCTCAAGTTTGTCAAGAATTATTCCTACCTCACCAGACCATGCAACATCAGATTCCCAATCAAAATCATCATGGAATATATTGAACAAATTTAAGGTTTCAACATGACCAGATAAGGCTTCTTGTGTAACTTTTCTAAACTGTGAAACTAAATCTTTATTTTTACCTTCTTGATACTCGATAATATACTCTGTTGTGATTTGATTTAGGTTTGGAATTTGCTTTGAAACTAAATTTCTTAATTCGATATAGATGCCTGGAATTCTTTCTTCTAAAGAGTTTTGAACTCTCAATAACCTATCAACGCTCTCAAAAATTACATCTTTCTCAGTTCCATTAAGTTTAAGATCGTTCAGAATTTCTTTGTAATTGTTAATTTCTTCAAGAGAGAGAGTATATAGATTATCTCTGTTAACTTCCTTTATTCCAATACTATTTAATTTCTCTTTCAATTGCTGTATTTCTAGAAGAGTATTCATGGAAGCATAGATTTTACCTATCCAGAGAT
>DAOVKB010000001.1:0-70780 GCA_030631995.1 archaeon | reverse complement strand
GTTTTTTTAGCCAGTTGAATTGGCTTCACAGAACATTCGTTGCTACCACTTATTTTATCTGATAATTGAACAGATTGCGTCTGAACTTTAAAGGGTTTTGTCTTTATGAAGCTTATCAAGTTACCCTCTGTTGGCTTTTCCCTATCTGGAAATGCAAGAATTAATTGAACAGCTGCTTGTAAGGGCTGTGTCCAGCTATCATATTTGTTGAGTTTTTTGGAAAGAGTTACCTTAATAGCCAAATCTTCAAGATTGAATTCTTTTTTTGATATTTTCTGATTTTGTCTTTGAATAATTCTGATGATTTTTTTCTTCGTTTCCTCTAATTCTTCCAAATTTTGAACCTTAGATAGAATATCAAGGGCCTCTTCAAAAGGTCTTTTCGCTAATTCTGGAGTATTTTTTTTCTTTCCCATTAATCCTTTTACAATAGGATGACCTTTTGTTGTTATACCAAAATAATTCTTCTTTCTGTCAGAAAGACCACAATAACGAAAAACATAATCGGTAGATAACTCAATTTGAAAAGTATCCAAGCTCCATTTCTCTAATTCATCTATATTATCTTGTGTAGGTTGGAGAACGAATATACTATCAGTATCTCCATAAAGAACATTCAACCCAAGCTTTTCTTCACAATATTGCTTTGTCTTTGAAATTGCTTCTCTCGCAAGTGCTGCTGTTGATTCTGCTACTGGTGGACAATATAATGCAAAGTTGTCTGAACCAAAAACACCGTAACTAGCATTCAAAAGAACCTTCAGTGATGATTGAATGACATCGCTTAGGTTTCTTTCTGATTCGCTCAGTTTCTGGTCTTTTGCTCTATCTTTAAACCAATAAACTCTGATATCTCTAATGAATCCTATCAACATTGAGCTTATTCCTACATGTTGATCACATACCCAGTGATTTGTCTCTGGAATTTTATTTTTCTTACATTCTGCGTGAGAACAATTTATTGTCTCGTAAGAGAGATTTCGTGTTTTTATCAACGATGGGTACAAACTGGCAAAATCAAGTACATGGACATCCCACCAGATTCCTACTTGAGGATCAATAACTATTGCTCCTTGATACTTTTTACCTTTGATAATAGCTTCTGTGGATGTGTCTCCTTTCAAACGAAGAATATCTTCCCGTCTTGGAATAAGATAATTACGAAGACGATGTTCATTATACATCCAGTTTTGAATCCAAATGCTGACACTGGATCTTGTAAAATCATCAATTGGCATTTTTGTGATTCTAGATAGCATGAAAATTAATTCAATAGCTTGATTATTGTTGAAAGTAGTTAATTCAAGTGTTATTTCGGAATCTATAGCATTATATTCTATTAACTCTTCTAAATCCAAATCCCATATATATTTCTCAAGCTTGAGTTTTTCCTTTCCCAATAACGTTTTTCCGAGTTCATCCAAGGTGACTCTATCATAAGCTCCTCCAAAAGCATAAATTCTCATTGCTGGTTGTCGGAAAAATCTATATAAATCAATATGAGCCCCATTAGCAAGATAAACATCCTGAGTTCTTGTTCGAACAAATGGAATCAATTTTCCATCTATTTCTAACTTTTTTGCTCTATTATCTAAATATAGGAAATCGAAATTATCTCCATTGAAAGTTATAACTATTGGATATTCACTAATTTTACGAAAAACATTTTCTAACAACTCTTTCTCATTATCAAATTCCATGAATTTTCTTTGTATTTTTGTTTTATCAAGAGGTTTTTTCTTCTTATTAAGAACGTATACAATAGTTTCTCCTTGGTTGTCAGATATGCCTACAGAGATGACTTCTTCCTCAGCTAAATGAGGGCTAGGAATCTTATCCTTTTCACTATGCAACTCAATATCAACTGAACACCTCTTAATATCAGGGATGGGTGCAAAAAACAAGGGCATATATTGCTCCACAAGTTTCAGAATTTCCGGTTTTTGGCCTTGAAAAAGTGATACTATACTTTTTTTTACTTCTTCAGGAATTATGGGTTCAACTCGTTTTAAATTACCATTCTCAATTTCATAATACAGTCCAGGAATCAATTGTTTGTCATAAATATAATTTAGATGATAACGAATATTAGCTTCAAAAGAGGGAGAGATCCTTTCTCTATAACTGTCATCTCTGCCACCTATTGCAAGTGGGTTTGTAGCTAGAACTTTAGTGAGAGATAAATCTTTGTTTGATAATAAATTATATTTCTTTGTTATTTCACACCCAACAAACTCTTTCTCATTTTGGAGAAGATTTTCTATATCGGTTTTTTTCATTGTTGTAATAAGATATGGCAAATGATTGGTATTATCATACCATCTGTAAACTTTACCATCTTCTGGGTTGAAAAGTTTTAAATACGCAAGTTCAGCTTTTCCATCGTATTTTACATCAATTAAATACGAGGGGGGTAAGTTCTCAGGAGCGAGAAATATATATTCGCTACCCTTTACTTTTTCTAAGTTCTCCTCTAATGGTGCTGTCTTTGCTTGATTGCTTCCATTATTATTTTCATCGAAAACTTTTCCATTATTTACGGGAACTTCTTTATTCTTTACTTCGATATTTTTGTTCTCAGCTTTATTATTAGCATTAAAAAAACTGTCAAGATTTCTCTCAGCACCTGAATTTCCGTTGTTATCTATGGTTTCCTTGGTCTGTTTCAAGTCTATTATACCCTCTTCATTGATTCTATACAAATTTGAGAAGCTATTATGATTTTATTGTAGTCTTTTGTCTAATATCTAAACTCGGAATGCTATTAAAATACATCAATATATTTGTTATTGTTACAAAGCAAAAAACTTTTCAGAATCTTGTATTATATTAAAGAGACATAAATATTCAGAACTTCATTTATACCTATTAACTTATTTAGTAAATATTTGGTGTGATATGTATGAAATCATTATCTGAAAAGCTAATCAATGTACACTTCATTAAAATGGAAAAGGGAGAAGACATACTAGAAACAATAGTGAATTACTGTAAACAAGTGAATCTCAAATCAGGAGCAATTTATGGGTTAGGGGCAGTAGAAAAAGCTTCTTTAGGATTCTATGATTTGAATTCAAAGACTTACTTGACTAATGATTACGACTTCAATGCTGAAATTTTGAATTGCACAGGAAACATAGCAAAGAATAAGGAGACTGGTGAATACATCACTCACATTCATATGACAATTGGTGATGCTGAAGGTAAAACATTTGGAGGGCACCTGCTTCCTGGTAATCCTATAAGTGTAACTGGTGAATTTACTATATTCGAAATAGACACAATTTTGGAAAGAGAACTTGATGATGAATTCAAGCTTCTTCTACTAAGCTTGTAGAGCTGTTTTCTCTAAATTTCACCTTCTTCACGCTTTCATTCACCTTACTTATCAACCCGCCCCCGAACAAACTTTTAATAATGCAGAATGCTTTTATCATATTGAACAAGTTAGATTGTGGTTACAGTGTCTGAGGTAATTCAAGAAATACTAGAAAGTGGTGCAATATTAGTTGTTAATCCCACAGTTATGGAGACAAATCCTGATGATTTTTTAGATCATTATGGTCATATTTTAGATGTTATAGCTTTAGTAGCTAAAGGAAGATCAGGTTTTACTTTCTATCAAAGTAATAGTGCTCCTAAAGATAAAAATAATGGAGTGTTCTTCCACTCTTTCTGCACAATTGCTGATAATATGGGTATCAAGGTTGATGCTTTTCTTTATGTTCATGGTGATAATTTTCTTTCACAAAATACAGATTTTAGGGTAGTCAATAGTGAAGGGGCTACTATTCCTTCATATGCATGTCCAAGTCAGGAAAATCTTAGTAAGTACACAGCTGCAATAGCTATGGAAATTGCTCAATATCCAATAGAAGCATTAATTCTTGATGATTTAATGTTGCCTAATAAAAGAACTTGCTTCTGTGATAGATGCAGAAGGATTTTTGCAAGTAAGTGGAATATTGAAAGAGATTTTGGTCTCGAGTTTCTAGAATCAAGAGACCTGATAATTGATTGGCGTGAATATCGTTTTACATACCTAAATCAAACCTTAAGGGAAATAACTGATGCTATTAAAAATCAGAAAAACATTGACATCTCTACTGTAATTAAAGCCGATAGGGAGACTAATTTTATAGAAGGAGCTCAAGAACATTTCGGTCAAAATCTAGCTGAATTGGCAAGAATTACAAATGATTTAATAATTCATGTTAACCCATGGAGTGAGAGTTTTTCTGCTCCTAACAGTAATGAATACCAACAATTATTGAATTCATTATCTGTGTTAAAAGAATACTCTGGTTCCGGAATAAAGCCTTCACTGTATTTCTGGAATATCACATCTCCAGAGAAGCTTAAAATTGCATTGAAATTAAAAGAGGATTTGCGAGCTGAAAAATTGTTTATTGAACCTTCTCTTCCACATGATTTCACAAAGAGAAGAACTACCAATCTTGGGTTTTAATAATGAGTCTTGAAAAATCAATTGAAGAAATAAAAAAAATGTTTTGGGGAGTACTGAAAGGTAAGTTTAGTCCAGATGAGGAAGAAGATGTAAAAGCTCATTTAATAACAAATTTAGCAACACTTACTTCATATGCAAAATCATACTTACCCCCTGAGCAACAGGAAGAATACGAAAAACACTTCTCTAAAGCAAAGGACGTTTTGCTGAAATTTGACAGTGCAGGTCCTTGGTTTCGCGAATTGCCAGAAATGATTGATACAATTTATAACATTATAACGCATGCAAACATGCTTCAAATTGAGTATCGACGCTTCAGTGGGACTGAAGAAAATACTGCCCAATATTTTCAAACAAAACTTGAAAGTTTGGAAATGAATGTTAATTCAATGTTTGAGGATTTAAAGAAATTAAAAAAACAAACTACCACTGAGTTAGGAACACCAATACCCGTTGAAGCTGAGGATGAAGAGGATATCTTAGACGAACTACCAGGTGAACCAGAGGAAGTTCCATCAGTTTCAGAGCCTGAAGAAGAAATAAAAGTTAGTAAAACTGAAGATATAGAAGAGTTTCAACCTCAAGAAGTAATAGAGGAAATTCAATTAGATGAAGAAGATATCGAAGAAGAATCCATTGATGAAGCAATACCTGCAGAAACACAAGAGCTTATTGAAGGGATTGAGCTTGCTTCTCAATATGAATTTGAGCAAGATCCTTTTGTCGAAACAATAGAATCCGAACAAGAATCTTTAAAGAAACTAGCCAGCCTTTTATCTGCTTTAGATCCCGGAGATGATTCTGTTATATCTCCACTTACTGAGAAACTAATGTCTTTAGGTGATGATGAGGAAATTTCAATCAGTGAAGAACCTCCAATAATAAAAGAAGGTTTAAGTGAGGAGGAAATTGCAAGTGCTCACGCTTATCGCTCTTCTGTTTCTAGATTATCTGGTGTTCTTTCAGCTCCTGATTCTCAAGAAGATGCTACACAATTCGTTTCCTCAATAAAGAAAACAATAGCTACAGTATCTCAAGAAAAAGATATTGAGAAAGGAGAGAAATCTCCATTGACAAAAATAATTGAAGCTGAAACTGGTGAAGACGTTGAAAAACCACCTGTCCAATCAGAAGATATTCAGAATATCATTAAGCATTTGGAATCACGAAGAGAAAAAGCAATTGAGAGAATTCATCAATTGGAAGAAGCATTAACTACTGAGAAAATAGATGAAGAAGAGTGGCACGAATTAAGGATAAAAGCTGAACGTCACATGTTACGTATTGAAGATACACTTGATGGTTATAAACGCTATCTTGACAAATTACCTAGTTAATTACACAGAAACAAATGGATGTAACAATGACTTCCCTTATTCATTTTTACTATGGAAATAGATTAGAAGCTTTTCAAGCAGGTCTTGGGGTTATTATTAGAGCTTTAGGACATTCAAGAAAAGCAAGAGTGTATATCATTAACGATTCTTTTCCATGGGTTAATGATCTAAAACAGAAAAGTGAAATACCCATTCAGATTTTCTCAAGAGAAGAAACAAAGAATCTTTTAGATGAAATTAAAAGGGAATTGAGGGAATTAGATAATGAAATTTGCCTTCTGGTTAATTTTGACTTACTATTTGATAGTTGGTTAGGAATTGAAGATTTTATTTCACTAGCAAAAGAAATTAACAAAACGAATGAAGTAATAATTACTTGTGAGAATCAATATGATTTACTAGAAGATGTGGGAGATTATGTTAGTTCTTTTGAATTACAAGAAATGTAAATCTATTGCAATATGAGCGATTCTTGGGGCTAACCATCTGATTATTCTTATATTATCTATAGATGCTTTATGTGATATCTCTTCTGGAGTTATTCTATCTAATCTACTCTCTACTATATCACTTATTGTGTCCTCTGAAAGAATTTTTTCTGTAAGCTGCCAGTGAATGTATCCCCTTCCTTGCTTTAACGAATTGAAAGCTAAAGGTAGAGCTCTTTCAGCTTCTAAAGGCAATGGTAAAAGTATCCTGTTTACTTGATTTGGGAATTTCCTAGAAACGATTTCAAAAGCATCTCCTAGGTATGGAAAAACTCTATCTTGGCATTTATTGAGTTCTATATTCTTACATAAATATTGATACGCAAATTCATTGATTTCAATACTATGAACCTCACAATCAATTTGCTTAGATGCGATGGTAATCCCGAAAGGACCTACTCCTGAGAAGAAATTTAGAATTTTTTCATTTTTCTTTACTAAATTTGCAATTCTCTGTCTTTCAAAACTTAAACGCGGTGAGAAGAATGCTTTCTCTAAATCAACATAAAATGAGTTTCCATGTTCTTTATAGATTGTAGCAAAAGTATTCTCTCCCATTAAATGTTTAAGATTTCTTCTACGTTCTTGTCCCTGAACTTTTGAGGTTTGGACAACTACTGTATTAATATAAGAGTGTTTAATCATCTTTTCTTTTGCGAATTCTTTGAGCGTTTTTTTATCAGCAGCTTCTCTTATTATAAGTATATTTCCTATTATTTCAAAAGCCAAATCCTTCATATTCTCACATTTCTATTATTGCTAAGAAAGATTAAGCGTTCGTTTTGTTGAGCATAGATTTAATCCTCAAGAACTTCACGAATGGAAGGTCCTTTATATACCGCTCTATCGAAAGCAAGTCTTCTCATCTGGGATTGAGTATTGATTTCTTCATAATAATGTGCTGTTAATCCTGCAATTCTTCCAAAGACAAAGACCGCCTTGGCTAGTTTAGGATCGATGCCCATGTCAGCTATAATCGCGCCAATAACCCCATCCACATTGATAGGTAAATTCATTCCTCTAACTCTATAGAACGCATCAGTAACCAATTTTGAAACAGAAACACATTCTTTTGCATAACCAGCTTTTTCAGAAAGTTCCCAAAGGACATCTCTTCTAGGGTCTTGTGTATGGATGCGATGCCCTAATCCTTCAATCCTTCTTCCAGCTTTGATTGTCTCTCGGATTGATTCAAAAGTGGTTTCATTAAGATCTTTACTGTTTTCTTTAGCACTCTTAACAACTGATAAGAAAAATTCTGCTGCTTTTTGACCTGCACCACCATGAATATCTGTAATAGCTTGGGTACCAGCTGAAAGGGCCACTTCATAATTTGCACGTGTCGATGCTAAAATACGAGTTGCTTGTGCAGAAGGTGGTGTGACTCCATGATCTACACAAGCTGTGATTATCGCTTCGAGCAATTTAATTTTCGACACATCAGAAGGTATTTCACCTACTAAACCTAAGTAAATTAATTCTGAAAATGAAACATCCTCTTTCAGTAAATTAATGATTTTATCGTCGTTATTGAAGAATTTGGTAAGATATTTCAATACCCTTCCAAGTGCGTATGCTACTACTTTGGAACCATCATTAACTTCTTGCGCAAAGCTTGATAGATTATCATCAAGTAGCAAAAAAGTACCTATTACTTTTGCAACATCTGTTTCATTGAGGATGTTATAACCAGTATGTAATTCGTCCTTTAGAGCTTTTAATGCAAGATTCTCTAGCTCTGCAATTTGCTCAACAGGAAATTCACCATTATTTAGTAAATAAGCTGTCTCAAGTAGTCCCTTCCTTGAGATAATCTCTTGCAAAGGATATCCTCGGATAATTAAATTATTGGGCATAACATTAGTAATTAATGTTCCCCAGGTGGGTTCAGGTGATTTAGCATCCCATTTTTTACGCATTCTATTATAATAATCTTCAATTTCAAAGTAGGTTTTATTTAACTTGGATTTTACAGCTTCGATTAAATCTCTTTGATGATTAACTACTGTAGCTCCTGCTTTTTCTAATATCTCTTTTTTTGAAATAAAAGTACCATAATTCTGGCCTGGAGATATTACTGCTCCTGCATGTCCCATTGTTTTCCCTTCTGGAGCATTAGCTCCTGAAATTAATGCAACTAATGGTTTGGGATATTTCTCAGGGTGAGCTATCATGTCTTGTGCAAGCAATTCTTCTTGCATCCCTCCTATTTCTCCTGCAACTACTACTAAATCTGTCTCCTCATATTTCATTACCAACGAAACAAGATCTACAAATCTGGCCCCTATTGCACCATCTCCTCCTATCCCTAATACACCATTTTGTGCAATACCTGCACTAGCTAATGCATCTGACATATGATAGAGAATTGCCCCGCTTCGAGATAAAATTGTTACACCTTTTGCTCCCACTTCTTCTCCAATAATTTGTGCTTGAAAAATATCTGGAAGCATGCCAACTTTTATTCCTTCTGGTGGGAAAATTATTCCTGGTGTGTTTCCACCAAATAGAATCGTTTTGTGCTTTCTAGCTTCAACTAGAATATCTCTCACATCTTTCAATGGAATAAATTCAGAGATTAGAACAACAATAGGAATCCCTGACTTTATCACCTCAATTGTTGCATCTTTAGCAGTGGAATAATGTCTCCATATGCTAGCGATTGCAATATCTGAGTGATTATTAATTGCTTCTTGTGCTGAATTATAAACAGGTATAGTTTCATGAACTTTTGTTCCCCCTCTACCAGGAGCTACACCACAGGTAACATTAGTTCCATATTCCATCATGAGTTGTGCATGTCTAGTTCCTTGTCTTCCGAGACCTACAATCATGGTTTCAATTGTTTTTGTTTTAGTGATTTGATTTGCTAGCTCTGGTCTGACTTCTTTAATTAAATAATAAAGTAAACCTTGATCTGAATTTAGCATTCCTTTTGCCATAGTTCTCACCTAGTTACTCCCTCTTGACTCTTTATTTTGAAACCATATTCTATGCCATCTTTTATGACATCTGCCATGATTTTCTGGTTCCCCACAACAATGTGTAAATCCTTTAATGGTTCTGGTGTCTCCCTTTTAGCTTTTTCAAAATACTCACGAGCTGCAGCTAAATCAGTTCCAACCATTCTACCGAAGACGGGAATCATCCGTTTCCTTTTTGTGTATCGATCTCTTAATGACATTATTAAACCACGAATAAATATGTCACAGCTGGAAATTCCTCCAAATCGACTTGTAATTATTAAATCGGTGGCAGGATGATCCATAAGTAAATGAAACATATCTGCTACTTTGCTGAATGATGGACCACCTCCACTATCCATGAAATTTATTGGCACAGCTTTACCGTTAAAATAGCGGTTCCCTACATTAACAACCTCATCAATAGAAAAAATACCATAACCTGCTCCTCCAGGAACCAAACCAACATAAAGTTTATCTTCTTCTTTTACAAATTCCTCAGGCTCATCAAGTAAATCTAAATATGGAAAGCCTATTCTGTAAGCCTTATCCTCAAAAAATGTTTGTTCTGAAATATCATGTCTTTTACTTCTTGGATCTATTCCAATAGATTTCAATAAAGGCTCTTGTCTATACAAACTATTGTCATCAAGTACTACTTTTGCATCTGCAGCAATAATTCTCTCATCCTCTGCAACAATTAGAGGATTTATCTCACATATTTTCGCTTCCGCAGTTTGAAAAGCTGAATAAAGAGATTGAATTGCTACTTTTAGTTGATTCTCCGATCCTATTAAATTTGATTCACTCTTCACCAAAAATTCTACTGCTTCATCAGCTATAGCACCTGGTAATTCTTTTACATTTTCCAGAATTGTCCTTTTCCAAATTTTTTCAGGATTTTGTCTAGCAACTTCTTCTATGTCCACTCCACCGCTTGCTGAAGCTACTATTACAATATCAAAGGTTGCTGGATCAGTAGTAATTGATAAATAAATCTCACTTGAGATATTGACAGCTTCTTCTAGCAGTATTTTTTCTATTGAGTAACCATGAATTGAGAGTTTGAGCATTTCACTAATAATCGTCTTTGTCTCATCAATATTTTTTGCCTTTTTAATCCCTCCCACTTTACCTCGACCACCTATCAATACCATCGCTTTGATCATTATTGGAAAGGATATTGAAAGATCATTTAACTGCTCAATATCTTTAACTATTGCAATTTGCTTTGGAATTATTAATCCAAATTTCTCAAAAATCTGTTTAGCTTCATATTCATATAATCTCATTTTTTTCCCTCTATTCTGAATGTTGTTTTTGATAGTGTTTGATTAAACCTCCTGCATTAAAAATATCAAGAAGTTCTTCTGGTAGTTTGGGGAAGAGGAATACACGTTCTCCATTAGTTATTCTTCCATTTTCCAAATCGATAGATATTGATTCATTTTCATCAAAATTGTCTACAAGTTCTGGATGTACAATGATTGGTAATCCCTGATTAATAGCAGATCTATAGAAAATTCTTGAGACTGATTTAACAATGACAGCTTTTACACCTGCGGTTGCTAATCCTACTGCAGGATGTTCTCTTGAAGAACCACATCCAAAATTTTCTCCTCCAATAACAATATCTCCCTTTTTAACTCTCATCGCAAAAGTCTCATCTAGACCCTTGAACAAATGAGGTACTATTTTCTCGCCATCCGATGATTTTATGTCATAGGTTAAACCTCCAGCAAACATTTGATCTGTATTAAAATCGTTTATGTCACTATAATTCCAAATATTTTGGTTATTCCTATCATCTTCAGATGTAATCACAAGGATTTTTGCTTCCAAAGCTCTTGGTTGGAGCTCTATTTGCTTTTCTGTATCTATGATTTTTATTGAAAGGTATTCTCTAGGATCCACTATTTTACCTGCAATTGCAGATGCTGCTACAGTAGCAGGAGATGCTAAATATATTGAAGAATTTTTGTTACCCATTCTTCCCAGAAAATTTCTATTTGCAGTTGATATTATGTTCCATCCATCTGCAGGAATTCCTTGTCCCTTCCCTAAACATGGACCACAGCTGCATGAAAGAATTGTAGCTCCTGCTTTAACTAGTGTTTGAATAATGTCATTCTCCATAGCTTTAAGATAAATTTCCTGAGAAGCTGGTGCTACGAGGAAGACAACCCCCTCTTTTACTCTTTTACCCTTCAATACTGATGCTGCAATATTCAAATCATCTAATCGAGCGTTTGTACAAGTACCAAGAAAAGCTTGATGAATGAATATATCACCAACATCACTAATAAATTGAGCATTATCTACTTGATGAGGAATCGCAATAAGAGGTTCTAACTTGCCAAGAGTAACAGTAAAATTTTGACTAAAAATAGCATTATCATCTGACCAAAATAGATCATCTTCTGCAATAATGTCCTTGTCACTGTGTTTCTTTTTTAACCAATCAACTAGCATTACATCAGGTGGAAAAATTGCTGTTTTAGCTCCCATTTCTGAAGCTAAATTAGCTAGTGTCATGCGTTCAGAGATACTTAGGTTTTTTACTCCTTCTCCATGGAATTCTATACTTTTGTATAATGCTCCGGCGGCACCAATAGCATTCATGATGTATAAAGCAATATCTTTTGCGTAAACACCAGGTGGAAGTTCTCCTTCTAATTCAATTTTTATTGTTTCAGGTACTCTGAACCATGTTTTACCTGTTAACCATAATCCTGCAGTTTCAGTTCTGTCAATTCCTGCTGAAAATGCTGTAAAAGCTCCACTTGTACAAGTATGGGAATCGGAACCTACAATGAGCATATTTGGTAGTGCGTGATTTGACATAAGTTGATGACATATCCCCACCCCTTCATCATAATAATTTGTAATGTTTTGATTCTTTACTAGTTCTCTAATGGTCTTATGATCGTTAGCAATAGTAACACTAGTTGGAGGGGAATCATGATCTAGAACAATAACCAAACGATTAGGATATTTGATTTTTGTACCACCCATTTTTTGGAATGTTTTGTAAATAGATGCAGAATTATCGTGGGATAAGATTAGGTCCGGTTCTGCAAAAACTATGTCTCCCGCACTTACAGATTGTTTAGTTTTGATTGAAAACAATTTTTCTGAATAAGTCTTGCCAGTCATTTCATACCCTCACATCTTGTCCCCTAATTTCAATAACCCCCCTGCCTCCATAATATCCAAAGCAGGTTTTGGAATTGGAATGCATTTTATCTCGCTTCCCTTGTCAACATTCAAGATTGTAGATTTCTCAACATCAATTTCTAAAACATCAAAATCATCAATTAAGAATTCGAAAATACCAGGAACTTCAACAAGTAACAATCCTGAATTTACAGCATTACTATAGTAAATCGGACCAAAAGACTCACCAATGATGGCTTTGATTTTATGTGCAAGAAAACCAGTTACAGCCTGTTGTCTAGTAGAGCCCTTTCCAAAATTTTTCCCAACAACTAGAATCTTGTTTTCATGATTCTCCTTCGCAAAATTCTCATAACCTACCAAATTACCAAAAATATGTGGCTTGATTTCTTGTGGATCGTGTATAGTTAATAGGGATTGATGGAAAATTTGATCTGTATCAATATCATCAACTTTTACTAATTTTGCCTTTCCACTTATTTTTTCTACACCCATTTAATCATCTCTTTTTTTAGGTAGAGCAATTTTTCCTTCAATTGCTGTTGATGCTGCCACGATAGGACTAGCTAGATAAACATCAGCAGGACCGATTTTTCCCTGTGTATTACGGTTACCTGTTGTCATAGTAACTGCTGTTTCTCCTCCCGTTAAACCATATTGTCCTTTGGCACATGTTGAGCAACCAGCTCCAAAGAAATTACCTCCCGCATCGAGAATTGCTGTCATGGTGTTTTCTTTATGTGCAAAAACAAAATCTTCGCGAGTTGCTGGAACTATTCCTAATCGTACTTCAGGACTAATTTTTTGATTCTTTAAAATTTTTGCTGCTTCCCGAATATCTGCTGCCGTTCCATTTGTGCAAGATCCTATTACTATTGAATTAATTGGCGTTCCTAAAACCTCTTCAATTGGCTTTACATTATGTGGATGAGGAGGGCATGCAATATATAGTCCTAAATCTTGAATATCAATTGTAAGTTCAGAAACATAATTTGCATTTTCATCTGCTGATAATAATTCTATCTCAATATTTTGTTGTCTGTAGAATTCTGCCGTTACTTCGTCGGGAGGAATAAACCCTATCGATCCTGAAGCTTCAGTGATTAATGAGCACAGAGTTATACGATCCTCGATGCTTAGTTTTGAGATTATATCTCCATAAAACTCTACAGCTTGCCCTGTGATGCCATAATCATGCAGTTGTTTTAGGATATACAACGCTAAATCTTTTGAAGTTGTTGGCCAATTGTATTCTCCTTTTAACTCAATTTTTACCGTTTCTGGAATCTTAATCCAAGATTTACCTGTTTTCATTGCAAAAGCAAGCATTACATCTCCTGCTCCCTGCCCAAGAATTCCTAAGGCCCCTAGAATGTTATAATGACTATCAGCTCCAAAAGCTATGTCACCAGGTTTTGAAAATCCTCTACGAAACAGAAGATGAGAACCAATACCCGATCCTAAATCGGTGACACGAATATTGTGTTTTTTAGCGAATACTCTTATTTTTTCTTGATCTATTGCATGCTTGGGGTCATTACCATAGGGATAACAGTCAGGGGTAAAAATGATTTTTTCATTATCGAAAGTTTGAGCATCTAGGTAATTTTCTTGAAATAGATCTATAACTTGAGGTCCTGCGTAATCTCTTGCAGTTACGAGATCAAGATTGACCCATATAATATTACCCGGATAAATCTCCTTTTCTGCCACATTAGCATGGGATTTAACTATCTTCTCTATAAATGTGAAGGCCTTCATTTCGCTCAATTTCACCAATTAGAAAGATGGTAATAAGGCTATCTCTATATGATTTCTCCTTTTTACATTCAAGCAATTCTGCAATTGTTTATTATTCTCTGGCTAAGTGTTTAACAGTTTCTCACAGATTTCCTCTACCATCTCTGAAGTTGTGGAAGATCCTCCCATATCATATGTTCTAACCTTTCCTTCTGCAATAACAACTATTATTGCATCTTCAACTTTGGTGGCCATCTCTTTTTCTCCAAGCCAATCGAGCATCATCTTTGCTGATAAAATTTGAGCAATAGGATTGACTTTATTCATACCTACATATTTTGGAGCGGAGCCATGGCTGGGTTCAAATACTGCAAAATTGTCTCCAATATTACCTGAACAAGCAAAACCAAGACCACCAACTAGTTGAGCACATAAATCAGAAACAATATCACCAAACATATTGGAGGCAACTAAAACACCATAATTTTGTGGATTTTTAACCAACCACATACACATTGCATCTATATTTGTTTCCCAAAGTTCTTTTCCTTCGTATTCATTGATTAGCTTTCGAGCTTCACGTATCATCAAACCGCTTGTTTCTCTGATTACATTGGGTTTTTCAACTACAGTCACAGTAGGATAATCAAACTCTTTTGCATAATCCATACTAGCCTTAAGAATTCTTCTTACACCTTTTCTGGTGAAAATTCGTGTGGAAATAGCAATATCGTCTAGGTTTGTTTCTGCAAAACGAGCAGCTTTTGGATGATTATCAACTAAAGTTTTCATCACATCTTCAGGAACTGGATGGAATTCTATACCAACATATAGACCTTCAGTATTCTCACGAAAAACTACAAGATCTAAGTCATCTCTAAAATTTAGAGGATTACCAGGATAAGCTTTACATGGACGTAAATTGACATACAAATCGAACAATTGTCTTAGTTTTACTATTGGACTGGAATAAACTAATCCTTTTCCTTGTAATTCCGGAGCTAATTCTTTTTGAGCTTCTTCTTTGGGTTTTGAAGTAATAGCAGAAAATAGACAACAATCTGATCGTTTTAACAACCCAATCGTTCTATCAGGTAATGGATTACCTTCTGTTTTCCAGAATTCCCAACCTATATCTCCCCAAGTATATTCTACTATTTCACTAAATCCTACAGCGTCAAGAACCTTCATTGCTGCATCTGTAACATCTTTTCCTATCCCATCTCCAGGGAGTACTGCAATTTTATATCTCTTACTCATGATCTACACCTTTCTTATTTATCTTCGAATATTTGTTTAACTGGAGCAAAACAAAGAAAATCACAACGATGAATAATTTCTACTTCTGTCAATCTGGGAATTTTATCTCCTTCTTTGCTGTGAAAAACTATGGCTTGACGTACAATGAGAGGTAAATCAAATTCAGAGACTAGTTCCAATCCCATTGCAGGATGACGAATGTATTTTCCTTCCTTAGTTTGAATGATTTTTCCTGTTTCATCCCTTTCATACTCAATGAATTTACCAACATCATGTAGTAAACCGCCAGCAATTAACTCATCTTTATTTAACTTATCTCCTAATCCGAGCATCTCGTATCTCTCATATGTAGCTAAACACATTTGTGTTACCGCTCGAATATGCATGATTATAGATATTTTTGGAATTGAATTTTTCCCCATTAATTCAGGAATTAATAATGTAAAAGGAATCAAATGAAGATCTTCTTCTTTCCATCCCCCTTTATTAATCGCTTTTTCAAGAGCTCTAATTATTTCTATTTTCAGTTCTTCATTTCCTATTTCTTCTATTTCAGGAAAGAGTTTTTTTATTTCCATTCAGATGACCTTTTTATCTTTGTAATAGATATTTATGCAATTGATTATCATTTCTGATAACTAGCATAGAATTGGTTATTATAGTATAATTAAAATTATTGCTATAACCTCATTTTCCAACTAACTATCTACTAGTAAATTAACCATTTATGTAACCAAATAAAGCTAGTTTATTCTTTCCATGTAGTGCAACAACTGCAATTCCCTTTTCTCTAAGTTTTAATCGCAATTCTGAATCGTTGGTAGCTACAATAGAATTGTTTTCAATGGCTAACCTCTCAATTTCATCATCAGCTAGCCCATCTGTATTAGAATCCAAAATTCTATATATATTTGCCAGTTCTAAAGCAAGTTTCGCTTTTTTTTGTGTAGAAGGAGAGGCCTCGTGCATAATTCTTTCCAGCTCACAAATAACAATTTTAGGAACAACTATTTCAAAAGAAATGAGAAGAATTCTTTCTAACTCGAGAGAAATATTAATTTTCTTTTCTAAAGGTAGCATTAACATGCTAGAATCAAGTATAACTAACATGCAAAACCTCATTTTAATTTTCTAAGATTTCACCGACTCCTATTAAACGGAATCTACCTGCAATCTTCCTAGATATGGCGATTTTACTATTTGTAGGTGCTGCTACTTCTCGACTTAATCTTATCTTTGCCTTTCCCCCTCTGATCTCTGTAATGACACCTGCTGTTTTAGCTGTGCCAACATTCAACATCAATGTCTCTCCTTGAGCTAAAGGTTGAACCTTTGTTATCTCTTCTGAACCTACAACATGTTCCATTAGATGAACAGAGAGATCAAGATCGATTCTGATAGGCGGTGCATTTCCTGGTGTTGTAATTATATTACCTGACATTTTATCTGCTTTAACTAATGAAGGATCTAATTCTGTTCCTAATCCTACTAATCCTCCAGAATGAGCACTTTTTACAAGTCCTTGTTCACCTATCGATATACTAACAGCTTTTGTTGTAATTGGTGAATAGACTGTTTTATTCCCTTTTTTTATAGAGACACCAGGAACAATCTCAATCTCATCACCCACATTTATTTGCCCTCTGATAATTGTACCACCCAAGGCTCCTCCTTTCAACTTATCAGGTTTAGTACCTGGTCTATTTATGTCAAAAGATCTAGCAACATGCATTTCTAAGGGACTTTCTTTATCAAATTCAGGTGTTGGAATATTTTTTTCTATCTCACAAATTAAAACATCTAAATTAGCTTTATGCATAGCACTAATCGGTACAATGGGTGCATTTTCTGCAATAGTACCTTTAATGAAATCCTGTATCTCTTTATAATTCCTTTTAGCTTCTTCTTCTGTTACGAGTTCAATCTTGTTCTGAGCTATTACGATATTAGGGATTTTCAAAATCTCCATTGCTGCAAGATGCTCTCTTGTTTGTGGCTGGGGACATCTAGAATTTGCTGCAATCAGAAGTATTGCACCATTCATTAAAGTTGCACCCGAGAGTAGAGTTGCCATTAAAACTTCGTGTCCTGGACAATCAACAAATGAAACCCTCCTAAGATATTCTGAAGGTGTACCACATTTTTGACATGTTTTCTCTATGGTATATGCTTCAGGTTCTGGACATTTAGGACATTTACGGAATTCAGTGTCAGCGTATCCAAGTCTGATAGAAATTCCTCTTTTTAATTCCTCAGAATGATCATCAGGAAACTTTCCTGTTAGTGCTTGTACTAATGTTGATTTTCCATTATCAACATGTCCAATTGTTCCAATATTGACAACAGGTTGACGAATAATATTATCTTCTGTGGTTTTTTTACTTTTTTCAGTTGAAGATGTTTTTTCCTCTACTGCAGAGGGCTTTTTTTCACTCATTATCTCTCATCTACGAATAATAATACTGACTATGTAAGTGTTCTTACTATGAGGTTTTTAAGTTCCTTTATTAATAATAATTTATTGAGTTTTTTCATGTCTCAAGAACTTTGTGTTCAGCTGATTTACTAAATGCTGTAATTTGAAAACATTGAAATCGTTCCTATCTCCTAAGATATTTAGAAAATATTTGCTATAAGTATGTTTAAAAATAATAGGACAGAACCAGCAATGTAGAAATTTGTGAGATGATATCATCGTGTATTATACAGTAAAAGTTAGGGATACATTAAGGGTTCCACCCAACAAATTTGATGAAAATCTTTCCCAAGTTCTAGCAGAAATCGCTAGACAGAGTTTCGAGGGGAAAATCGATCCAGATTTAGGTTTCATCGTCGCTGTTACTGATATTAACAAAATCTATCAGGGAAAACTAATCTCGGGGGATGGTGGTGCCTATTATGAAACAGATTTTGAATTATTATGTTATCTTCCTGAGATAGGTGAAGTAGTAACAGGAGAAGTAGTGGAATGTGTTGATTTTGGTGCTTTCATTAGGATAGGTACAATAGACGCACTTTGTCACGTTTCTCAAATAGCTGACGATTACTTCAGATATATCCCTAAGAATGCCGTTTTAAGAGGAGATAAATCCAAGCGAGATTTACTTGTGAATACACGAGTTCGTGCAAGAGTAATCGCTGTCAGTATTGGCAAATCTGCAATAAGAGTTGGGTTAACCATGCGTCAGAATTCTTTGGGTGCTTTTGAATGGATAGATGAATGGAAAGATGATCTTAGTAAATCTAAAACTTCAGCGAAGGAGGCATCCTAATGTCAAAAGCTTGTAAAATTTGTCATCTTATTGTAGAAAAAACAGCTAATATGTGTCCAAACTGCAAAACACAAGATTTGTCTTCTGAATATACTGGTGAAGTTTTTATTTTAAATCCAGAAAACAGCGATGTAGCAAAAAGAATGAAAATAAGCAATAAGGGCCATTATGCTCTACGCGTTCGGTGAAAAATTTGGGTTTTGAAGGCAATAAGAATTATGTTCTGCCTGAAGATCAAAGAAAACATTTCAAAAAACCTTTAGATGAACTTTTTTGCGAAAAAAAAGATATTGAAACTATCATTCATCAGATATCCAAAGATGAATCGATACCAAAGATAATAACTGTAGGTGATGTGATTACTGAAACTCTTCTAAACGGATCTATTGTTCCAGATTTAGCAATAATTGATGAACAAGTACAGAGAAAAAAAATAGAGAAACAAGATTATTCTCTTTTCGAGCAAGAAGTAGCAGAGAATCCCGCAGAATCGATTACACAAGCAGCCTGGAACAAAATTAGTTTTGCATTAAAAAAGGATGAAAACAAAATCATTATAAAAATAACAGGAGAAGAGGATTTGCTGGTGCTACCAGCGATATTAGAAGCACCTTACAATTCAAAAGTCTTATATGGGCAACCTAATGAAGGTGTAGTATTAGTGACGGTCACTAAAAAAATGAAGCAAAAAGTAAAACAACTACTACTTAGAATGGTGAAAGTTGATGAAAATTGATATAGTTAAGAAAACTGAAAATAAGCTACTGGATAGAACAGAAATTGAAGTTCAAGTAGAACACCATGGGGAAGCTGTTCCAAAACGAGATGATTTTCTAAATAGAATATCAGCTTTATTAAATAAAGAAAGAAATCAAGTAGTTCTGATTAAATTGGAAGCAAAATATGGTATGGGAGTAAGCACAGCTCTAGTTCATGCTTACGAAAGTGCTGAAAGGGCAAAAGCTGTCGAAAGAGAATATTTACTCAAACGATCTGGGATAGGAAAAGAAGAAAAACAAGAGTAACTTGGTGAGAAAATGAGTTCTGTACATAAAAGATACGAAATCAAAGATGGCAAGATTGTGAGAAAAAAGAAGGTATGCGAACGCTGTGGAGATTCGGTATATATGGCTGAACACAAAGATCGTCAAACTTGTGGTAAATGTGGTTTTACTACATATAAAAGAGGACGAAAAGCATCAACTTAATTTTTTAACATCTCACAATAGAAAAATTTAACTAAATATTTGCTACTTCTCTTTTGGCGAATGACTGATTGAGACGGCTTAGATGTGTCAACACATAGGATAGAAAACCTTATAGGACGCCGTTAATCTGAAAAAAAATTATCACAAATATTAAATGTATCTCTTTTATTTAGTAATTAGAATAAAGGAGTTATACGGATGAAAACTCTTGAAATAAACATACCAGAAGGTCTTTTAGACTATCTCCAAGAATTAGTTGACGAAGGTAATTTTGAATCTGTAGAAGTTTTTATTTCACATGCTTCATATTGGTTAGCTGAATTATATGGATTTGGAGAAAAAACTGAGGGAAAAAGCTTAAGTGATTTGATAGCGGAACAAATAATTTCAAAAACAGGGAAGGAAGAAAAAGTTGCTCCCAAAGCAGAGTCACAAGCTGCACCTAAAGCAGAGTCACAAGCTGCACCTAAAGCAGAGCCACAAGCTGCACCTAAAGCAAAAGCGATAGATCAAGATATACCTAACCAAGACCTAATTTTAGAATCTTTTGGATCTGCAAAATTCATGTACGAAGATGCTATTTTTGCTTCATGTCAATTTGCAGCATTGAAACAAGGAAATCCTCCTTTATCGAAGGAAGGATTCATCAAAACCTTGGAGAAGATGGAAGAAGCTGGGATCTTGACTCAAATTAAACAGGCAGAAAAAAATATGTGGAAGAAACTTGAGTAGAATTTTCTTTAATAAATCTCTTCCTCTAATTATTTCTCAAAAGAGCGTTTGCCATTTCAAATAAAACTTTCTGCGGTTCTTTTGATTTAACAAATCCAGAAGCTAACAATACTCCTTTCGAACCAAGTTTTATAGCTTCTGAAACATCTTCTGCAGTTGAAACACCCGCACCAACCAGAGGTTTTACACTTGGATTCGTCTCAAGTATAGCTGCTATTGTTTTTTGTATTAATTCTGGTTTTGTTGTAACAGATACACCACTTCCAATTAATTCTGGAGGTTCCATTGCACAAGCTTCTGGAGATAACGCTGCTACAGCTCGACTAACTTGAAGATTGTTTGAGCAAACACAAGTCATGAAATCTAGATTCTTTGCACGCTTAATTATTCCTTCAATTTTGTCCAAGGTTAATCTATGCTCTGAATGATTAACAAGCGTTCCAGAAGCTCCGCTTTCGATAACAGCTTCAATCAAGTTGTTCCCTGTGAAGCTACCGGGTTCATTAGCATCAACATGTTGAGAAAAGACTGGTATTTCTACAGATTTTGATATTAGTCTAATATCTGTAGTTTGAGGACAAACAATAATCTCTGTACTAGTTTCTTTTGCGACTTTTTCAGCGATCTTCGCTAGCTTTAAACCATTTTCTCCTAACGATTGAATATAGTTTTTAAAATTTAAGATAATTACAGGAAAGATAACTTTTACCATAAATCCAAATTATTGATGTAATTTAAAAAAGTTCCTTGCATCGAAAAATTGCATATACCAATGTTGAAATCTTTAAATAGTGTAAGCACAAATTAGACATATAGAGACTTCAAATCGTACTCGGTGATTTGTTTGTATGGTGCTGACCAGATAAATACAATTCTACATGAAATTATAACAAGTGATGCTAATATCAATCATGTTATATTAGCAGATAAAACAGGATTAACACTAGCTTATTCTTCTCGATTTGCTTTTGATGAATTCGAGACAGAAGCCTTAGGCGCTATCGCTAGTGCAGTATATTTAGCTAGTGAACAGCAGGGTCAAAATGTTGGGTTAGCAGAGCTAGATATTATCATATCTGAGTTTCAAGAGGGGTTAATATTAGTTGCAAGCTGTGGTAGTACAGTATTATGCCTTATTACTGATACTGGAGTTGCACTTGGAATGGTAAGAAGAACCATGAAAATTGCCGCAGAAAAAGTAAGGAATATATTAGATGTGGAAGCTAAACCTGTACCTCCTCCAGAAGTTCAACCAATACCTGCACAACAACCTGTTGTAGTTGAAGAAAAGAAAGTACAGGATGAGTTTATTTCCGATTTAGAACTTGCATTGCGGGAACTAGAACAATTTTAAAGAATCATTTAATATTGAGGAATGTTTGATGGATTCAGATGCTTCAAAAGGAGGAATTGACAGAATAGGGAAAAAAGAGCCTACTGTAGATTCAAGAGGAGAACTAATATTAACTGGAATACGATCACTTGATCAAAAGCTTGGTATGGAGCTATCGAATCGAAGAGGGCTACCCAAAGGGTCCATTATTTTAGTTAGTTATCCATCTGATACAGTAATTCCTACTCTGTTTGTTCAAAGAATTTTATTGAATTGGGCTCAACAATCTGAAGATAATATCATTTTCTATGTACACAGTGGGCGACCATATAACCACGTTTTGCGATCTTTTCAAGCATATGCATGGGATGTTAAACCTTTTGAAGGCAAAAACTGGTATTTCGAGAATATGTTTGATTTATCAAGTTCAGCTATGGCTTCAGCACTCAAATTAGGTAAGATTGAAGTTCGACGCAAAACATATGTAAAAAAAGTAATTGAGAGAATGCTCCATGTAAAGAAAACACAAAAAAAGAAATGCTTCAGTGTTTTTGATGATCTCTTATGGATGAAAGAAGATCGATTAGATGAAGATTCTAATGCACTTATAACCTTTCTAAAGGACTCGATTATGTCTTTTGAACAAATAGAAGGTATTCATTTCTTCTTGTTACCACAAGGTATTCTTGATCCAGTTGCGGAAAGAATCATCATGAATGCAGCTCAAGGAATTTTCTACTTCTCTAGAACTACAGTAGGAAGCAGAATCAGGGATAATTTTGCAATAACAAAACTGATGGGTGTAGCTTACATTAGTGAAAACTTGGAGATATCTCCTTCAGAAGCAGAAGGTTTCAAAATAGAATCAACAGCAAAAATATAGTTGATAACAATGGAAGAAAGAGAGGAGAATGGAACAGAGGAACCTGAAGAATTTCAAGAAATAGCAGATGAGATATCAAAACTATCTAAAGAAGTAAAAGAAATCAAAGACAATTTTAGATCTACTCAAAAAGAAAGCAAGGGAATTTTCCAATCTCTCAATAAGAAGAAAACCTCGACACTAGAGCTTTCACCCGCGCTTGAGTATGTTAACGAGTTATTAGAAAACTCCTCTGAACAAATAATATCGGAAATGAAATCGGAATTTTTTAGATTATTTAATTTCCTCTCAAGTATGATGTCTGTTACATCACAAAGAGATCGAACTCTCTCAGAAGAAGTGAGAGAGTTTATGGAGACTCCAAATGTGAAAAGTGTTGATGGATCCATAGAAACTCCAGATTGGGAGAGAGAAAAGGAGATGTTAAAACTTCTTTTAGATGAAAGAGAATCACTAATTTACGAATTATCAGATCAACTAGTAGCGATTGAAGCAGAAAAAAAAGAACTTAAAGATAAAATGGGAGAAATCAATGTTGAAAGAAAATTGTGGGAAAACCAAAAAGAAGTATTTGAGAGATTAGTGACAACCGATCCAAGATTCAATATTATAAGTTTACTTAGAAGGATGGGAGTTATAGCGCCTATACAACTTTCTTTTGTTCTGGGAGTATCATTATCTCAAACTAGGAAATATATACTGGAGCTAGAACAAATGAAAATACTACAAGTAAATGAAGATGAAACTGTTTCTTTACATCCAGCATTTAATGAAGATACCATGAATGTAAAGATAGCGAAAAATGAAGAGTAAAAGAAGCTAAATTGTTTATTGTTGCGCATAAAGCTTCTCATAGAATAAAACGATATTTTTCAATAAGGTCTTGAAAGCCTCATCAACATTTTCTCCAGTTTTAGCAGAAGTTTCAATATATGGAACAGTAAAACCAGACCAACCAGAAAGAGAGCGAGCATATTCTTCAGCTTGTTCACGCATGATTGGATCTTTAGCTGTAGACCTTAAATCGGATTTATTACCAATGAGAACGATAGGAACAACACGATTACTGTTATTTTTAAGAAGCTCAGCAATCCAAGAAGGAATGTTTTCAAAACTGGATCGACGAGAGATATCAAAAACTAAGAGGCAACCAGAAGTTCCACGGTAATAAACTTCACGAACAGCTGAGAATCTCTGTTGACCTGCAAGATCCCAAATTTGGGCAACAAAATCTTGGTCATCGATACGTAGTCGCTTAACAGCGAAATCAGCTCCAATTGTCATGGAATATCCATCTTTAAATCCCTCTCCCAGATATGTTTTCCTTAGACTTGTCTTCCCTACTGCACCGTCTCCCAGTAGTGTAATTTTAAATATTTTTCTTTGTCCTGCAGCCATAGCCTTTCCCCTATCACTGTCCTTTTTTCTATACAATCCATTGTTCAATTTGCTTTAAATATATTGTGTTAATCCTATCTCGCTTTTATTTATGTCATTAGATAAATAAAGAACAAAAGGAACATGCATATATTTTACTCTGGTAAAACAAAAATATCAATCCCTGGTAGATCAAATGAGAACCATATGAATCTTATTAGAGATACTACACTTGAACTAAAACAAAACTGTCTATTATTCGAACTCTTTCTTCAAAAAGTATAAAATGAGCTCAAAGTCACCAACTTTAATGAGTAATGTATCAAATAGAAAGAATCAGATAATTCTAAATTTTTTGGAAAATCATTATCCTAAGTTTAAAGGGGGCTTAGCTAACTATGCATCTCCTTATCAGCTACTGGTAGCTACAATCTTAAGTGCTCAAAGCACAGATAAGCAAGTTAATTCAATAACTAAAGATTTATTCTCTTGCTATCCTTCTCCCCGAGATCTCGCATCTGCTACCCTAGATGAAATTGAAAAAGCAATCGCAAAGGTTGGTCTTTACAAGAACAAAGCTAAATTTATCAAGGATATGTCTCAAAAACTGATCGATGAACATAACTCCGTAGTTCCTACTTCCATTAAAGAGTTAACTCAATTACCTGGTATAGGTAGAAAAACAGCGAATGTACTTTTGAATGATTGGTTTGAAATTCATGAAGGTATAGCTGTTGACACACATGTCAAACGCATCTCGTATCGTTTGGGATGGACAAAGAATAAAAATCCAATAAAAATTGAGCAAGACTTGATGCAAATAATACCAACAGAAAAATGGGGAAGAATTACTCATCTATTAATATCTCACGGAAGAGAAATCTGTAAAGCTCTAAAACCTCGATGCTTAAATTGCTTTGTTTCAGAATATTGCCCTAAATTTGGTGTTTCAGAAGAATAATTTTCGCATTATTTTCATATTGCCTTTTGTATATGATTTTTAAGCAAATCAAATTAACTTATTAATGCAATAAAATTTATGTAGGAAACTATAAACTAGTAATATCGAATAGAATTATAGGATGAATAAAATGTCAAAAATTGATATTCTTCCTCCATTATTAACTCGAATAGGATTCAATGAAACAGACATCAAAGTATATTCTGCTACATTGGGTCTTGGAAAAGTTACAATAGGGGAATTATTGGTCGTAACTGGATTAGATCCTCTTACACTCATTCAATCAGTTAAGAATTTAGAAGAATTAGGCTTCCTAAAGAAAACTATAGGGAGAACTCCTGTTTATTTTGGAATACTTCCGTTTCTAAAAGAATACATTGTTGTTGAAAAGGATGGTTTATACTCTCTAGATGCAGTTATTACCTCTCTTAAAGGTGCAAAAGAGGAATACAAAGAGAAAAAGGAGAAATTTGGAGGGACACTTGAACTCACAGGTGAAGGAACTGTTTTCGATATCCACGTGGTTAGTGGTCTAATCAAACAGGTAGTTGATTCTCTATACCAAAATTATATGGATTTCACAGATACAACAGAGATTTCAGCTTCGGAATTTGTTGAAGGAATCCGAGCAGAGGTTGAGGGCTATTTAACAAGAATTATGGATCAACCATTAGTATTTTCCACACAATTGGAAACCTACATTCAAGAGCTTAACGCTTTCATTAAGCAGTTTCATCACACAGCAAATCAGCAAAGTGAGCAGCTACTAAACTCAATAGATGGGAAAACAAAAGAAACATTCGACAATCTGAAAAAAATTATTAGTAACGGGCTTGATGCTCACACTGATAATCATCATGAGTTCTTAGATAAACTTGCACCAGAGATAGATGTGGAGCTAAAAGAGTTAGTAGGTAAAATTTCAGAAATCCAAGAATCTTTTTCTGATAACTACAACAAAGTTTGGCAAGAAGCCTATTCGGGTTGGATTAATGAATCAAAGAAGATTGTTGATGCATTATCACAAGACGTGAATAATCTTTTCTCTGAGCAAATAAAACAAACCCAAGAATTACGTAGAAGTGTTGAACAGATAGACAGACAAACAAATTTCTTGTCCTCGAAGATTGCTGAGGCTATTAATAGCATTGACTCTTCAGCTGTTCTAAAATTAGGAAAGGCAAGGAAGCAAATTGAATCACCCTTGATAGATGCAAGAGATACAGTTAGAAATTTAGCAAATGATCTCAATGAAAGTGGTCTGCAATTAATCGATCAACACGTTCTAGCACTGAATGAAGTCAGAGATGAAATCAGATCACAGCTAGATCATTTCCAACTTGATGGTGAAACTACAATAAGAACAAAGAAGAATCAGCTTATAGATGCTACATTAGAACAAATCGATTTACTTCCAAGCGATTTATTGGATTTACTTCAAAACCAAACTGAAGCATATGCTAGATCTTCGTATGATTCATGCTCACAGGTAACTCAAGAATTGAAACAAACAACAGAAGAGCAATTAACAGCAATGAAAGAACAAGCAACAAAGGAAGTTAAGATCTATGCAAATGATCAATTTCAAGTGATAGCAAAGTTGCAATCAAATGTTATAAAGGAACTAAACAAATCAAAACAAGATTCTGAAAAAATGGCTTTGGATTTAAAAGAAAAGCTACAATCTTCTGTTACTAGTTTTAATGAGCAAGTGAATACGAAAAAAGAAGCTTTTGCTCAAGAATTAACTGATACAAAACAGAACTTGAAGGATTACAAAGAAGAGAATAAAAATCAAATTATCAAACAAGTTACTGAAGGGGAAGAAATTCAAATTAATACTCTAGTATCACAAGTAGCTGCCGTAATCAAGGATGTAGATGAAATTTTAGTAACTCAACTCGATTCATTAATGGAAAAGGCAATGACATTCTATCAGGTCATAAATACTAGAGAAGATGAGTTAAGACAAATAGATAAATCGGCTTCTACTTATTCCTTCGATGGTCAGCATAACACATCAATAATTGTTGGAGAAGAGGCTATTAAAGCAAGTGTTACTGATATTGCAATGCGTTCTAAATTTGAGTTGCTTTTGGTTACTCCTGATGTTGATGAAGAGTTATTAAAAGAAATGATGCAATATACTAAAGCTCAACGAATAACTTTGGTCTCATCGTTTGATAAAAGTAAACACCAAACACTGCTTAGACCTTTATCAGAAAGATTCACAGGTTTGAAGTTAAAACATTATGAAAAGAAAGATGTTTACTGTGGAATTCTTGATGGTAATCAAGAAGCCATTTTCGCATTTCTTTCTACTGATGAAGTTCCAATTGCTGTTAGAACAACAAATGATCTTCTATTGCAATTATTCAAAGCTGCAATAAATAGAGATGTTCTATTTCACTCCAGTGATGTAGAAGTATAAATCCACTCACTTCATTTACTTCTTTTTTTAACAAAAATCAATAGAAACTAGTTGGAAAACACGTTTTCCTCATTGATTAATCAACGTAGAATTTGCAGGATCTCATATCTAAAAGATGTGGAAGTTTTTGAATTAAACCAGCTCTTACTAAAAGTTTTAATCCATGACGAACAGTTCTTGGTGCTAAACTGCACATTTCGACAATTTCTCTGCTAGTGATTGGACCATTTCCAATAACTATCTTATAAATTGTAATCGCGCTTGGAGGTAAATCAGATAAAAGCTCTTGCCTCAATTTCGGATTTTCAAGTGCTACTGCCACATATATCAATTCCTTAAAGGTTGTTTAAAAATCGAAGCAATCTCTTTTTAAATCTATTTAAAATCTACTCAGAAAATAATAGCTCATATATTGTTTTATTGGTTATATCTATCACAATTTTAAGTCACAAGCATAAAATACAAAAAAAAATCTGAAACTTCCATCAGTGTTTAAAAAATTGCACTTTTCTTCTATAACCGCTAAAAATCTTATTTTGAGAGCTTATGTCACTTACTTAATTTTGGAAAGTTTAGACAGTAGAAGCATCTTAAAAATAGTATCTATTACGTTGACAAGCAATTTCAAGGACTAAATACAACTGTAAAGATGCAATCTATGTATCTAAAGGTGAGTGAAGATTCAAAAAATTGAATATCAAATCCATTAAAAAACCGAATATTTATTGAAATATACTACTTTTATTTTATTGCTGATATTATTCGTTATAGTAGAATTATGTATTAACAGAGCATAATTCGTTAAGAGAAAAGTGGATTTTAGAGAAGAGATTTGGATTCCGCGGCTGCTAAATGTGCTAAATGCAAGGGAATTGGAATTTTATATCTGGAAGACATTATTTGCTTTACTATTCTGAAAGAGGATTGGATAGATATTTTGTTTCCAGGTGAGATGTAGATTGGGTTCCATTTTTCATTTGATCTATATTGGATTCCAACATCCCTTTCCTTAACCTTGATGTATTTTGTATTTTCATTTTTCGATGGCATATAACTGAAATATCTTAATGGTTTCTTAGCCACGCCAATTGCAGGTTTATTAGCAAGAACACCAAAGATGGTTGCAGATCCAGCAAAGTAAGGGTGGGCAATTCCGTGACCGTCTATTAAGAACAAATCAGGCATATTACTAAATTTCGGTAAGATTTTAAGAAAGAATGGAACCTCCCTTAGAAACAAGAACGTAGGGATGTATGGAAAAGCTATATCATCTTTTAGTGTTCTCTTTTCGATTACTTCTTTCTTTTCTACATCAAAAATAATACCTGCGACATAACCTTGTTTTCCCTTATACGCAACATCTAATGCTCCAACTTTTGAGATTTTCTTCAAACTGTCTCTAATTACCGCTTTTTCAGCTATCCTTTTCTGAAATTCTCTTGCATCAGATAAATCTTCAGGAAATTCAACTTTCATATAGACTCTCTCTTCAAACAAAATTAGAATGTGAAATCATAAAAGATTTACTCTCTACTTAGTAACCTTCCTGACAATTCATAGCATCGCAGTATTTTTCATAGGCTGTTATTAGAAACTTTTTATCCAGCTTGTGGATTATTTTATCCCATGGTAGATTCTCATCTGCTTTATAACGCCAAGTAGCTTCATCTACAAATGATTTGTTTTCATTTTTTAATGCTTTCTTCCAGTTTCCTATAGTATTTCCTATCTGTCCAATCTTATGTATGATGGAAAAATAAGTTTGGTTCCGCATAGATAAAATACGCTGAACTATTGCCCAGTTGGGATCGTATAAAGACAATTCGATATTCTTTAGTTGATAGATATTTTTTCTATACCACTTCTGTTTATCTTTTGATTCATCTATACCGTCCATTCTCGAAAATTGTAAAGGAGTATGAGCTTTTGTAATAAACTGATTCATGGACAAAGATATTTTGCCAGTAGGAAAGTATTGTTCCCTTAATGATTTCACAAAGTTGTATGTTTTTTGCTTAACTTCTTCCTTTTCACACGGGAAACCATATATCATATACATTTTCAGTTGTCTGAATCCTTTATCCCAGGCTAATTTTGCAGCAGAAAAAATAGTTTCATCTGATATTTTTTTATTTAGTGCATAACGAAGGGTTTCATCACCCGTTTCAGGAGCTAAAGCTATAGTTCTCTGTTTTCCTTTCTGAAGAGCAGCAATCAATTCTTCTGTTAGATAGTCAGCACGAATGGAAGAACAAGATACCTCGTAACCTTTGGAAACTATGTATTCAATTAGCTCATCCAATTTACCTGATTGAGCAACTGCACTTCCATAAATAACTACTTTCTCAAAATTGTTTACTTCTTCAGATTGATCTATAATTTTAGTAAGTGCTTCAAAACTTCTAGCTGCTCGTGGGAAACGACAATGACCAGTAAAACAAAATAAACATCTTTCTGAACACCCTCTGTCTGTTTCAAGATAAAATGCTTTTCCAAAGATTGGTTCATTCTTGGTCCCTTTGACATTTTCTGGAATTATCTGTTTTATCGGGTAATATGAGTCTGAAATGTTTTTGAGTTTTACACTTTCGATTTTTTCACCTATCCATTCTCCTTCTTCATTGTAATGAGATTCTAATCCCATAATACCGTTTACTGATGCAATTGCTTCAAGTATTTTCTTTTTTAGTTTGTTCTCAAAAGCTTGGAATAATTCTGCATAAACCGGTTCAATATCACCAAGAAAGAAAATATCTGGTAAGAATAAAACCGGAAATGGATTTGCTGTAGGAGATGGCCCCCCCATCATAATCAATGGATCGTTTTTAGTTCTCTTCCTGACATCTGCATTGATTCCTCCCCTATGTAGAAGTTCTATTGCTGATAGATAATCGTGCTCAAATTGACATGAGATTGCTAAAATATCAAAATCGGAAATTTTTCTTTGACTCTCTAGTGAATAAGGTGGGATTTTACGGTCTAAAGGTTTGAAAATACGCTCACATAAAAAGCTGTCATGCTTATTAAATAGGAAATACAGTAATTGAACACCTAAACTGGTCATAGCCACTCTGTATGTGTTTGGATAGATTAATCCAATTTTGATTTTCTCTGGAGACCAGTCTTTTTTAATAACATTCTGTTCCTTAATTAACATTTTTTCTTTTCCTTCTTAGAGAATACTTCTGTGAACCAAAATAGATCGATTCCGATGGAATATCTTCATCAACTATTGTACCTGCACCAATCCAGGAATCGCTTCCAATTTTAATTCCTGGCATTAATAATGCTCCAATTCCAGTTTCTACTCTTTCCCCTACAATAGCTCCCAATTTTTTTTTCTTGCTATCTTCTTTGTTTCCCTTAATTTTTACGGGAATGGTTTTTTTATCCAATCGAAGATTAGCTGTAATTGTTCCTGCTCCAAAATTGCAATTGGAACCAATAATGGAGTCACCAATATAAGACAGATGGGCAGCATGAGTATTATCTTCAATAATGGAGTTTTTGATTTCGCAACCATTTCCTATTCTTGATTTTTTACCTAAATATGAGAATTTACGAATATAGCAATTGGGACCAATGTCAGCACCTTCATCGATAAAAACAGGACCTTCAATGTATACTCCACTCCTAATGATAGCATCTTTTTTAATTATTATTGTGCCTTTCAAAGTAACTCCGTCTTCTATCGTACCCTCTCTTTCATCTTTACAAAATGATAATAAGGTTTCATTTGCATCTAGTAAATTCCAAGGACATCCAATATCAAACCAGTAATCATTTTCTTGAAGTTGTATAAGTTGTGAGTTGTATTTTTTCGTCTCAAAAAGACCATTTACAGCATCTGGTATTTCGTATTCACCTCTCGGTGATACAGAATTGTCTTTTTCCATCAGTTCAATAATTCTAAAAATTTCATTACTTAGTGAGTAGATTCCTATGTTAGCAAAACCTTCCTTAATTTCTTCTTTCAAAGGTTTTTCAATCATTTTCACGGGAACATTATTTTCGTCTGTTAATATTGCACCATATTTTGCAATTTCTTTTGTAAACTTACCGCCAATTGAAATAATCCCTTTTTGTGCGGCATCAACAGTTTTCTGAATTAAAGAATCTGAATAGATACAATCTCCATTTACAGCTATTAAGAACTCCTCTTCGATTTTGCTCTTAGCAAGTAATAGTGCATTTGCAGTTCCTTTTATCTCTACCTGGTGAATAAATTCAATATTTAGGTTTGGGAATTCTTCCCCAATATACTCTTTTATCTGTTCTTCCAGATAATTAGTTATTATAATAAAATTCTCAATACCGTACTTATTCAACCCAACAATGGATCTTTTAAGTATAGGTTCTCCTAACACCTTAAGTAACGGTTTAGGGATAGTTTCAGTTAATGGTCTTAGCCTTAAACCCTCACCAGCTGCAAGGAGAATTGCTTTCACTGTTTTTCACCTTTTACTATTTATAATTCAAAAACTTCTTTTGGTTGCTCTGAGGTACCTGTTGCCTTTTCTCTTTTCAGTTCTGTAATAGTTGTTATAAGATCAAGAGCTTTAGGACTATCGAACAATTCCTTAAACGCTTCCCACTGATTAATTGATGTAATATATATGCCTTTTTTCTTCATCGGAAATCCTTCTTCATTAACTGGATTGAGTTCTAATCCAAAATTCAAGTCTTCACCTTTCGATGGAAGTTTAACAATGGAAACACCTGAAACACTTGTACGCATTTTTTCCCATTCACTCATGTCTTTACCAAATTTCTTTAGCTTTTCAACTAGATTTGTGCTCATAATTATTCACTGAAAGTTTACAGATAATTTGATTTTTAAACTCTACTCTTAAAGAGGATAAGTAAATTTACAATAGATATTCTGATTACACATCCAGAGGAATCAGTTTAAAAATTCCTTGAAGGAGCTAAATTAAGATGAAATTCGCAGTTGTAGGCGGTAAAATTTATACCGTAAATAAAGACGAAAAAGTTATTGAAGAAGGAACTATCCTGATTAATAACGGTAAAATTGAAGCTGTTTTGGAAGGAAAGGAAACTCCTGAAGGTTATGAAATAATAGATGCTAGTAATAATTATGTTTTACCTGGTTTTATAGACACTCATACTCACCAAGGGCTCTGGGATGGAACCGTTGGTTGGGCAGGTTTTGATGGGAACGAGATGACTGATCCAAATACTGCGCAAGTGAGGAGCATAGATGCTATTAATCCTGAAACCCCTGCTCTTGAAGAAGCTAGAATTGGTGGTGTTACTACAATTCAAACTGGTCCTGGTTCAGGAAATGTCATTGGTGGAACCAATGTTATTATCAAAACTTGGTGTAAAAGCAAAATTATAGATGACTTAATTGTCAAAGAACCTTCATCTCTTAAATCCGCTCTTGGAGAAAATCCAAAAAGAGTTTATGGCTCAGATAAGAAATTGCCTTCCACTAGAATGGGTACTGGTGCTGTGTTCCGTCAAGCTTTCATTGATGCACAAAATTATGCTAAAAAATGGGTAGAGTATGAAAAGAAGAAGAAACAGACTGAAGAAACTGGTGAACTCGATAAGATGCCAGCAGAACCCGATAGAGATCTAAAAAAAGAAGTAATTCTGAAAGTATTGAAAAATGAAATTCCTCTAAATATGCATTGCCACCAAGCTAATGATATAGTCACTGCTATTCGTTTTAAAGAGGAATTTGGTTATAATCTTATGTTAGTACATGCTACTGAAGGTCATAAAATAGCTGATTACATTGCAAAGAAAGATATTCCTTGTTCACTTGGACCGTCCTTAGTTGGAATGGAAAAAGTTGAATTAAGAAACATAACCTTTGAAACTCCATTTAAACTATGGAAAGCTGGCGTAAGAATCTCTATTCAAAGCGATTCTTTTACTCGATTACGTCATTTTCAAATACTTCCATGTATGGCTGCTAAAGAGGGTTTACCAATTAATGAAGCTCTAAAAGCAATTACCACTAATGCTGCTGAGATGATTGGTGTAGGAGATAGATTAGGTAGTCTTGAAGCTGGAAAGGATGCTGACATAGTAATTTGGACAAATCACCCAATTGAAGACTTCTATGCAGAAAACAAAATGGTATTCATAAATGGTGAGATTGCTTATAAGATGGAAGAAGAAGATAAGTAATTTGAGATTGTGTTTAGCTTAAAAAATTACGCTTTTTCATAGTAACCTGGATTTCTGTGCTCTCCAAAGAATTCCAGTCCTTTTTCTTTTAATTGATTTTTTAACATATTTGCATATTCTTCTGTCAAATCTCCCTTCTTTAGCATATACTCTATAATTTCCATTGCTTCCTCTTCAGTTTCACAACGGCATAGGAAATCTACAACACCTGGAGTATAACCTTGAAATCTTCTATCTTTTTTGGAACCAGAAACTGTGCGCATCTCACTCTCTGAAATATTTTTTTCGCCTTCCTTAATCTCTCTAGAAAGAACTGGAAAATGATCTCCGAATTCTTCCTCCTTTATTTCAGATTCTCTCGATTCTTTTTCTTTTTCTTCCATAACTCAACTGAAGAATAACAACTAAAAAGGATTGAGTTCTAGTAAATATTCTTATAAAAAAGGCAAATTATACAAAAAACCTTTATTCCAATAATCTAAAAAAAGAATAATGTTAATTGGAATAGTAGGTAAACCTAGTTGCGGTAAAAGCACTTTTCTTAATGCTCTTACTATGGTTAATGCAAAAGTAGGGGATTATCCATTTACAACAATTGAACCAAATCGAGGTACAGCTTATGTTCGTAGTCCATGTGTGTGTAAGGAACTTGGTGTTACAGATGATCCCAAAAACTCATTGTGCGAAGATGGTATAAGATTCCTACCAATCCAATTCTTAGATGTCGCGGGACTGGTGCCTGGGGCTTCTGAAGGAAGAGGATTGGGAAATAAATTTCTGGATGATCTTCGACAAGCAGATGTTCTTATACACGTAGTTGACGCGAGTGGTTCATTAGACGCTGAAGGAAATGTTGTTGATAAGGGTTCTTGGGATCCACTAGATGATGTGAAGTTCTTAGAAGAGGAAATTAATGCTTGGATTTTAGCAATTATAAAGAGAGATTATGAAACTATGAAAAAGAAAGCATCAGCTGAAAAGCTAATGTTTTCAAATCTATTATACGATAAGCTAACAGGATTAGCTATAAAAAAACACCACATTGAAGAATCAATTAGAGAAGTAGGAATGGTAGATAACGATGCTTCAACATGGGATGAAAAATTACCAGAGTTAGTTACTAATATTAGGAATAAATCTAAACCAATTATTATAGTAGCAAATAAGATTGACCAACCGGATTCTCATAAAAATTATTTAAATATGAAAGAGAAGATACCCTCAGGTGTCTTTCCAATTTCTGCACTTGCTGAGGTTTTTCTGAGAAACGAACAAGAAAATAAAACCATTTCATATTCTCTAGGGGATTCAGATTTCGAGATAATAGATAGAGAAAAATTAGGAGATAAGAAAGAGTCTTTAATTCAAAAGATTAAGACGGATTTACTTGTCAAGTATGGTTCTACTGGTGTTCAAGAGGTATTATCTCATGTTGTCTTCACTCTACTAGATATGATTGTTGTTTATCCTGTTGAAGATATAACTAAATTCACAGATAAGTCAGAAAATGTTCTACCGGATGCATTTCTTGTTCCTAAAGGAACGACTACTATAGAGTTAGCTGCAAAAATCCACACAGATTTTGCAAAAAATTTCATTCATGGACAACTTGCTCCTTCAGGGAGAAGAATTGGTGCAGATTACGAAGTACAAAATAACGATGTAATTAGAATTGTAGCCGCTG
This sequence comes from archaeon, assembly GCA_030631995.1. Lineage (GTDB taxonomy): Archaea > Asgardarchaeota > Heimdallarchaeia > Heimdallarchaeales > Heimdallarchaeaceae > UBA460. The sequence continues at coordinate 35,304 of DAOVKB010000001.1, read as the reverse complement.
TAAAATAGCTTGTAAATTTTCTTAAAAAGAAAGTTAGGAAGCTGCAGTAGCTCCTTTAGTATCAGGTAAAACTAATACTTTGCTTTTTCTAACTTCTACTAAAACTATAGGATAAATTTTACCTACTGCTTTCTTAAGTTCTGAAGAAATAGAACCGTTTACCATATTCTTAGCAAAATCCACAAATTTTTGCTCTTTAGCGATTTCTCTAACAATGTCTTCTATGGATTTTCTGACGTCTTTTTGAGTGCTTGCACCACATCTAATAGGGGTGATTACAATGGATGAAACTCTTAGTCTTGCTTTATCTTTTGTAACTACATTTTGAATTGCTTCAACCTTTGATCTATTTCTTCTTATTTGTGACCTGATCTGTTCTTTAGCTACTTCATGCCCAACAAACTCAGTTCTACAAACATTACCTTCGACTTTGGTAATTTTAAATCTTACTTTTAGATTGATATCATGATACAAATCTTCTACTACACCCATTTTAGCCATTTCAATAACTCTTCCGAATAATTTTTCAGGCTCGCTAGCAGGTGTTTCTCCAAGTGGTTTATCTGTAATGTAGCTAGGGGCAATTACTTCATACCATGATTTTTCTTTCCATTTGTCAACAACTTTTCCTTTTGTTTTTCGACTTGGTCTCCGAGATGACAATGATATAACCTCTATGATGTTGTTCTCTTCTCATTTCTTTTGATTTTAAACATTATGATTAATATGTTAATTTTTAATTATTTACTGATTTATATACTCCCTCTATGGTAGCTACTGTATGTACAATATCATCAATTGTGTGTCTAAGTGAAGATATGCTTGCTGATGATTGAATTTCGATTATGACACTATTCTTATCTGTGACTGTTTTTATCTTTGTTTTTTCTCCTAATAATTTGTTTTCAGGCTCGAGGGTTTCTTTAATAATTCGAGCTAGTTCATTATCAAGGCACTCAATTACAAATTTGATTTTTTTTGATAAGAATGTCATAATGTACTACTTCTTCTTTTCTTTACTCTTTTCATTTTCCTCTTCTGAGTCCTTTGTTTCACCTTTCTCATAATACTCAAGAGATTTTACAATACTCTCGAATACTGAGCTTAATTTATTTTCATCCAGAACAACTTCAAATGTTTCCAATTCTCCCTTGTGATCTAACAAAATATCTTCTTGTTTTAACTTCTCAAATGCATGATAAATAAGATGGCCTTTTTGGATGTTTATTGGTGATTCCCTAACATGTAGATGAATCTTCTTTCCCACTTTCAAGAGAACAATTATTGGTTTATCTATTGGCATTATGCCACTTTCAACCAAGGCATCTATAACCTGTTTTGCTGTTCTATTTTCGAAAACATTGCTTCCATCAAGAAACCGATAATTCTTTCTTTCTTCGATTTTTTCTGGTTCCTTTGCTATTATTTCAATTGCTTGAGTAGCTTTGCCATGGTAATCGCTTAGTCTCCGATTTAATTTATCAAATAATTTAGTTCTATCCCCTAATACAACTCCCAAAGCCAAACCATATAATTTGAGGTTACATGCACCATCCAAGAGCCGTAAGAATTCTTCTGCATTTCTTGTTTGATTCTTCTTTGTTTCTTGAGTTAGTGTATAGATTGGTCCAATGAGTTTATGAATATCGGAAAGAGGGTGATTGTTATTTTCCATGAGCAAAGATATCAAACCATCGTTGAGTTTCTTTGTTTCCTTTGAGGACAGAGATGCTATTGTTCTCCAATTGTCCTCTTGATCTCTCATTGGTATTCCTAATCGTGAAACGAAGGATGTGCAAGCACTTTCATTACCCGTGAGTCCTGGGAAATAAGGATTTATTGAATACTTAAGCGCTAAATGGATTGGTTGACTCTCTCTTCCCGAGATTCTAGTTCCCTTCGATATGTCCAAGTATTGTTTCTCCCTTCCTTCTTCTAGGATTATCTTATTCAAACCTATTAACTCCTGATTTTTTGGGTTGACTTGTTTCTTAGATAATCCACCAATTATTGCTAACCCTGCATATTTTGGATAATCATCATCTATGTTTGCTGAAACAAAATAAACAAGTCCTGCATTTGAAACCAATCCCAATGGAATTTCTAACTCTTCTAAATTTAAATAACTTACATTTTCTTTTCTTCTTTCCATTTCTTTTGAAAAAGTTAGTTCTTGATTTACAATAACAATGATGTTTTTTTCTTCTTTTATAACTAATTCTGGAATATCTTCAATATTACAACCTATGAAGAAATAGGCTGAATAATCAAAATTTTTAATCTTTCTTTCTAGATTAGTTGTCTCATCGACAAATAAAGAATGAGCTCCAATATCCAAATTACGCAGATTCTTTAACAAAATACCTGTTGCACATAAATCATCTGGAGTTCCTCTTGCTATAACAACAACATTTCTATTTAGGTTTTGTAAAATATCTGCGATTTCTTTCGCTTTATCTTTTAATGATTGATATTTCTCAAAAGGGATATCTATAGGTGGCATTAGTTTTCACTATTTCCAATAAAAATAGGATATGAAGGATAAAAAAATATCGCATCTTAGAGTAGTAATCCAGCTTTTTGTGGATCATACTTCCAATCAGGTGCAAAAATACCTTTCTTCTTATAATATTTGACCAACCTTCGTATTTTTGATTCAATGAGTTGTAATCCTCTTTTGCTGTGTAAATCTTTCCTATTATCTTCAAGATGTTTTCTAAGATTACTAGCTCTTTTTACTAAATTTACTAAATCCTCAGGATACTTTGGACTTAAATTGAGATCATCAACTATTGTAGCCATTTTAGTTCCTAAAACTTCTTTTACATTAGGTACTCCGTATTGGTCTCGAAGAATTACTCCTATCATGGCAGCTGTTTGCCCTTGCCTTCGTAATTCTTCTACTTTTTTACTAACGAATTTTTTATCATGGGATAACCATTCGGGTGCTTGGCTTCTATAAGGTCTTGTTGAACTAGCTTTTCCTCTTTTCCTTGCATGCATCCTTGCCATCTATTTCACCGTGTTTGATTTTTAAGCGAAGGTGGTTTTTGAGATGAATAACTCTCGAAGTGACTTTTGACGGTGGGAATATAAATTCTTGGTTTTGAGAGACATCTCCGCAAAGGTTTGATGGCTTGAAATTGGCTGGAAAATAGGATCGAATCCAAATCCTTCTCCCCCCTTCTCTTCACATACTATTTCTCCTTCAGTAACTCCATGGTGGAGTGTAATCTCTCCTTCATAATATAATGCGGCAACAGATTTGAATCTTGCTTTTCTATTTTCTTTCTTCTTCATCAAGGTTAATATTCCTTTATTACCGATTTTTTGGAAAACATAAGAAGAATAAGGGCCTGGAAATCCATTAAATGCATCTATAAACAATCCCGCATCCTCAAGAAAGAAATTCTTTGCTTTTATTTCAGGATTTTTTTTGATTAAGCTGTTGCAACTAAATAGTGCAATCTTTTCAATGTCGTCCTCCTGGTTTTCTTCATATTCTATATTAATCCAGTTTATCTTAAGATTATACTCTAGACCAATTTGTTTTGCCTCTTTGTATTTTGCTTCGTTATGTGTTACAAAAAATAATTCCATTCTATTATTTGTTGTACTTCTCATTATTAGACTCTTTCGCTTTCTCTATTGACTTCAATTGAGGAAAGAGTTAAATGCTAATACAATATAGTCAAATGTAAGTAATTAATAGTAATATTACTCAATTGTAAAACCTACTTAGGTGAATATATTATGGAAGAACTGACCCATTCTTCAATATACAAAACTGCAGATGATGTCAAAATTTCTGATACTGTCATTGCTGCACTCTCTGAAATGACTAAATCAAATAGCATACTAAGCATATATTCCATGAATGCTCGAGCTGTATACTTCTTTCCTGTAATTTCCGATGCTTACAAACTTAGTATTCAAATTTATCCTTTAACTCCTGAAATAGTTGCGAAAATTATGACAAAAATTTCGGAGTTCGCTGCCAAGGTTATTTACAGTACAGGTCTATGTTTAGTTGAGAATAGATGTTTCTGGGAAGGCTTTCTGCAAGAAAAGGATTTGACCAAAGAAATTGATGATATAAAGGATATCTTAGAATCTATTGCTGAAGTAAAAGATGTAGCTATAATAAAAGTTCTCAATTATTGATTACAAAATATTTACTCTTAGTTTTAGAACTCGTATGAATTCTTTGTATCTATTCCGTAGAGTGACTTCAGTGATTTGACACGTTTTAGCAATTTCATTTTGTGGGCATTTAATTTTGTTTTGTAAGGCTGAAATATACAAAGCAGCTGCTGCAAGTGAGTTAGGATTTTTTCCAACTGTTATTTTTGCTGCTTTTGCTAAAGCTAAAATATTCTGAGCATCTGATAGAACTTTTGGCGAAAAATTCAATATTGAAGCAAATTTAGCAATACTGCTTTCTGGACTTGCTAGTGGCATTTTCAAATCCAAGTGTTTTAATAGCAACCTGAAATTTTTTGCTAATTTCTTTTTGGTTAAGCGAGTTTTATCTGCAACATCATCAAGACTTGCTGGATGTTTATGTAATCTACATGATAAATAAAGTGCTGCAGAAACCAATGCTTCTGTTGATCTCCCTCTCACTAATCCAGTTTTCAAAATCTTACGATAAATCATTGCTGCTGTTTCTCTAACCTTCACTGTTAAATTTAATTGGCTACTAATTCTCTTAATCTCATTCAAAGCTCTTAAAAGATTTCTTTCTGTTCCATATTGAAGCACTGCTCTTCTTTGTAGTGTTCTCAATCGAAACATTTGGCTAGCTTTCTCTGGTGAGAGAGAGTTGCCATAGATATCTTTGTTTGAATAATCGATAAGGGTACCATAATGATCGTAACTAAGAAGGTTTTTTGGTGTTCCTGTTCTTGCTCTTTTGACGTGTTGATCCTTTGAATATGCTCTCCATTCAGCAGTTTGATCAATATAAGAATCCTCTACAACTAACCCACAATTTCCACAACTTATTTCTCCTCTAGAGGAATCAAAAGTTAGTTTTGTAGAATTGCAATCGGGGCATCGAGGAAGTGACGGTTCTAAACTGCTAGTAACATTAATTGGCTCAGGAGTCATACATACACCGAATCAGTCTGGACTATATTTTAACTATCACATATTTAAACTTGGCTGAATATTCTAAATGCAAAATTCAGACTAAATTTTCTCTAAAAAATGATTTTTTTTACATAATTATGCCAGTTTCTCTTGAAAATAATTTGTTAAAGATAAAAACCGTTAAAAACATAATACTTGGATAATAATTATTCGATACTATTAGTTGTAGTATAAAGCAAGTTATTGAGGAATATCAAAATGTCAAGAGATTCAAGGCAACTAGAATTTAAACTTAATATTGGAGATAAAAACGGAAAGTGTCACACAAAAATAGTTAGAGAAGCTCAAGCAAACTCTTTAATTGGTTTACAAATCGGAGCAAAGGTTGATGGAGATCTTATAGGATTACCAAATTATGAGCTAATCATTACTGGTGGAAGTGATACAGACGGTTTTCCGCACAGAGCAAGTATCGAAGGTTCTGGAAGAAGAAAATACCTCCTCAAAGGTGGAACTGGTTATCGCGTTCCACGAAAGGGAAGACGAGTTAAGAAATCAGTTAGAGGAAACATAATCTCAGAAGTATCCTATCAAATTAATATGAAAGTTGCAAAAGAAGGAAGCAAAACTCTTGAAGAATTGATAACTGAGGTTGCTTCTTCATAGTTATTTTTAGGAAAATTAAATTTTACCCTAATTACTTTGTTCTTCATCTGGTGATTCAGTAAAGAAGATATACACTGCTGAAAGAATAATCACAGCTACCAATACACCAAATACAGTCCATTGCATTCCTGAAGTAAAATTTGTGGGTAAAGCAGGGCCTGCAGGATGTATTGAGGTTACGAACCATGTTATTAACAAGGAAATAACTGCACTGATTACTATTGTTCCCCAAGAAGGAAGTTTAGCTCTGATTTCACTATAAGTTGCTATCGCAATAAGAAAGAAGAAATAAAAACCAGATATTAGAAGAAACTCAATAATTGTCAATCCTGCTTTATAAGGTAAATCTTCACTATTTAAGTCAGGATAAAATCCTTTAATCCATTCCGGAGCACTTGCTTGATCTATACTAGCAAATAAAATAGCAAAAATCAAACAAGTTATCGATACAACTGATGTAATTAGAAGCGTTCGATTCCTTTCATTTTTCCAAATTGTCTCATATAAGCTCATTATTTTTCTTCTCCGCGATAATTTTACTTCTTTTCCACGTTTAAACAGTGACGAAGGAGTGTTATGTCGAGCAGTTTATTAATTTTTGGCTTTTAGATTTTATGCACTGTCAGAAATAACATATTTAATGTTTTTTGTTAAATATGATTCTTATGCAAAAAACTACAAAGAGAGAAAGTTTTTGAAGAGCGGAATAAACAATTTTGTTGTTTAAAGAGGAGAAAAGATGCAGAAGGACAAGAATTTTTCTTTTAGTACTTCTTCTTCTAGTGAGAATTTTATCTCCATAGATCAAACAAGTTCAATAGAAACCTTCTGTGAAATAGCTAATCTATTGTCAGTGTCAATTTTGTTTTTCGAAAATATTACAATTAGTGAAAGAAATACAATGATAAAGAATATAGAAGGACGCCCGTACAATGTTTTTTCTCCAAGTTTTGTCTATAAGCAACTCAAGAATGAACATATTAGCAATGAGAAAATCAAAGAGGGATTCAACAAATTTCTGATAGCAGAAGAAAATAATTCAATAATTGTAGCTACTAGAAAAACGTTATCTGAATCAACAAAGGATGAATTGATGCGTGCTCTTTCTAAGAACAGAGGGCAGTATGAGATTATTTCAGTTAATAGTGATAATAGAGATTTATTGAAATGGGTTGCTCACGATAGAAGACTAGATTACATAAGTATAGACTTACAAGGAAAACCTTCTATCATAGATAATGCTCTATGCTCTCTGGTAAAACAAAACAGTAAATGTTTTGAAATTATTCTATCCCCCCTACTTTTTTCTGATACTAATAAGGATTTTAGTAGTATAGTCAGAACTGGTAAGAAAATTATGAAATTATTATTATCTTACAACGTACCATTCATCTTTACTATGTGCCCTCAGACTCCTTTACAAATGAGATCAGGTAAACAGCTTAGATATATTGGTGAATTGTTAGGAGTGCCTTTCAACAAATCTAAATTTGCAGTGTTTGATTATCAATTGTCCTCTTTAGTAGATAATACAGTAAAGCTACATGAAAATTACGTCTTTGAAGGAGTTAAGGAGGTTTCTGGATAATGGTTACCATTGATAGAGATAGATATGTGGTTTTTAAAATCCTCCCCGATGACACAAAAACCGAAATTGTGGATTTGAAGAGAAATATCTGGTCAATGTATCAAAGATTGTTTGGTCTAGATGGTACAACTGACGCTGGATTATTCTTTGAAGATTATGATGTTGAGAAAAGAATAGGCTTAGTTCGTTGTAGCAGTAAATCTCTGTCTTATATGATGATATCCCTAGCAATGATTACAGAAATTGATGGTACAGAAATCTTGATCCTTCCCTTATTCGTAACAGGTTTAATTAATAAGGCTAAAAAATACGCTTCAGCACTTAGTAGTTCTAACCATAATGTTGATTAAATAATAACTGTGTTCTCTTTTAGAATGATAAATAAAGAAGACTCTAATAATATTAATGATGTACAAAGACCTTCTTGGGATAGTTATTTCATTCAAGTTGCAGAGATTGTAAAAACAAGATCACCTTGTATAAAAAGGCAAGTTGGTGCGGTTTTAGTTAATGATAAGCGGCAAATTGTTTCAACAGGATATAATGGGGTTCCAAGAGGTATAAAGCATTGTACAAAAGCAGATTGTGCAAAACTCTATTTAGAATCTGGTGAAAAAAATGAGTTGTGTCCTGCAGTACATGCGGAATTAAATGCAATTTTGCAGGCAGCTACAGCTGGTTTTAATCCTGAAGGTACTACTCTTTATACCACAACAAGACCCTGCAGCAGTTGTACAATGGCTATCATAAATGTGGGAATAAAAAGAGTTGTTTTTGTTGAAGATTATTCAGATCCAATTCTGCGTTCAGGTTGGTTAGATACTCCTGATGTAATATTTGACAAATATCTTAAAAAATAAGTTACTGTTAAAAATCAAACCCATCTTTGTTCTCTTAATATTTTCTTAGTTCTCTGATCGTAACACTGTAAATTCTGTTACTTTTTTATATTCTGCATTTCTGCTTGCTTCCATTAATCTTCTAAAAGATTGCAAAACCTCCCTACTATAAAATTCCAACAATTTACTATTCTCTGTTTCATTCAAACCTTGTTGATTAATTAGAATTGAAAGGTCTCCATTTTGATATATATGTTTAGGAAAATCCTCATCTTCTAATTCTTTCCTCGTTTCTTTAGATATCTCCCCCCTTATTATTTCATCTTTGTTCAGATCCAGAACATGGTTTGAATTTATTGTTATATAGTGCCTTGCTTGCATCGGTTTAACAGGTTTCACCGATAATTGAATTGTTTTTGTTACATTTAGATTTTTATCTAGAAAATAGATCTGTTTATCCTCACCTATAGTTATTAAACGATTCTCATAGTAATTAATAGAAAGGGGAGTTTTATTGTGAATCTTCCTCTTAATGACATTCTTTAGATCAGTATTATCTAATAATTGAATTTCACCATTACTGAAGGCTACTGCAAGAAAATCTGGTGCTACACAAGAACCTGAGATTGGTATTATTTTCGGTAGTGTTTTAATAATCTCAAGCTTATGATTAAGAGATACAATCTCCCCTGATTCCGTACCTATAATTAATAATCCATCAGTTGATTGCTTTAACGATAAAGGACGAGATGGGAGTTTTAATACCTTAATAGGCGACCCAGTTTCTATATCTGAAATCACAACTGTAGAATCTAAGGAAATTGTGATTAGTTTATTTTCATGAAACTCAACCCCAGTTATGTGTTTGCTATGAAGAAAGAAAATTTCAGATAATTTTCCATTATCCTTTCTCCAGAAAGATACTAAACCGAATTGATGTCCCAAGATGAAGAAATCATCATTTGTAGTACAAACAGTTGAAGGAATCCCATACCTTCTAGCCATATTAAAAAGGATAGTATGGGGATCTTGGTTCGCAAAATCTTTAATGTATTTACTAGCTTTTTTTATTGCTCTAATCAGTTTCTTCTTGACTATTGCATTGTGTTTGAATTTGGAAAAATCTTCTGCTTTAAGAATAGAAATTAATCCATATTGATCTGTAATTATAATTAAATCATCACAAAGAAAGAATCTCTCCATGCCTGGAATTTTTATTCGTATCTCTTCTAACAATTTACCGTTCTTGAATTTCCATTTCTTAAGCATATGATCCCTACTTGCACTAATAACATAGTTCTTCCAAGGTTTTGCCCCTATGATTGCCGAAGAATGTGCTCTTTTAGAAAAAATCAACGAGAAATCCTTTAGAGACCAAAGCTTTAGTTCTAAAGCATTGGAAGCGGTGACCAAAATCTCTTCATCATTTAGTTTCTGAATATCATTAATTGAGAATTTGTGAGCGTATATACATCCTATTTCTTCATTGAGATTAGAGTCCCAAATACAAATTCTCCCATCTTTCCCACCCGTAAAAATGTAGTCTTCTACCTCTTCTATTCTTACAACACCTTTAAGATGTCCAGGTTGATGATATAGGACTTCAATATGTTCAGTTTCTTTATTACTCACAATATTTATTGAATCAGTTAGTAATTAAGATTTTACATCAAAGTGTGTAGAATAGAAAATAAGAGTTAATGATTCGTAGAATTTTTTGTAAAGATTTTGGCTCATTTCGTCGTGAGAACATCACAATGTCAGTCTGGGACGGTTAAATCATCGCCATTTAATATTAAATTTTTCAGTTTTTATCTGTTACCGTTTAAGAGATGTGAAATATCAATATTCGTTTCAAAAGGAAAAAGCTATATAGGCACAATGCCTATTGAAACTTTATATCCATCAAATTCCCATTCTTTAACATGACCTTCGGTTGGTTTTTCTTCTCTAAGCTCAGTACTTAGTGTTTCACTCATTATGAAATCCCTGAACTCTTCAAGTGCATCAGATCCGAATTCATCAGCTTTGATTGTTAATTGTATGTTTTGTGTATATTCGAGATCCAACTCTTTTCTCATTGTCTGAATACGTCGAACAATATCTCTCACATAACCTTCTCGTTTTAGTTCTTCAGTTATTGTTGTATTAAATAGAAGGAGATATCCTTCTGATTCTTCTCCAGTAAATCCTTCAAGAACCTCTATTTTGTAATTAACATCTTCTGGTGTCAACGTATATTTCTTATCATCAATGTTCAAAGTGACATCTTTTCCTTCTGATAACAGTTTAACATAATCGCTTGCGGTTTGCGCATCCAACTGACTTAACTGCGTTCTGATTTCGTTAATCTCTGATTTTACTTTAGGTGCTAGAACCTTGAAATTGGGAGTTATTTGATATTTAACAAGTTCATCTGAAGTCTCTTGCAAAGAAACTTTCTTGATATTAAGTTCTTCTTTGAGCACATCGTTGTATTTCTCTATCAATTTTTCCTTACCAATTGGAGCTATTATAACTAGCTCTGACAGAGGTTGTCTTAGTTTTATATTTGCAGCTGATCTGATACTTCTTCCAGTAGTTACGAGTGATAGTACGGCATTCATATCTTTGGATAATTCTGAATCGGTTTGCTTTTTGTTAAATGAAGGGTACAAACACAAATGAACACTTTCAGGTTCATCTGGATTCAATCTTTTCACGAGATTCTGGAATAATTGTTCCGATATGAATGGTAAAAATGGTGCAAGTATTTTTGACATTGTCACCAAAACCTCATAGGTTGTTATATAAGCAGATTTCTTATCTAAATCTAGATCATCTTTCCAAAATCGACGACGAGATTGACGCAAATACCAGTTGCTGAATTTATCTATTACAAACTTTTCAAAAGCTTCAACTGCTATATGTACTGTCATATTTTCAAGAGCTTCATTTATTGCTACTATCAGATAGTTTACTTCACTTATCAGCCATTTATCGAGCTCTGGTCTATCTTTTAGTGGGACGTAGAAAGTTTCTTTATTGAACTGATCCACATTCGAATTAGAAACAAAGAAACTATAACTATTCCAAAGAGTTAGTATGAACTTCTTCATTGTTTCGTATATCTGGTTTGCATCTACTCGTATACTGTTCCATGTAGGATATGAAAAAAGGAACCATCGTACTGCATCTGCTCCATATTCTGGGATAACGTCATTAGCAAAGATAACATTTCCCTTACTTTTACTCATTTTCTTGCCTTTCTCATCAAGTGTATGCCCCATAGACAAACAGCTCTTGTAAGCTGGTTTATCAAACAGAACTGTACTTATAGCAAGTAGAGTGTAGAACCAACCACGTGTTTGATCAATAGCTTCGGTTATGAAATCATAGGGGAAGTGTTCATTGAATAATTCTTTATTCTCAAATGGATAATGATATTGAGCAAACGGTGCGCTTCCTGCATCATACCAGCAGTCAACAACATAAGGAACTCGTTTACTTATTTCCTCGCATTCTGAACATTTGAATTTTATTTTATCTACCCACGGTATATGTAAACTGAAATCATCAGGCAACGGTTTTCCATACAGAGTTTTTAGTTCCTCTAAACTACCAACTACTGTTCTATGCCCATTTTCACATATCCAGATTGGTAATGGAGTTCCCCAAAACCTGTTTCTTGAGAGAGCCCAATCTCTAGCCTCTTTTATGAAATTACCGAACCTTCCTTCTTTAAGATGAACAGGTTGCCAGCGTATCTGATTATTATTTGCGACTAGCTGTTCTCTCATTTTAGACATTTCTATGAACCAGGTTTCAGTTGAATAATAAAGCAAAGGACCATCACATCGATAGCAGAAGGGGTAAATGTGCTTGTAAGTACCTTTCTTGAATAGTAATCCTCTCTCTTCAAGATTTTTCATAATTTTGGTGTCTGCTTTTTTAACGAACAAACCTGAAAAATCTGTAATCTCTTCGGAGAAGGTACCGTCTTCTAGAACTGGGTTCATTGCAGGAAGTCCATATTTCTTTCCTATTTCTGCATCATCTTCTCCAAAAGCAGGAGCTGAATGAACTATACCTGTACCTTCTTCTGTGGTCACATAATTTGCAAGAGCTACGTAAAAAGCTTCTTCTTTAGGAACAATATAAGGGAATAGTTGTTCGTATTTATTGTATTCAAGATCTTTTCCTTTAAATCTTTGAAGCACTATATAATCACCTAATAAATTTTCTGCTATAGTTTCAGCTAAGATGAGTTTCTCTCCATTATATTCCACATGAACATAATCTACATCTGGATGTAGAGTCAAACAAACATTTGATATCAAAGTCCATGGAGTAGTTGTCCATGCTAAATAATATGTGTCCTCGAAATCTAATGACTTAAATTTCACATGTACTGAAGGATCTGTAGTTTCCATCATTCCCTGTCCAACTTCTGCTTGTGATAATGGTGTTCCGCATCTTGGACAATAGGGAACGACTTTGTAACCTAAATATATCAATCCTTTATTGTATATCTCTTTCAAAGACCACCATACGCTCTCCACGTAATCTTCTTCCATAGTAACGTAAGGGTTGTCAAGATCAAGCCAGAAACCAATTCTCTTGGACATATCATGCCATTCTTTAACATATTTGAATACAGATTTTCTACAAGCTTCATTGAATTTGACTATTCCATATTCCTCTATTTGGGATTTATCACTGAAACCTAATTCTTTTTCGACTTCTAGTTCAACAGGAAGTCCATGACAATCCCATCCTGCTATCCATGGAACAATGTTATATCCATGCATTGATTTGTGTCGCAAGAAAACATCTTTGATAGCTCGTGTCAAAGCATGACCGATATGGGGAAGACCATTTGCTGTTGGGGGACCTTCTAACCATCTGAAAAGAGGTCCTTCTTGTCGTAGTTTTCTAACTTTCTCAAAGATCTTCTTCTTTTCCCAGAATTCTAATATCTTTTCTTCTTCTTCTGTAAAAACAGGCAATGCCTTAACAGATTCAAATATTTGATTCTTATTTTCCAAAATAATATACTCCAAAATTTTTGTTACTAACTTGATGAGGCACGCTATGATGGTATTTTAAAAGAGTCTCTTTATTAGCGAATTTCGCGATCCATCCTTATTCCTCATGTAACTACTCTTTTTAGCCCTTCCCAACTTAAAAACTTTCTGTCATAAGATAGTGGAAACATTGTGTTTCTAATTTAGTATATTTTTATCAATTAGAAATTCCTTGAAATTGACACCTTTAGTAAAAGCTCTCATCTTCATTGCTAATTTTATAATATTGGCTGCAGATGTTATTGAAACCTTACCATGAAAGAGCTCTTCTTTATCTAATCTGATGAAGAACATGTTATTCTTATGATCGAATCTTTCATCAAATTCAATCCCTAACTTTGTTTTTTCTTCATTGGGGATGATAGATGAAAAATTTCTAAGAATTTTTTCAATAGTGTTAGCTTTAGTAAAAGAGATATTAACAAAATCAATTGGATTCTGATACCCTCCTTCAAGCTCATCAATGTTAACTTCCATTTGTTCTAAGATTTCATTTGGAATAATATTACTTAATGATTCCATGTTTTTTTCAAAATCTTCAGTAGCATGTACAGAAAAACTAATCACAAGTTTGGTAATTGTTATATCCATCCTACAACCTCTTGAGAATAGAAAAAAGAAGAAAAACTAGTTTCCTCTACGTTTGTGTCTTCTTAGTGAAGGCCTATTTTTCTCTGCTCCAAACCCTCTGTTACGGAGACCTCTTGCTTTTCTACCTGAACTTGTCAAACTTCTGTGTACTCTACCTCTATGTATAGGATTCTTCAAATAGAAAACATCATCTCCTCTATACTCTTTAATAGAAACCCAGCTTGTTCTAGGATCTTTTGCGATTACTGGATGCTGTGGATCTATGAGTATAATTTCGAAGAATTTACTTCTTCCATCTTGACCAACCCAATAAGAATTCAGAACTTCCAAGTTACTGTACTTACGAGCAACTCTTTCCTCTGCAATCAACTTGATGCTCTTCTTAGGAGTTATTTTTCTCACACCAAGATTTCTAGATTTTCTTCCTCTTACTGGTCTTTGTTTTCTCCTTCCACCTCTTCGGACACGAGCACGAACAACTACATAGCCTTGTTTGGCTCTGTATCCAAGGGCTCGAGCTCTATCAAGTCGTGTGGGTCTCTCAACTCGTTCAATAGCCCCCTCTCTTCTCCACTGAATGATTCTCTCTCTCATCAAAGCTTTAAACTCAGGAGAATTGCGATTCCTCCAAAACTCTCCAATATATCTATACATACTTTTTGTCATCTTAATCACCTAACGATTCCTTTCGACATCTCGTTGGTTAATCTCCCAAACAAAGTATTAGTTTTAAAATTTCCTATTTTGTTGTTTTTCAAGGAAGAAACCATATTGAAAATTCTTCCGAGAGTTTTTTGATTGGTTTTTATATCAAGAACACCATTATTATTGAGTTTAAGTGCCTAGTATACTAGAAAAACTTCGCATATTGGGAGAAGCAGCTAAATACGACTTATGCGCGTCAACAGCTTCTCCAAGGGCTCATACTCCTGGTTCAATAGGTCGAGCAGCTGCAAGCGGAGTTTGTCATTCCTTCCTTCCAGATGGACGATGCATTAGTCTTCTCAAGGTGTTGATTACAAATCAATGTATACATGATTGTGCTTACTGCGTAAATTCAACTTCAAACATGAAGGGAAAGAAGAGAGTTTCTACTTCTTTCAATCCAGAGGAATTGGCACAATTAACTATTGGATTTTATTTAAGAAATTATATTGAAGGATTGTTTATTAGTTCTGGAGTAGGAAAAAGTGCTGAATGTCAAACGGAAATTATGCATGAAACACTTGAACTTCTCAGGTTGAAATACAAATTTGATGGCTATATACATGCTAAGGTTTTACCTGGAATAAACTTAGATAATCTCAAACGCATAACAGAACTAGCTGACAGAGTAAGTATAAATGTTGAACTTCCAAATAAGAACCGTTTTGCAGAAACATGTTCAACTAAAGATTTTCAGAATGATATACTCAGAGTAACAAAATGGCTCCCTGATCTTCAATCTCGAGGACATATTCCAGCAGGATATACTACTCAATATGTAATAGGGGCTGCATCTGAAACTGACAAAGAGTTACTAGAAAGTATCTTTGAATTTTATACAACAAACTGGGATTTCAAAAGACAATACTACTCTACTTGTCTTCCAATAGATAATAAGCAAAAATCTTTTCCTCGTTCATTCTTTCAAAGAGAACATAGACTTTACCAGATAGATTGGTTACGAAGAATCTATAAATTTACTTCAAAAGAACTCATGACAATAGTTAATGACGAAGGATTCATTCCACTGAAGGAAGATCCAAAAATTACTCTAGCAAGAAGAAATCACGATTTATTTCCAATTGATATTAATGATTGTAAATATATGGATTTAATGAGGGTTCCAGGAATTGGTCAACTTTCAGCAACTAGAATTGTCAAATTGCAGAATCAAGGAGTTAAAATTACAAAAACCCAACAATTAAAGTCAATTGGAGTTGTTCTCAAGAGAGCTCTTCCATTTCTTACAATAGGAGAAAAAACTCAGCTAACATTAGATAATTTTACGAAAACTATAGGGAAGTGAAAAAGACGTCATTTATATGTGATCGCTCAGCAAAAGAATATTTTCAAGCAGCTTGCTTACACATAAAAACCACCGAGGATTTTGTCCTCAAAGCTAATGAATTATATCAATCAAGTCCACATGAGATAACAACAGGATGCACTATATTGGGCAAGCTGATAAAAAGAAGAGCAAACGCAGTTCTGCGTGAAATCCATCAACTGTCAGCTTATATTAGATTAAAACCATTACCTGAAATGCTTCTTCTAGGAAAATGTCACCCTGAACATAAAACAGGGCATTTAATAGCGAAATCTCTTGCAAAGAGATTTGGTAATTTCATCATCCTAGTTATCACTCCAAGTGATAATCATCTTGCTACTGAAAGAACAGATATCTCAAACATACCTGAATTCAAAGAGCAAAATGAAAAAATCCTAATAAATCAAATACGTGAATTTACCGATAAAACTCTTACCGAACGATTACCTGTAGAGTTTTTACTAGAGAACGGTGATTTTCTCTGGGAACAATATTATGAAACGCAGTTTTTAGAGCAGAGATTGAATACACGATTGTTTCATCGTTTCATTCCAAAATATGTTATGAAGAAAGCTAATATGGATATTGAGAAGAAATTCTATGAAGATGTTTTGGAAAAGCCTGAAGAGACAAGAACACTTGATAGTTTTTTCAAAAAGAATGCTATTGTAAAATGATTATAAGTCAGAAAGAAAACTTCAAAAGCCATTGTACGGACTGATTTTTGGTTACTATGTCATCTTTTGGTATATATCAAATTGGAACTGTAAAAATTGAACAAGAAGCGTGTTTTATAGAGATTCATCAATCTTATCTTTCTGGTTTAAGACATATTGAGAATTTTAGTCACATCTTTGTTTTATGGTGGATTTCTATGAGAGACAATCCTCAAGACAGGTCACAGTTATTAGCATATCCTCCTAAATTAGGAGAAGAAATAGAAACAGGAGTATTTTCCTGTAGGAGTCCCTCTAGACCTAATCCTATAGGATTGACAAAAGTTAAACTGATTAAAGTAGAAAATAACCGACTTTACATTGATAGAATTGATGCAATTGATGGGACTCCTGTAGTTGATATTAAACCATATCTACCTGGAGACACAACTAAAGTTGAAGAATTAAGACTTCCTGAATGGTTTAATCATCTGAAAGATTAAGTACGATAAACTTAATTTTCCACTTCTTTTATTTTTTGCATTCAATTTTTTTTGTTGAAGAAAATTCCGAGCTCAAAACCAAACTAGAGTATTTTAAGCAGGAACAAAATACTTTCCTTCTGCTTTTTGCTTTTTATCTAGTTGAGAGTCCTTTTTGTTAACTCTGGGTCTGAGTGTTCGTGGATCTTGTCTGAAAGTTATATCCATTTTTCTAAGAAAAGCATTCATTCCATATTGCATCGATCCTATTGAGCTACTACGACCCTTTACACTTGGTTGTCCATCAAAAATAATTAGTCTGTCTGAAGTGAAATTAAGCATCATAACATCATGCTCTACAACTAAAGCAGGCATTTCATAGTGAGAAACTACTCTCTTAATTACTTTCGCAACATTCACTCTATCTTCAGATGATATGTATGCTGAAGGTTCATCCAGAAGATAAAGATGAGCCCTTCTACCCAAACAAGCAGCTATAGACACTTTCTGAAGTTCCCCTCCTGAAAGATCCCTTAATTGTGAATCAAGTAGTTTGGAAAACTTAAGTGGTTCAACTATCTCTGTTTTATGCCAACCACTTGATAGCATTACGGGGTTTATCTCTCTAAGATATTCCTCTACTGTTTGCTCTGATTCAGTGTATAGATATTGGGGTTTGTGACTAACCTTGAAAGATTCAATTTTCTCTTCTCTTTCTCGTTCTTCAGAGTCTTCTTCCTTCTTTGTAGCTATCTCAACTAAAAGTTCTACAGGTTCCGAAATTGTTGTAGGTTCAAGAACACCTGCAAGCATCTTTACAAAAGTTGTTTTTCCAATTCCATTTGGTCCAATAATGCCTATTACTTCTCCTTTATAGAGCTCTCCTCCTTTGGTAGACAATTCAAAACCATTGAATTTTTTTGTCATTTCACCATATCGTAGAGCTAGTCTATGGGATATTGCTTTATCTTCCATACTAGTTTTTTTGAAAATGATTGGTTGTGGTCTAAATCGCATGTTTTCTGATGGAATATAACCATCAAGAAAAACATTGATTCCTTCTCTTACAGCATGTGGATGGCTAACGATACCATAAACACCTGCTGCTCCATAGTAGATGAATATCTGATCACTCAGATAATCAAGCATTGCAAGATCATGTTCAACTACAATTAATGTGTGATTCGGTGATTTCATATCGTTAAGATATTGTGAAATTTTCACCCTCTCTTGCACATCTAAGTAAGCTGTAGGTTCATCAAACAAATATACATCTGCTTCACGAACAACGGTTGCTGCAATTGCTAGTCTTTGTAACTCTCCCCCACTTAGTTTTGAGATATCTCTATCCCATACCTTTTCCAAGGAAAAAATTTCCTTTACCTCGTTCTTTAGATTTTTTTCATCCACTTTATTAATAAGATCTGAAACATTCCCTTTGATAGCTTTTGGTAATTTATCAACATTTTGCGGTTTTAGGATGATTCTTAATTCTTTGTTTGCTAGTTTCTCAAAGTAGTTCTGAATTTCCTTTCCTCTGAAATGCTCTAATATCTCTTCCCATTCAGGGGGCTGTTCAAACCTACCCAAATTAGGTGAGAAATTCCCTTGTAAGATGTTCAATGTGGTTGTTTTTCCGGAACCATTTTGTCCAACTAATCCTGTAACCCGTCCTAATTTTGGCATCGGTAATCTATGAAGTTTAAAACCATTAATGCTATATCTATGGGTTACTTCTTTATCTAACTCTTCAGGTAAGTTGACTACAGTTATACAATGAAAAGGGCATTTCTTAACACAAATTCCAACGCCTTCGCAGAGAGGTTCATGGATAACAGCTTTATTACTAGGGGGCTCAAATGATATTGTTTCTCTACCAGCTCTGACAGTGGGACATACCTTATAGCATAATTTTCCACATTTATCAGGTCTGCATTTATCGTGATTTATCACTGCAACTCTAGTCATTAAATCCATGGAAAAATGTTAATATAAAAATCTAGAGATGTTGAATTTTGTTTTAATAGAAAAGAGAATCTATAAATAGAACGCTGTGAAATACTTACAAGAAAGGTGTTAGGATATTATGACAGTTCCAGATAGCGTCTTAGCAAAAGAATATAGTCTTGTGATGGAAAGAGCTTATGCATTTGAACCAATCGCAGGGGATTTAACTAAATGGAGGGGTTTTGTTCCCGCTATTTCAGATGAAGGTGAAATATTAGTAGAAGTTGAAATCTATCTTACAGATACTTTTCCAGAAACTCCACCACAAGTGAAAATTATAACCCCTATAACACATCCAAATTTAACTCATGACAATTTTCTAGAAATGAGAATGCTTGCTAGATGGAGATCAAGTTATCATATTTTTCAAGTGATTGTGGAAACAATAAGGTTGTTTTCTAAAGTTCCTGCAAGAATGATTAAAGCTAAAGCAGAAGCAATAGACCCTCAGAATCAACTTACACCATTGACAAAACAAAAGGAACAATTGACAATTATTCTCGAAGAAAAAAAGAAGGAATTAAATGAAATATCAGCAAAGAAACCAAGCCAAGTAAGCAATAAGATATTACAACAAGAGAAACAAAAGCATATTGAAGATGAAATATTAAATGTAGAAAGTGAAATCTTTGCGATAGAACAACAATTTGAAGATTATGAAATTTCTAGCATTGAATTCGCTAAGAAGTTCTATATTCTAAAGAAAAGGTTATTCCTTTTAGAAGCTCAATCATAGTACGATTCATGAAGCACTACTTTTTTCGCTTTTGGTTTTCTTTTTCGTTTTCATTAGTCTCTTAGTAATGATATACCAAATAACTAACCAGATCCCCACAAACAACAAACCCAATCCTACTTTTAAAGTAGCAAGCAAGAAATTTATACCTGGCTTGGTAGGAACTGCAGGAATATTAACAATTAATGCATTAATTAGAAAACAGATGCCTATAAATGATGCAAACACAAATGCTTCAAGTCCAATGATTTTTGATATTCTATTTGTTATTTTATAATATCTCATTATATCACCAACCAAATCAAAACTGCAGTTATCAGAGCAAATATCCCACTTATAAAGGTGAGAATACTGAAACTTTTAACAATGTCTTTCTCATGTAGAGGTTCTTTTTGAATAACCAAACCCACAAGTGTGATAGGAGCTTTCGAATCTCCAGTGGATTGTATTTTCCAATCATGAGTCATTTTCGTAGGTCTCACCATCTCTCTTCTTTCCATCAACCCTCTAACACTACTAATTATGCCGAAAGAATTCATAATAAAAGGTATCATAGCGATAATCACAACAACTTCAAGCTGTCCAAGTACTGCTATTGCTCCTAGTGATGCACCAATAGCTAAACTCCCTGTATCTCCTGCAAAAACTTTAGCTGGATAACGGTTGAAAAACCAGAACGCAATTAGAGTTGCTATCATCATTAAGATGAATACATAAGTCAAATCAAGATTTTCGATTCCTCCTCGAAAGATTATCATATTGGCAAAGAACACTGCTACTAGTACTAAAATCGTAGCTAATGCCATTGAACCATTGAAGACATCTAACATGTTTACTGCATTCGAAGGAACCGCAATGATAAAAGGCAACAATACATAATAGACTATTGTTAATCTTGTTTTTCCTACAAATGGTAGGACTGGTTCTGGTGAAAACATTCCTGATGCAATAATTGGTACTGATGCTAATAGGAGCAACAAGGGTTTTAGTAATGCACTAAGTCTAATTAAATCATCAATCAATCCTATGATTCCTGCTATCAATACTGTTATGCAGAATATTCCTATTTTGAGTCTATCTACGTTATTATCAACTAGCAAAATCCCTACTATGGATGTAAGAATTATGGATAAGAGAATTATTACTCCACCCATTTCTGCAACTTTCGGTTTACTCTCCTTATGAATATCAATTCCAAAAATTCCTTTCTTTAGCATAAATCTTATGTGAAAAGGTAATACAATGAATGTGAGAATCAAAGGTATAAAAAATGTAATAATATATATCGCAATAGGCGGAATTGAAATAACCATTAAGCAAATCTTTGAGAACCATATTTGAAATTTCCGATTGCTGGAACTTTAAAGATCTTCTAATTTCTTCAAAGCTTTAAGAAGTTCTGCTTTATCACCGCTGACAGCCTCACCAAAAATCTCTGCTGATTTTCCTTCTTCTGGTACTGTGGCTTCTTCTTCTTCAGTCTTAAGAACGGAAGGCTGAATTTCTGTTGCATCTGTGACCCCTTCTTTTTTAGGAGGCATAGGTATGCTTCCACTTACCTGTTTAGAAATGGGACTTACGTCTCTTTCAACATCTTCTGTAATTTGTGTTGCAGGCTTAGGTGCTGGTGGTGCTGGGATTTCAGTAGGAGGAGCAAATGGTGCAACTTTTGGAAGTTCTACTTCCTCAATTTTCTGTGTTGGTGGTGCTGAAGGAATTTCTGCTCTTGGAGTTGGAATAGATTCAGGTGTTGGTGGTGCGGGGATTGATGTTAAATCCTTCTCAGGATCTTCTGTCGGAATTTCAAATTCAGCAATTGCTTCAGCTTCTTCAGGTACTGGTGTTGGAACAGGTGCAGGTACTGCTGATGGAGCTTCTGCTGCTATATCTTTTATTGCTTGAACATCTGTGGGTTCAACTATAGTTTCATCATGAACACTTTTTGTTGCTTCTATGAGCAGTATTCGTTCATTTAAGCTATCCATTCTTTTTGTTAATTGCTCTATTTTGTTAACTAGATTTGCTGCATCTGTTGGTACTGCTTGAGTAGATGTACTTTGTCCCGATTGAGCTTCTAGTTTATCTAATCTCTCCCTTAATGATACTACAACATTATCATAATCTTTGAAACGTTCTTGAACTGCTGAAACAATGCTTTCAACCATGTTCTTTACCATGTTAATGGAACCAACAAGTGATTTGAATTCATCTTTCTTTGACATCTTGAATCTACAATTTACCATTATATTATGTGCATATAAAATCATTGCTAAAGGCTAGAAAGTGATTTTTCATAATCTCTGATTATCCATAATCTTTCTCGAAATTATTTGTTTTACCCAATCGCGATTTGTTCTATCAATGTTGTAAAGTTTTACATCTGGCCTGGTTTTAATTTCCTTAGTAAAAGAGTTATCTCTCATCATGATTGTTCCAAATACTTTTTGTTCTTCTAAACTATTTAATAAAAACTTCTTAAAATTAGGTGAGAACAACTCCATTTTACCAATTTCATCTATAACGATCATGCTATAAGATTTCTTTCTGATTTCTTCTTCCAATATCTTAACTATAGAATCAACATTTTCCACATAAACACAATATTTTCCCACTCTGTATTTACAGTATTTTTCTTTTTTTGATGCTAATAGCATGCTTGTACCAGATAAAGTTTCAACAGTAAATCCGTATCGACTACCCTCCTTTCGTAGCTCTTTTGTTACAAATCCAATAGCCCTCACTTTGAGTTCTTTCAAGATTTGAGTTATGAGAGTAGTTTTTCCAACCCCTGGTAAACCAGTAATTAGAATATTGTTCATTTGTTTACCACATCAGTATTGTGATTATCTATAGAATTTCTATATCTCAAACTTAAAAAGTCTTATAAATCTGGCACTTTAACTATCAATAAAACTGAACAATATTTACTAAGTTTACAAAAGTGTGAATGCTATGGTACGAGATCATGGCGCTATTACCGGAGACAAAAGAATTGATTTAAAAGGTAAGTCTCTTGTCCGATACCAAGCGCATGGAAGAAGGTTTGAATTGCTGGTTAATCCAGAATCAGCTTGGTTATTTTTACAGGGAGAAGAAATAGACCCCGATGATATTTTTGATACATTACAAGTTTATGAAAATGTTTCTCGTGGTCACAGATCTTCTGAAGATGATATTTTAGCTGTATTCGGGGAAGAAGCAAGTGAAAGAGATATTGCTTTGCGTATTTTAAAAGATGGTCAGCTTCAATTAACAGCTGAGCAAAGAAATGAAATATTGAAGGAAAAACGAGCAGAGATTGTTAATTTTATTCATATTCACTGTATTAATCCCAGAGAAAATACTCCTATACCTAAAGATAGGATTGATAAAGCAATAATGGATTTGGGAGTTAATATTGATTATAAGGAAGAAATTAAAATACAGGCTTTAGAAATTATTGATTTGCTTAAACCAATTATGCCTATCAGGCTTGAATCAGTAAAATTAGCCTTGAAAATTCCTCCAAGTTTTACAGGATCATTATATGGTTACGTTCTTTCATCCGGAAATTTAGTTCAAGAAGAATGGTTATCTGATGGCAGTTTGGTTGTTTTAGTTCAAATACCTTCTGGAACACAAGCAGATTTTTTGGAACAAATAACTTCTCGTACAAAAGGTAAAGCACAAGTTAAAGTGTTAGAAAGATTGTCAGAATAAACTTTAAAGGTCGAGAAAAATGTCTAAGATAGCATTAGAAAACCATGCAATAGTTATCCCTGGTGATATATTAGCTGAGGGAACTATACGATGTGGCGAGGGTATTATAAAAAGAGGAAACTTCTATTATTCAACAGTTGTCGGTCTTTTTCAAGATAAAGGAGATTTTATTCAAGTAAAATCCTTGAAAGGAAAATATGTTCCTAGACCCGGAGATTTAGTAATTGGAAAAATAGTTGAAGTTGGGTTAACAAATTGGTTAATTGATATTGGTTCCCCTTATATTGCTGTACTACTAGCAAATAACGCTACTGAAAAGAAATTTGATCCCGTAAAAGATGATGCAAGAAGAATCTTCGATGTTGGTGATATAATTCTTACCAAAATAGCTAGTTTTGATAGAACTAGAGATCCCCAAGTTATCACAAATGAAAGAGGACTTGGAAAATTGAGAGGTGGCAGAATTATCGAAATTGAAGCTGCACATATACCTCGTGTAATTGGAAAGAGAGGTACAATGATTAACATGGTAAAGAGATTAACTAGAACACAGATTATAACCGGTCAAAATGGAAGAATCTGGATTCAAGGTAAGAAGAAAGAAGACGAACTGAAAGCAATAGAATCAATAAAGAAAATAGAATTAGAAGCTCATACACAAGGGTTAACCGATAGAATTCGAGACTTATTATCGGAAAATAATAATAATGAAATTAGGTGAAATTTATGGCAGGAGATGGAACTGTTCAACTAATAGATGAAAAAGGAAAAAGACTTGATGGTCGAAATTTCGATGAACTAAGACCAATAAGTATCAAAATAGGAGTATTAGAAAATGCGGATGGTTCTGCAGAAATCCGCATGGGAAAGAATATTATTATCGCTGCAGTTTATGGACCAAGGGAACTTCATCCTAAACACCGTGCTCTCCCTGATAGAGCATTAATTCAGTGTTTTTATAGGATGTCAACTTTCTCTGTTAATGATAGAAAAAGCCCTGCTCCATCTAGAAGAGAAAAAGAAATATCAATGATTATTAGTAATGCACTCACTTCCGTAGTGTTTACAGAAAAATATCCAAGAACAACAATTGATGTCTACCTTCAAGTGTTACAAGCAGATGGAGGTACCAGGTGTGCAAGTCTAACTGCTGCATCCGTAGCACTTGCTGATGCAGGGATTCCGATGAGGGGGCTGATTGCATCCGTAGCTGGTGGCTTAATTAATGATAAAGTTGTACTTGATCTTCATGATATAGAAGATCAAAAGGGTTCTGGGGATGTACCAGTTGGTTATTGCCCAGTTCTAGATGAGATATCACTAGTCCAATTGGATGGTGTATTTACTTTTGAGCAATTTGAAGAATGTTTAAAGCTTTCAATCAAAGGCGCTACTGAAATTTACGATATTCAAAAGAAAGCACTACAAGACAAATACGCGGCAATAAGAGCAGAAGTGTCTGTAGATGTAAAGGAAACAAAAAAAGAAGAAAAACCAAAAGCGGTTAAAGAAGAACCCAAGGAAGAGCCCAAAGTGGCTCCCAAACCTGAAATCAAAGCTAAACCCAAAGAGGAACCTAAAACTGAACCTAAGGAAGAACCCAAACCCGAGGTTAAAGACGAAAAGGAGGCTAAATAAATGGGCGACGATTTTGTTATAAGTGAAATTGAAAAAGATTACATTAAATCCTTACTGGAACAAAAGAAAAGAATAGATGGTAGAGAATTCAATCAAGCACGAAGTGTTGAACTTGAAATTAACCTTGTTCAAAAGGCAGAAGGTTCTGCAATTGTTAACTTAGGAGGATCTAAATTAATTGTAGGTATAAAGGCACTATTAGGTTCTCCATTCCCTGATACTCCAGATACTGGAGTTATCACCACAACCGCAGAATTATCACCAATAGCTTCTCCCTATTTTGAGAGTGGACCTCCAAGTAGTGCTGCAATTGAACTAGCACGTGTAACAGATAGAGCTATTAGAGAATCTCATTGTGTGGATTTATCTAAATTATGTGTTATACCAAAAAAATCCGTGTGGATTCTATTCATAGATTTCTACATTCTTAATCATGATGGCAATTTATTCGATGCTGCAGTAATTGGTGCTGTAGCTGCTCTTGCAACTACAAAGATTCCCAAAGTAAAAATACTTGAAAATGATGAAGTGGAAATCCTAGAAGAAGTAGAACCCTTGAAAATTGATCATTATCCTATTTCCGTAACCTCATACAAAATTGGAGAGAATAATATAATTGATGCCAATTTCAAAGAAGAAAGAGTTAGTGAAGCAAGAGTAACTGTAGGATTTGATGAAGAAGACCGAATTGTATCTATACAAAAAGGTGCAACAGGAGTCTATAAAACTGATGAACTCTTATCTGTCATTAAAGAATCTTTGAATGTATCGAAAACTTTAAGGAAAGAGCTGATGAAAGCGCTTTCGTAAGAAAAAAGGTGAGAATAATGGGCAAAACAAAGAAAGTAGGTTCCACCGGTCGATTTGGTGCTCGTTATGGTAGTACAATAAGAAAAAGAGTCAGAGAAATAGAGGAAAAAAGTAAAGCAATTTACAAATGCCCAATTTGTTACATGCGAACCTTGAAACGATCTGGTCTTGGTATTTGGGAGTGCTCAAAATGTGGAGAAAAACTTACTGGGGGAGCTTGGGAACCTAATACTAGTGCTGGAAGAAGTATTACACGTAGAGTTACACGTATAGCTGAAGGATTAAAGGATGAAGAATAACACTCCTTTTCTTTTATTATTTTTAAAATAGTTTACAATCCCTACATTTAATTGTGGTTAATTTTTGTTTGATTATATGAGTAGAATTGGATTTACTACTTCACGTTCACCAGCAAACAAGACTCGTTCATTCGTACATGATATTATAGGCGTTGTTCCTCAATCTCAGAGGGTTGTGAGAGGATCTTCTAAGCTTCTTATGTGTATCACTGGGATGAAGAATAGAGGATTTGAAACAGCTGTTATCATTCATTCTGTTAAAGGGAATCCAAATTTCGTGAGAATATTTGATTTGAAGACAGAACCACAAGAAATTCCTTATGCTGTTAAAATCAGGGGAATTACTTTATCAAGAGAATATCAACAAAAACAGAGAAATAGGAAACCAGCTTTTGCAGTGCTAATCTCTTCTTTGAAGAATCCTGAAGAGGAGAATATAATTAGAAGATTGTTAGGGATTACTCAGGAGAATATTGAGAAAATCAAAGGAAAAGAGTATGTAACAGTGTACGCAGATTATATTGACGAAGAACAAAAGATTATTTTTATTGAATTTCTCAATAGTCTCAATAAACAAGTTGGCCCAAGATTGAAAATAAGAGTAATACCAAGAGAACCTGAAGATTTATTGATTTAATTGTAAAAAAGTGCGAAAAAAGATGAAGAGTTCTAAAATAAAGAGACTTGAGATTGATTTTGAATTCAAGATGGAAAATGAAAAAATGAGCAATTTACTATATGAAACTTTGAATTTAGAATCTAAATATAATCCTAATGACCGAGTAATAACTAGTTTAGAAGTTCACGAGAACGTTTTAATATTAAAAATTGATGCAATGGATTCAATTTCAGCAAGGGCAGCAATAAATTCATATCTAAAATGGATCAATCTTTCAATTCAACTCATTAATCAAATTGAAACAGATTAGAATTTTGAAATTATTATTTCATTCTCAATTTAAACAATGTTAGCTTTCTTTAGTCGTCTTTGTATCACAGGTTTAATGAGTAGTTTTCTAGTTGAAACCTTCACATAAAGTGGTTTCTTGAAATATTTAGCTACTTTTCTATACGAATCAATCGTACTCCATACACTGGGATACGCATCAATCTCATTCACTATTATTTTATTGAACTTTCTTCGTTTAATTTCTTGCAGGATATTTTCGATTGGCATAATACCAGCTCCAAAGGAATAATGTGAATCTTCATTTTTTGTACAATCAGATAAATGTATTTCTTCAAGCTCATCAAAAGGCATTTTATCAAGTAGGTTCATATAATCCTCTGGCCCATTCCTCAAAAAAGAGTGGGCAACATCAAACAGCCATCCTTTTAGTTGATCCCCAAGTTCATCCTTAAATTGCACATAAAGATTTTCAAACTCTTCATCAGAATAATTCTGAATGTTCTCAACAACTAGTTTTATGTTCACTTGTTTTAGATTCTCAACTAAGGTTTCAAAATTACCCCTTTCCTCAACCGGATGAAAAACCCCCAGAATGAGATGAAGGTCATCAGAATGTTTGTTGATTAATTTTATTATATCTCC
The DNA here is from genome assembly GCA_030631995.1 of archaeon. Taxonomy (GTDB): domain Archaea; phylum Asgardarchaeota; class Heimdallarchaeia; order Heimdallarchaeales; family Heimdallarchaeaceae; genus UBA460. The sequence goes on along the minus strand of DAOVKB010000001.1, from coordinate 7,549 downwards.
TATCTCTTTCTCTTTGTCAGGATAAGCAAAATCATATCCTTCAATACCTGCTACAGGTAAATGATAAGTTGTTTTCATCTTCCCTAGTGCTTTTATTATTTTATCAATGTTCTTGAAACTAGTTCCTTTTGGATTAATTTCACATGATTCTATACCTAAAAGATTAGCAAATCGAACTAAATGCTCACATCCCAGCCCCTCATACGCTTGTACTGTCTGACCAATAAGCACCATGCTTTTTGTTGATAAAGAGAAATATATAAACCAATCCCTTAGAATTACATGAATAGTAATGAAACATCCAACCAGAGCTTTAGTAAGAAAACCTAGTGACACTTACAAAGAATGCGTATCTTCTCACCCTTTACACCACACTGTAGATATACATAAAGCCAGAGAACAACACAATAAATATTGTAAAACATTATCGGAATTAGGACTGGAAATAATAGAGCTTCCAATAAAAAATGATTTTCCAGATTCATGTTTTGTCGAAGACAATGCTGTTGTCCATCAGAGTAGAGCATTGATCACCCGAATGGGGGAAGAAAGTAGAAGAGGGGAAGATGTTGATGTAGAGGATGTATTAAAACAACATCTTGCTGTAAAAAGAGCCGTTGTTCCTGCTACAATTGAAGGAGGCGATATAATTCATTTACCTGACAGATTAATATGCGGAATTACTCAACGGACAAACAATCATGGTGTTAATCAGATGATGGAGTGGTTGGATGTTAAAGTTGATACAATTACGAATCCTGATATAGTTCATTTGAAAAGCTACATGAAATATCTTGGTAAAGAAACAATGATTACAACAGAGGAATATAGAAATCATCCTCTCCTTAAGAATTTGAGCTTGCTAATTGTGCCAAAAGAAGAAAGTTATTCTGTTAATTGTTTAGCGATTGGAGATGCAGTAGTTATGTCCAATAGATTCTCCAATACGCATGAAATGGTGAAATCTGCAGGATACGAAGTCATTACTCTTAATATGAGTGAATTCGAGAAATGTCAGGCATCATTAACCTGTCTATCTATTATTTTCTAATTAATTAGATCATTAAAGACTAAAATGTGAATGCAAAAATCTAAATAGTTTCATTGACAAAATTACTTGATTTACATGTTCCTTAAGAGATTCTTCAAATCAATTATTGGTTTTATTACATGTACTGCTGTTGTTGTTCTGTTACTTTATATTATTTGGCCAACTATAGATATGGTAGAATTAATCGCATTAAATGATAATATGAAGGCAGACCATGGAACAGGAGGTCATTTTTGGGTAATTTTACTCATGCTGCTAGTAGTAAACATGTTCTTGAAAATTGGTATTCCTTTACCAGATATTTTGTCTTCGTATAGTATTGATAATCAATTTGGAAATCCAAGAATGTATATCCTTATAATATTCATCTGGTTAGTTGGTTCTTTTGCTGGAGGATTAGCCTCTCGAGGAGGACTTAGATCAGGTGCATGGTCTTCTATATTATCCTTCTTATTTCTTGATTTTATATTCGCAACAATGACAGCATCAATGGGTTTATCCTTTTTAGGTTTAAGTGGTTTCACACTTTTCATCGTTACATTTCTAGCAACATTAGTTCTGGGTTCATTTATCTTCATACCAATAATAGGATTAGTTGGAGGAATTACGGGGGGAATTTTGGGTAAAATGCTCTTCAGAAAAGAAAAAAAATCGAAAGATCAGGAAGAAGAGTAACCATAAATTTCTCCAGACACACATTTTTTATATTGAAATAGAAAAATTGTATTTGAACGTAATGGCAATGCAGAGTAAAACCCAAACTATTCCATGGGTAGAGAAGTACCGTCCTGAAACTTTCAAGGATTTTGTTGGTAATAGGGAAGAAGTAAGGAAACTAGAAAACTGGTTAAAGACATGGAATCAGCAAAGAAAGAAAGCTGTATTGCTAGCTGGTCCTGCAGGTGTAGGTAAAACAAGCGTGGTTTACTACCTAATCAAGAAATACAACTATGAGTTTGTAGAAGTAAATGCGAGCGATAAGAGAAATAAAAAAGCAGTAGAGATGCTTGTAGGCAAATCATCTACTGAAGGAACTGTCCTACAGGGTGCAAGAGTTCGTAAACTAATTCTTGTAGATGAGGCTGATGGGTTATTTGGAAATGCAGATAGGGGAGGAGGTCAAGCACTTGGAAGAGCTGTAAAAGCGACAAGAACTCCAATTATTTGTACGGCAAACGATCCTTCAGCGTCAGCATTAAAAGCTGCAAAACGAAATATGCTTGTAATTGAGTTCAAAAGTCTGAAAGATGAAGAAATTCTCACTCTTCTCAAACTAATAAAAGAGAAAGAAAATTTGAGTGTTAGTGAGGATATCCTCTTAGCAATAACAGAGAATAGCGGGGGAGATGCTCGTTCTGCTATTAATGATTTGGAGGGTGTATCTGTTGTGGGTATCAAAGAAGTAACATTTTCTCCTCGAAACCAAGAAAAGAGCTTAGATACAGCTCTAATTAATATTTTCCAGGCAAACGATTATCAATCTGCAAAGAGAGCTATAGATGGTCTTGATGTTGATTATAGAGAACTACTGATGTATGTTTTCGAGCATGCTTACAAACAAGCAAGCACAAACACAGAATTATTCAATATGTACGAGTTAATCGCTGAAGCTGATATGTATTTATCTCATTGTTATAAAAAACAAGATTGGAAATTTCTCAAATATTTCTTTACATTTATATCCTCCGTAGGTCTAGTCAAAAGCTCTCCTTTCAAATATACAAAATTTGGCTTCCCTGGATATTGGGCACTTATGGGGAGACTTAGAGGTAAGAATGCTAAGATCAATGCCATAGCAAAAAAAAGTATTAGGTACTTACATTGCTCTCAGAGGATTTTTGTTAAGGAGATTTATCCATATCTGAGAATTATTTTCAATTCAGATCCTAAGATGGCTGGAGGGATAGCAGCCTTTCTTCAATTTGATGAAGAGAACATAAGTTTTCTTACAAATGATTCAAACAAGCTAATAAAGGAAATAATGAAACATAAAGAGGTAGAATATGTTCAGATGGCTGAACAATGGATGACAAAAGCTAAGGAAACAGAAATGACTGTGTTTGATTTCATTAAAAAGAGTAAAACTAAGAAACCAAAAGCACAAGTTAAGGATAAGAAAACTGTTGCGAAAGAAAAGAAACAAGAAGAAACTACTACTTCGGAAAAAAAAGAAACTAAAGTAAAGAAAGATAAAATTCCGGAAAGTAAGAATAAAAATAAAAAGAGTTCTCAGGCTTCTTTAGAGAAATATATGGAAAAATAGGATATTATTTCTCGTCTTTTGATTTTGTAATCTGTTCTCCGAGAGGAAAAATCATTCCAGACGATAAAAGAAATTGAAGCATTTTTTTAAAGTTGGAAACATGATATGATTCCTGATTTAATTTCTTTCTAACCATGCGGTTAATCATTAAATAATCAAGGCTTTTTCTGACATCTGCTTCTCTGATTCCAGTTACTTCAATAAGCTCATCTAAACTCATACCTTCTTCGTATAAACTTAAGGAAACTGCAACGACACCTATATTCACTCTATCTATAACATCATCAGGCAATTCAGCGTCAGTTTCTGGTTTTTCTTTGTTCAATGAAAATCTCCTCTTAATAATTTTCATGTTTTAATATTAGAGAAAAATAAGCTTCTACGAGAGATGGGGGGATTCCTATATCTTTTAATCTTTTACTTATTTCTTTCACATTCATAGTCTCTCGCATTTGATTATACAAATATGCAACAAATTCACCATATTCCCAAGGGTAAACTACCCAGGATTGAGTTTCTCTGATATAGTAATCAGGTTTGAGAATACTATGTTTTTTATAATACAAAGTTGCTGTTCTAATCTCTTTAGGATTCTTGTTCTTTACATGTTCCACTGCTGCAATTAGACTTTTTCCTGAATCTGCTACATCATCTACTACAAGTACTACTTTATTCTCAACATCCTCTGAAATTTCTTGAGTGATTATTGGGTCATCAGAAACTCTAGAAGTATTATCATAGAATTCGATTTTAATGTTCGCTGTTCTCTTATTTCCGTAAAAATCAGCTAACAATCTGGCTGGTATCCATCCTCCTCGAGCAATTCCAACAATTACATCTGGAAAAAACTCATCATCAGTGATTTTTTCAAATAAGTAAAACGTCATCTGGTAACTCTGATCCCATGAAACGATTTCATAGTCTACCATCAATAACCACAACTGGGATTTAATTGTCGTTTGTTAAAAAGATTCTTAAAGATGCTAAAGAGCTGTTATTTACAAAAGGTTAATAATTTGAAATCCTCCTAGAATTTTGAATTAATAAATAGGTGAAAAAATGTCTTTTATTGAAAGATTACAACTAAATCCTGAAGAAAAACAAGTTTACCAACTTCTTTTAGGTGGAGGGCAATTGACTACTTTTGAAATAACACAGTTTAGCAAGTTACATTTTTCAAAGGTTAAGGTTGCATTAGATTCTCTATTGAATAAAGGTGCAGTTGGTGCTTCGGAAGGATATGTAAAGAAATACTACGGAAAAATCCCATTGGACTACTTGGGAACTACAAGCGATCAACTAAGTGAGAATGTTAAAAGCACTCTGGGTCAGACAACATCTTTTCTCCAAGAAAAGAAAGAAACGTTTAATCAATTGAAAGATAATCTATCAGTTAGCTTAAATGAATCAGTATCGAGAAAAGAGGATGAATTAGATCAGAAGTTAACGCAAACATCTTCTTCAATTCAAACCTTAAACCAACAACAAACAGAAGCTATTGATGAGAAAATAGGAGTTTTTTCATCCAAAATACTCTCTGATCAAGATAATCATAGAAGAAACGTTCAAACAACATTGCAGAGCGTATTTACGGATAGCCTTGAAAGCTTGAACAAATCCAAAGTTTCTATTGATTCTTCTGTTTCCAATATTAAAGCAAAAAACAAGGAGAATCTTACAACATTCACTACAGAGATAGCAGAAAATTCTCAAACATCCATTGATAAAATATCAGCAACGGCACAAGTAGTAAAACCGAAATTTGATGAAATGAATCAACAGTACCTAAATGACATAGATTCAACAATCGCACAAATTAAACAAAATATAGATACAACAAAAATGGATGTAAGAGCATTCAACAGAAGTCAAACTGAAAAGTATGTTGGATATTCCACTGAAATAACTAGGGACACTGAACAAACAATCGAAGGTATTTCAGAATCTGTTTCAAGTTCTCTTACTGAATTAAGCAATTCCCTTGATATGGTTTTGAATAACAAAGTAGAAGATCTTTCTCTTCAAATTAAGGAATCTCTCTCTGCTTTAAACGAGAAAGTATCACAAATTAAAGTTAGTTTATTAGAAGAGATAATGCAGCAGAAAAACCAAGCAATTTCAAGCTCAGTCTCTCAAATCAGAGAAAGTATGAACCTAAAATTCACAGACTTAGAAAACAAAGAACAGAGTCAGAGGAACAATTTAGTTAGTGAAAGAGATATATTCATTCAAAAACTAGATGCGAAATATACTACTGCAATTAATGAATATAATGAAAAAATAAGTGAAGTCAAAGAAAACGCAATAACACGTTTCAGTGGATTTGAGGAGAATTTAATTGAACAAATTACCGCTTCAACAGAAGAGATTGTCAACAGTATACGAGCTCAATTAGTCAAATTCAAAGAATTATCGTCTCAACTAAATACTACACTTGTTCAAGATCTTGATGCTGAATCGTCATCTTTGAAAGAGAATTGGAGTGAAATAGCACAAAGATTAGATTTTCTCTCTCAGGAAACTGAAACAAAGCTTAATGAAAAATATGATGAATCTCAAAGTCTACTTCAATCAACCATTTCCGAGGTTGTTTCTGGTTTAAACAATCATCTTCAAACAACAATAGAATCTGCGATGGATATCTCAAGAGATGTAATTGATAGTTCAAAGAACGGAATACGAGAGAGTAAGGAGCTTGTCTCTGGTAAGTTGATTGAGGAAGTTGACTCTTCTGTTAAGTTTATTGAAGATTCAGAAAGAAAATTAACAGATACAGCTAACTATCTAATAAGTGCAACAATGAAATTGAAAAACGATTTTAGAACCTTAGAAGCTACATCAAGTGAAACGCAAATTCCTCCAGTTCAAACAACTTCAATTGTAGGATTAGAAGCTGTTTTAGATCACGTGTCTAGAATTGTAAAAGATACTAAGAGAGGAGTAACACTTATGGTACCTAAAATAGAATATATTCCAACAGAATCTATAAAACAACTTCCTGCTACAGCTAAAGTCACTATAATCACTAGTTTGGATGAAGAAATGGATAGAGATTGGATAAATTCCATAACAGATGCCCAAGCTAATGTGGAATTAAGAAAACTAAGGGATACTGGAACAGGTGTTGAAATGCCTCGCTTCATTGGTGTCGAACGAGAAAATGAAGAAGTTTTGATTGCTGCTCAAGATGAAGCAACGAATGAAGTTGTTGGCATTCTTAGCAGATCTACATATTTCGCAAAATTAGTATCCTACATAGTGATTTCTGATTTTGGAAGAGGAAGATCTACCCAAATAAAATAACATCTCTTTTTTTCATTTTTTTTCCTGCTATATCTAAATGCATAGTGATGTAGAAGAATTTAAAAAGGGAAGAAAAGAAAAGCAGATTAATCAACTAAGGAGTTAGAAAAAATGCCAACAGTTGTAAAAGCTGATTGTTGTACTGCTTGTGAAGCTTGTATAGACATCTGTCCTGAAAATGTTTATGAGCTAGTCAATGATATTTCGGTGCCAGTTAGAAAAGAAGAATGTACTGATTGTGGTCTTTGCATTGACGAATGTCCAAGTGAATGTATAGATTTCGAGTAAAACGTTTTCCTTTTCCTTTTTCTTTTATTTTTATTTTTAACTAGTATCATTTATGTTTGTATTTTCTGAAGATTTTCTTCCAACCACTTACTTTTTCTCTTAAATTTATCATTCCCATAGGTTTTGTTTTTACTACATTTAGTTCTTGTAATATCTGATCAAACCCATCAAACTTCTCAGTATCAACATATCCTTTTCCTATGTCTTGTTCATATAACTCCAAGAAAGCACCCAGTGTCATATCCATCTGTCCTTCTACTTCTTCATCTTTTTCACTTAAAGGTGCTGTAAATACTATTATTACATCTTTTTCTTGGTTAACTTTGAAATGCAATTTTAGATCAGAGAAAATAACCGTGCACAACAGAGGAGTGAAAAGTTATCCAATCTTGCGAAAACAGGAGAAAATGCTGAAGAAAGGCTTTTCAGAGAAAAGAAAAAAAAGTAAATATGTTGGTACGAATAGGAATAGCCGCACAAGTGAAAGGCATGTCCCCTAGCACTTTACGAAGGTGGGAAAAAGAAGAGAATATACTACCAGCTGGGAGAACAAGGGGATATGATTGCACTCGTTACCTCTTTTGCAGGAAGATTGCACAGACAACAGAGAGTAAAAACCACACCAGAAAAAAGGGATTTTATCG
>DAOVKB010000075.1:0-5694 GCA_030631995.1 archaeon | reverse complement strand
TCCTTAAGAAGAAAACTCCCCCTAAAACTGCTAATGATGCAATAGTTGAGATACCCCATGGAAAAGCACTTTCTTCTGTAGGTGTTGGAGTAGTTGGCAGGGTTGGAGGAGGAGGTACATAAAGCGCATATTTTATATCAATATCAAAGTTATCTGAAAATCCTTCTAGCCAAGAAATGGATCTGATTTTTAGAGTTAGAACTTTAAACAAACCCGAAGTCGCATTAAAGGTTAAAGTAATTGTCATGTCGAAGTCAGTGATATTTGTAGGTATGACAAATAAACTACCCATATCACCCATATCTTCTCCTGTTAATAATTCAGAAAGAATAGTTGCATTAATTTCGTCAGCATGAGAGTAACTATATATTTTGAGAAAACTGGCGTCTAAAGTTGTATTTACATTCATATTGAAATTTGTAGTATAATCACTGATATTTTCTAAAAGATCATCGAATAAAACAAGACTTTCAGTATCATTTACAAAATCACCATAATATTGAAGATAGTCAGAAATACTTCCTATTGAGAGTGGAAGTGCAATTGGAAGTCCAATTGGTAAGACATAACTTGTTGTGTCTACTAGTACTTCTTCAAATAATGTCTGATTGCTTTGTGAAAGACCATCTTTATCATATACATCATAATTATAACCATTATCCAACAATTCGGTAAATTTAATTTCCATCGTTGTATTTTCCTTGAAAAGCAACGAATAGTCTTGTCCATATAAACTCATATTCTTTAATTCAAACTTGTAACGTTCATCAGTTTTTACACCCCAATCAGTAGCTGCTTTGGTAGGAGTTGTAATGACCAATGAAAAGACAAGTAGTAGAACCCCATAAGAAATTATTAAACCTCTTTTCATTTAATCACCATTTGATTCTTTTAATAAATACTAGCTAATTTCTATTTATATACTATTCCTTATTACTTGAAATTTCTAACAAAAACAGACGTCTAGCTCACTAATACACTTTTTACAAATGAGATTTGTTTCGATTTTTTTTAGCAGCTTCCACTACTTTTGCAGCAATTTCTTCGTTTACAGAAAGTAGCTTTTGTATGTCCTCTACTTTTGCTGCTGAAATATCTTCAATTCTCTTGTATTCTTGTAAAAGAATCTGAACCTTAGCTTTTCCAATTCCCTTAATCGTTTCGAAAATTGTGTCCCTTACCGTTTTTCTCCTGAGTGTTTTATGATAGCTTATAGCAAACCTATGAGCTTCATCTCTTACATATTGAATTAATCGTAAAATTAGTGAACTTTGTTCAAATATTATAGGTGTATCTAACCAGTCAACAAAAATCTCTTCATTCTTTTTTGCGATACTAATCGCAGGAATGTTGAGATTAAGTTTCTTAAGTACTTCTAGTGCTATATTTAATTGTCCTTTTCCACCGTCAACTATAATGAGATCAGGTGAAGGATCAGTTTTCAGAACATCTGAGGTATATCTTCTTGTCATTACTTCTCTCATCATTGCATAATCATCAGGATCAGTGTAATTTCTTCGAATCCTGAATCTTCTATACAATTTCTTATTTGGGTTTCCATCCTCAAAAACTACACATGATCCAACAGAATGTTGCCCTTTTAGTGTTGAAATATCATAACCATGAACTATTTTTGGTATATTGGGTAATTTGAGTATTTCTTGCATTTCTTCAAGAATATTCTCAGAATCATGTTGGTATTGGATTTCTCTCATGAATCTAAACATCTCATTCCTAGCATTTCTTTCTGCTATTTTTACTAGTTCAATGTCTGTTTCGCTTTTAGGAGTGTGTATGGTTAGTTTTAGATTCACTTGAAATCTTGTTTCAAAATTCTCGTCTAAAAGAATTCCATACTCAGTGATTTCAGTACCATAAATAAATGCTAAAACTTCTCCCAAATTTGTAAGTTTCGCTTCTTCTTTTGGATAAAGAAGGTTTCCAATATTTTGAACACGATGATTTCTTATCTCTAGCTTACTAAAAGTGATATTTTCCTCTTCTTCTACGAAAGCAATTACGTCAACATTCTTCTGATCAGAATGAATGTCTTCTTGAATATTCAAGATTGTACGAACAGCTTGTGTAAGATCACGTAGATTAACAGCTATCTCAAAATTTGATTGTTCAGAGGCTTCCCACATCTCTTCCTCTAGATTATCCAGTAAATCTGCAACATCCCCCTTTAGAAAAGAAACAACATTTCTTACAGTTTTATTATACTCCCTTGTTGAAACATCATTTTTACAAGGAGCTAAACATCGTCCTAATCTTTCTCTCATGCACCTGATTGACGTTCCTTTTTTCTTTAGGCTTTCAATATTTTTCCCACAGTTACAAATTGGAAAAAGCCTTAGAACAAGTTTTGCTGTTTGTCTTAACATAGTATTATTTGGAAAAGGACCAAAATAGAGGCTCTTTTCATTTCTAGGATCTGTCTCCCTGGCTATGAGAAGTTGGGGATATTTTTCTTCCAAGGTTATTCGTATTAGTAAATGAGACTTATCGTCTTTTAGCATACTATTCAATTTAGGCATTAGTTGTCGTACTAGCTTCTTTTCCAGAATTAATGCTTCTGATTCATTCCTAGTGATAATCCAATCTACTCTGTGAGCCAATTCTTGGAGTTTTTCTTCTTTTGGGAGATCTACTGTTTGAAAATGCTGTCTTACTCTGTTTCTCAGATTTTTCGCTTTTCCAACATATATTACTTTTTCATCTTTGTCCTTGATGAGGTAAACTCCTGTTTCATTAGGAATTTCTTCAAGGTCTGTGAAAAGACTCATACAACTTACACCAGTTTCTCGAGTTCTTTGATTTTATCACGATAAAGAGCAGCTTTTTCGAAATCTAATGTTCCTGCTGCTTCTGCCATTTTTTCCTTTAAATCTTCAATTACATAGAAGATATCTTCGGTTGTTAAATCTTCAGGAACTTCGATTCTTTCTTCTTCTTTAGGAGCTATTTGCATCAATGTTTCAACAATCGATTTAACTTCTTTACGTATTGTAGTTGGTTTGATACCATGTTTCTCGTTATATTCTCTCTGGATTTGCCTTCTTCTGTTATTTTCAGTTATAGCCTCTTTCATAGAATTTGTTAAGTTATCTGCATAAAGTATCACGCTACCATGAACATTTCTACTTGCTCGTCCCATAAGCTGGATAAGAGAACCCTTAGATCTTAGAAAACCTTCTTTATCGGCATCAAGTATTGCTACAAGAGCTACTTCTGGAAGATCCAAACCTTCCCTCAAAAGATTAATTCCGACTACTACATCATATTTACCCAATCTTAAATCTCTTAAAATTTCAATTCTATCTAATGTGTCTACCTCATGATGCAAATATACGGATTTAATATTCATATCAAGGAGATAATCAGAAAGCATTTCAGCACTCTGTTTTGTTATGGTGGTTACTAATACTCGTTCCCCTCTACTCACTCGTTGGTTAATTTCACTTACTAGTTCAGTAATCTGTCCATCTGTTCCCCTCACTTCAATCTTAGGGTCAACTAGACCAGTCGGGCGGATGATTTGCTCTACAACTTGATCAGAAACATCGAGCTCATATTGTCTTGGAGTAGCGCTGGTAAACATTACCGATTTCATGTATTTCTCTGTTTCTTCAAACCTGAAAGGACGGTTATCAAAAGCTGAGGGGAGCCTAAAACCATGATCGATTAAGTTTTTCTTTCTTGAATAGTCTCCTGCATACATCCCACGAAGTTGAGGAATCGTTAGATGAGATTCATCTATAATAAATAGGAAATCTTCAGGAAAATGATCAAGTAACGAAAATGGTTTTTCTCCGGGTTTTCTTCTATCAAAGTGACGAGAATAGTTTTCTATTCCTGAACAGCCACCAGTTTCTCTCAGAAGTTCTAAATCATATAGTGTTTTTTGCCGTAATCTGTGTCTTTCAACTATTTTTTCTTCCTTTTCAAATTCAGCTAATCGCATATCAAGCTCTAATTTGATATCTTCGAGTGCTGATTCAAAGAATGCATCATTAGCGAGATACTGCGTACCAGGATAAATAGATAAATAATCGTATTCCCTTATTTTCTCTCCTGTAACAGGATGTCTAGCTGTTAAACGTTCAATTTCATCCCCAAAAAACTCAATACGATAAATGTAGTCACCATACAAGGGAAAAATATCTATTGAATCTCCTCTCACACGAAAGTTTTTGCGTTCTAGATTTATATCGTTTCTCAAGTATTGATTCTTTACTAATTCTAACATCAAATCTTGTCGATCTAAATTATCTCCTATATTTAGAGATATTCTACGAGAACGATAAACTTCAGGAGGACCAGTACCATAAATACAAGAAACAGTAGCACAAACTATTACATCGTCACGAGTAGACAAAGCTTCTAACGCTGTGTGTCTTAAACGTTCTATTTCGCGATTGATATCTACATCTTTTTCAATGTATAGATCTTTTGAAGGAAGATAAGCTTCAGGTTGGTAATAATCGTAAAAACTGACGTAATAGTTCACACTGGCAGAAGGGAAAAGAGTCTTGAATTCACCAAAAAGCTGCGCAACAAGAGTTTTATTTGGACCCATAATCAACGTAGGTTTCTTAATCTTATCAATGACAGATGCCATCGTGTAAGTTTTTCCAGATCCTGTAACTCCTAGGAGTGTTTGGTGTTGATAGCCTTTCTGTAAACCTTCTACTAATTGTTTTATTGCTTTTGGTTGGTCTCCACTTGGTTTTAGAGGTGTTTCGATATTTAGTGGCATTCTTATTTCTCCTATCTTCTGCTAATTAAAAAACATAATTATTCTAGAAAGATTTCACATTAAAAAGAAGGAAAAAACGATAGTATAAATAAAATGTAACAGCTGTATATTACAATTCCTTAATAGAATTATTCGGAATTCATACTTATGCAATTCTCCAATTATTTCGATATACCAGTTGAGGAATTGGAAGATAAAAGTATGATAAGTTACTTAGAGCAACTTTATAGGAGAATCAATGCCCCGAAGGGAAAGATTCAAGCATGGTATATTTTACCTCATGAGGAAAAAGGGATAAAGAGAGTATGTGTTTATTATAAAATTGATAAAACCCCAAAAATCAGAGCTGGGAAGTAGTTATTTTAGAAAATAAGTGGTTAAAGTAATCAAAATCAGTGACGATATCTTTTTTCCACAAAGTTTTTCAAAACATATGTTTTCCTTTGAAGTATCAATGCTGTAGGACATATTCTTAAAAATGATAAAAAGATAGGCTTTGTTGAATATGAAGTATCTTAATTACTTTGATGTACCAGATGAGGAATTGAAGACAAAGGATGTCAGTGAATATTTGCATACAATATACAAAAAAATCAAAGTACCAAAAGGAAAGATCACATCCATGCAAATTTTACCTCATGAGGAGAAGGGAATGCGAAGAATCTGTGCAATTTACGAAGTTGAAGAGAAGGTCAAAAGAGCACGGTAAAACTACTTTACAGAGATTCTATAGGTTTTTTTGCAGTTTAAATACTCATTTCATTTATTCTTATTTGAGATATGTTATCAACATCAAACAAAGGGCATGTTCACCCCATTCGATATAACGATATCACTCCTTATAGAAAACGAGCTCTTTTATTAATCGAATCTAGTAAGAGAGAGGAAAGAATGAGGGGTTATGCTTTATTAACTACTTGTTTCCATTACTGCAC
>DAOVKB010000007.1:0-28809 GCA_030631995.1 archaeon | reverse complement strand
TACAGAATAAAACCCAACTTCATTTTCAGCACCTGAATTTTGAATATATTGTGATTCAATTTCTGAAACATTTCCTTCAAAATTATACTGACCTTGACTAGGTAGTGAAATAGTTAAATTTCCGTTGTTGATTTCTTCACTCACTTCATTTTTGGAATATATGCTGGAAACATTAACGTTGGGTTGAAATTCATCAAGAACATCGTCGAAAGTTTTGTTATAATCCGCTTTTAACTGTTCTAGATTCATTTGATCATAACTTTCTTCTTCTTTTTCTAGCTCTAAATTGTGCTGATTTTCTTCAGCGCTCTTTGCTGCATTTATGAAATTTACATTGATATTTGAATCTGATTCTTCCGTATTAATTGCTAAATTACCATTCAGTTCACTATTTAACAGATTTTTACCCTCTATAAATGGAGTAAGCAATAATACCACTAGATATAATATGATAACAAATGCTAGAAAATGTTTTTTCTTCATCTATCTCCTTTTTCTATCTATATTAAGTATTAAAAACAGCACAATTTTTTGAAGTTTTTTTGTTTTTCTGCTGTTCATTTACGGATTATAATTTGGAAAGCTCAAATGCTTAATTACTAATTTGGAGAAGTCTAAGTTTATTTTGTGTCTAAAAAAAAGATTATGTTGAATACTTTCAGTCAACAGTCTCTCCTTTCTTTTTATTATATATATAGTAGATAATAACTACAATAAATCATATTAAAAAATAGTTAAAGCTTTGTTTGAGTCTTAAAAATTTTCAATAGTTTCAGAAAGGTTGTTTTTCTGAGTAGAATGGAAGGTTACTTGTGTGATGAATGTGGATGTAGGGTTATCGAAGAAAATGGCATAAATGTGTGTCAGAAATGTGGTTTAGTTCATGATGTTGTTCTCGAATCATCATCTTTTCAACTAGGATCGATTTCTCAAGATCGATCACGTAAAAGCCAGCAATATACTTCAATAAACAATAGATTGGCAATTGTTAGTTCTCTAGGTTCTTCAATTGGAACTGTTGAAGAGTATATGTTTAGAGACTCAAATGGTACATTATTGGATGAACATTCACAATTGAAATTTAGAAAATTTAAGAATTTTTATCATATTCCAGGTGCAATAAAAGGAAAAGAAACTGATTATCGAACGATAAAAATCTTAAATGAGGTTTTTTCCAGACTTCAAGTTCCTGAAAAAATCCGAGAACGTACACTTTTTCTTTACTACAAATACAAGAAAGAGCATAAAAAGAAAATAACGAACCATGTTTTATTATCTGCTATGGCTCTTCTTCTAAGTGTTCGTGAATCTGGACATAATTGCCCCCTCTCTCTTAAAGAGATTGTTGAAACATATAGAAATCTAGGACATAGAGTTTTAGGGAAGAATCTCCTGGGATTAATGCAAGATCTCAATATTAAATCTACAACAACAGGCATCAGACGAAGTGAACAATACATTTTTCGTGTTTGTTCGCTTATATGCCGTACTCCTGTTATAACAGAGAGAATTGTGAAAAAATATTCAGTCGATGTTTATGTATATGAGAAGATTCTTCAATTGCTTTGTCTTAGAATTTTAGAAAGAATCTCTTATGCAGACAGGGGAGGGAGGAGACCTTATCCTTTTTCAGCAGCTTCAGCATATGTTGCTGACAAATTATTGTCAAAGAAAATACAAAGTTCTTCTGCTTTAACACAAAAATTAGTCGCGCAGTCAACCAATGTTGCAGAGTTTACTATTCGTGATCATGCAGAATTTATGATGTCTTATGATTTCGATGATATAGTCTCTGAAATCAGTAAAAGGTTATCCTCAAGCTTTACTTAAGAAGCAAATTTATGCTTTCTAATATATTGAGTAGAAAATCTTTCCTAACTAAAGACAAAGAAATTGGAGTAGAAAATCCTTACTGCAAAAACTATCAGAAAATGCAGCACTAGAGTTATTATCAACCTAATTTTAATATTTTTTTCATTACCTATTTTTAGTAAAAAGTAATTATTTAGTAAGTTAATGAAAAGAAAGGAAACTGAAAGAAACGACCAAAATGAAGGCGTGTTCAAGAACTCATTTGTTTGCATGAATCTATATATATTTGCAAAAATTGGGGAGAATCCCCCTATCATAGCTATGGTTACTGAGGTCACATAGCGTATAATTTTGATTCTTCTTTGATGAATTTTTAATAAGTTCTCTTTTTCTTGAATAGCTTCTTCTCTATTCTTGATTAGTCTAGCTGTTATCTTTACCTTTTTTAGAATGTCAGATGAGTCTGAATAATTAATTGATGAAAAAAGACTAATCATAGAAGGATAATTAAAATCAATTGATGATAAAACTCTAATTAATTCATCTCCAAATTGTAGTCTTAGAAGCAATTCATCAGGTAGAAATTTAATATTGAAAAGTGCTCTTTCCAGATTTTCTCCATTTTCAATCTGTGTTGCTATTCCTTGTAAAAAAACATAATCAGAGCATTCAATTTTAGTCATTTTTCTCACTTAAACTTTTATTTTGAATAAATCTCAAGGCAAATGTACCAAACAATGAATAAAGAAGAGGAAACACAAAAACAATTAGAGAATCTGATGGAAGAATAAGTGCTAGAACAAGACTAAGTACTAGTGGAAATAAACATGAGAAAGCAATGAAAATGATAATATTGTCCTCGATTAGCTTTATGGTTTTTTTAATCTTAAAAAGAAAATCTGGGTCAGAATCTACAAAGAAATCCTCTCTCTTGATGTTTTGAAAAGCATTCTGATATTGTTTATTCAAAAAAATCTCCTTTCCTTCATCAATAATCGTGTTTTCATCTTCCCCTAGATTCATGTTAAAAAGCATTTCTTGGAAATATTTTTGATAATAATCATCAAAAGCACTACCTGAAATCAAAAATTCTATTGCTTTAGGAAATGAGTTTGAAGAGATCATGTTTATTGATAGAGAATTAATAATTAAGAAAGCTGATTCATCAAATAATTGATGTCTTTGTATTACTGTTGAACGCACATAATCACCAAAAACAAAAACATATGCAATACTAACAATTAAACTGATAGCAATTGTTAGAATGATATTAGCATGAGTTAAGAAATGAAAAACCACAAAAAACAAAACAAAAATCAAGATGGAACTATTTCCAATAAATCTGAGCTTAATGAGATCTTTTTCTGTAATAAAAAAACTAGAATGCTTTCTTACCTTAGATAAAATCATTTTATCAAGAAATTTCATAGGAAAGATACTGAATTGTCTGACATTAGATTTATTGTTTGATCTGCTAAGGAAATTCAATTTTTCACCCCTTATTATCTAACTCATTGCATCTTGTTTCCAGAGAGAGTAAAAACTCAATTCAATAACCAATCTCTTCCTCTCCTTGGAGATGTTCATTCTTCTGGAATTTTTGGCTCCTTTTTCTTATAGAGGTACAAAATTCCTTCAGAAATGATTTTTCTTTGATATTTTCAATAATTCGTTCATTATTTTCTTCAATATTATAAATTCTAGTTAGAAAATCCTGATTTAGAGAATCTTCTTCAAACTCTTTGTTCACCTCGTAAACTTCAAATATTCTTCGTATAAACGAAAATTCAGTAATGTCTCTTCTCATTATAACTATGATATCAAGTGATAGGAAATCTGAAGGAGATATTTTGTGCAAATTCTCCCATCTTCTCAAGATTTTTTGAATTGAATCAGAATGCGCTGTTTGAATTCCTTTTAATCCTGCATTTAGTGCTTCAAACATTGCTTGTGTATGTTCTCGAGATTGGATCTCTCCGAGATAAATCCAATCAGGTGACCGATGAAGAAGTTTGAGAATCTCTGAAGTTTTAGTATGGTTTGCCTTATTAGATTCAAACGAATCAACCTGAATTGATAGGTGCTTATATCCTAAAGAGGATTGATCTATCGATTCAATCGCATCCTCTATAGCAATCTTCCGCCAATTCTTTGGTGTATACAAATCTATTGCGTTTGCTAGAGTTGTTTTTCCTGCATTGGGTTCTCCAATAACTGTAATGTTTTTTCTTTGTTTTACTGCTTCTACCAAGTATGCACCTACAATAGAAGGAAACGTCCCTAAATTAATTAAATCAACTAAAGTCAATGGATTCGATTTCAGTTTTCTTATATTAAAAGTAGGTCCATTGGGTGATAGGGGTGGAAAATCCATAGATATTCTTAGATGAAAAGATTTTGTTTGAAACTCAACTTTTAAAGACGGTTTTTTTGGTGATATTGATATTGGGTGCTCTAATTTTAATCTTGTAAGGAGACCTTCAATTTCATCTTCCTCAAGAATAATTTTAGTATTGCATCTTCCAAAATATTGGTGATCTAAATAAATTTGTGAGTTCTTTTGGTCCATATATATTTCATTTACTGAATCATCAAGAAAGAGACCCATTATTCTATCTAATTTTACCAAACGATAAATGAAGAGTTCTGCAAAAAAATCCGGATTAACTGAAAGATTGTCTATTTCAAGAATTTTCCACATGCATATAGACTTGAGAATTTCCAAAAGTTCATCAAATTTAAGAATTCCTTTACTCAATCTTTCTTTGTTTTTATAAACTAATGATGTTAATTCAGAGAAGAGTAAAGGATTTAAGGCAAAATCAAAGAGAGGTTCAGCATTGTAATAAATAATTTTATTCTCCTTAATAATCTCTATTTTGTATCCTTTTACTGTATACTTGCTTAAGGGAGTACTAGATTCCAATTCCTCCTTTAGCAGGCTATTACGATTATTCATCTCAATCATTTGGCATTAACTATTCTAGTGTTTGCTATATCAACACCACTTTTTTATTCGTAAAACTAGGGTTGTTTTTCTTCTTCAAAAACTAGTAATAATGTAATAACTTTAAATAGAAAAAACTAATATTTGTTGGTGTGAGAAAATGGGTAGCAACTACGATGTAATGTGGACTGAAAAATACAGACCAAAAACCCTTGATGAACTTAAAGGTCATGAAGATATAGTTTTACGTCTAAAAGGATTTGTTCAAAGAAGAAACCTACCACATCTTTTACTAGCTGGACCTCCAGGTACTGGAAAAACCACCGCTTTATTAGCATTAGCTAATGATTTATTTGGTTCGAACAATGTTGCACGCAACTTGCTAGAGATGAATGCTTCAGATGATAGAGGTATTGATGCAATTAGAACTAAGGTAAAGGAATTCGCAAGAACCGCATCTTATGGTGGGGTTCCCTTCAAGATTATTTGTCTAGACGAAGCAGATAGTTTAACCTCCGCGGCACAACATGCTCTAAGAAGAACGATGGAAAGATATGTAAAAACTAGTCGATTTGCTTTGATTTGCAATTATTCTAGCAAAATTATAGAACCAATACAATCTAGATGTGCCATCTTTAGATTCAAACCGCTTGATGAAAAAAGCATGAAAGAATTCCTTATCCACATTTGTGCTAATGAAAATCTTGCATATGATAAGGAGGGAATAAATACTGTCCTTTATATCTCTGAGGGTGATTTGAGAAAGGCGATTAATATTCTTCAGTCTACTGCAGCTTCAGGAAAATCAATTGAGAGAGTTACTGTGTTGCAGACTGTTGGTCACGCAGATCCTGAAAGAATTAGAGAAATGTTACAACACGCACTTAAAGGCGATTTTAATAAAGCTCGTGAGATATTACAGCTTCTAATTCTAGAATATGGATTATCCGGGACAGATGTAACGTATCAAATCTATAGAGAAATTCCCTCTTTATCGCTGCCTGATTTACAGAAACTTGGTATTACAGAATTCTTAGCAGAAGTTGATTTCCGTATCTCTGAGGGCGCATCTAGTAATATTCAATTGAGTGCGTTCTTAGCTAAACTTGTAAAGGATGGAAACAAAGAATAAAAAATCAAGTTGAATCAGAAGCTTTGAAAAAATTGTAAAGTAAGGAATTTATCGATAGATCTCTTTTAAAATTTAAAAAATTTATTTTCAGCTTTTCTAAGATAGATTTGATTGCTTTTTCATTTTCTATCCATTTAATATTCTCATAGAAATGTTCTACTAGAATTAAATTTCTAGGATCTGCAGGTGCTAAGTTAATTTCTTTTATCTGATTATCAGAAGCTAACAACTGTATAGTATCTTGTAATTCTTCTGATAATTGGTTAAAATTAAGCACATAAGAGACGATTCTTCTTATTTGTTCCCATAAGAAGGATTGAGCAACAAATTCACAGATAACATTATCGTTTCTTTCAAAGATATCTATCTTACTAATTTTCCTATTTGTCTCTCTATGGTCTTTCCTACAAAATAGTCTAAAATCGTGCTTACCTTCAAAAACTGAACAGATATTCTTTAATTCCTCTAAGGATAAATTGAATATTTTTTCTACATGATCTGAAGGAAGAACATACCAATATTTCTTCCAACTACTAAATTTTGGTGAAAAAGCATCCTCAACCTCTGCGTATGCCCAACATATAATTGATTTATCACTTGGTCCCACTGCGTTAATTTGGTCTAGTATTATTTCTTTTTCTGGATCAAACGCAAAAACATTTCCTATTGCATTGACAGATTTATCAGTTCTGCTTGCGCTTCTGAAATTGCTTATTTTTGCATTTTGAATATGTTTTGATTTTTTCAACATTGTAATAATGTTTCCTTCTATTGTTGTGATATTTGGTTGTCTTTGATAACCATAATAGTTTTCTCCCTCATAAAAAACTCTCACTAAATATCTCATCTTTTTCAAGCTCTTTCCTTCTGAAAGAAATAAAAGTCTACTGTAACCAAAAGAAAAAATTAAAAAAGCCATTTATTTCTGGTATCATACTGCCTCGATGGTGTAGCTCGGCCAATCATTGCGGACTCTCACTCCGCAGACCCGGGTTCAAATCCCGGTCGAGGCACCAACCCCCTATTTTATTCAATTTCTCTCCCAGATTCTGAACAATTGCTTCAAAGAATGTGCTAGAACGTTGTTTTCATCGAATTGATATATTAATATTCGACCAAATTTCTTTTCTCTAATTAAACCAACTTCAGTCAGAAATCTAAGATGATCCTTAACTGCTGTATGATTTAGGTTTATAGTTCGAGAAATCGCTGATATATTCAGTTCTCCTAATTCTGCTAGTAGTTTTAGAATTCTCACCCTTCCTTTAGATGATAAAACATCTTCTACAGCAAGACCAGTTAAATTACCGTTTTGGTTTTGTTTATTCATATTCTCCTACCTCCTCGTTTTCATAAATCAAGCTAACTCACATGTGTTCTATTGTTTTCTTCTGGCTTTCAATTGCTTTCATAAGAAATAGTTCAATGGTTTCGACAGATATATCTGGAATGCTTATCAGCGTTGTTTTCCCCCTCATGCCTTCTCCCGATATCTTTGTACTAATAACATCTTGTTTTGATAATTCTTTAAGATAGGTCCATATTTGAGTGTGTTTTCTTGGTTCTTCATTATACTCTTCACATACAAGTTTGTATGAACCTATGGCGTCATTAGTTGATATGTAAGCGTTTTTTGTATGTTTTAATTTTCTAATTGTAGCAAGAAGTATTAGTTTTTGGTGAAGAGACAACGTCAAAATTACTTCCCTCCTAATCTCTGGATGAATGAGAGCCTTTGCCTTTCTAACATGATCGGGATATACAATTGGTGAATTCTCATCATCAGAACATTGACCTGCTCCCCAGAGAAGTTCGATAGCATATCTTGCATCGCCAGATTTACTAGAGATATCTGCAATTAATTCAATTGTATCTTCAGTAATGGTACCGTCATAAAAAGCTAGTTCGGATCTTGATTTTATAATATCTTTCAAATCAGCTTCGCTATATCTATCTAGAGATATGTGGTTGGATTGAAAACTGCTTTGAGTGCTTGCATCAAGTTGATGAATAAAGTTAAGATTTCTTGCAACAAAGATGTAAGAGATCCACTGTTTTTCGGTCATCTCGCTAATACGTAATAGAGTATAAAGAAAATCGGTTCCTGAACGGGAAATTAAATAATCGATCTCATCTAAAACCAATAATACTTTTACTGAATAGAAATCTAATAATCTAATAAGAAGAGATTGCAGCTCTTCAAACGAATATCCTCTCGGTGGTATAGCTTTGTTTAATTTCCTTGCTAAAGTGCTAACAATCAAATAAGGGCTTTTGTATATTCGGCAATTTATATAGACAAAAAGAAAGTTGTTTTGCTTGTCAATGTTTTGAAGCAATTGACCAAATCTCTTTGCTAGTGTTGTTTTTCCTGAACCTGTAGGCCCTGATATGCAGACTTTTCTTAAAGGCTCATCTTGGGGTTCAAATATAGTTTTAAAATACTTGGCAAGTGTTCGCAGTTCTTCTTCTCTGTGTGGAAGATAAGGTGGAATATAAGTAACTGACAAACAGCTTATGTTTTTGAACACAGTTGGTTTTTTGATCAACGATTTAAAGAATTCTTCATCAGATGTATTCAGCATACTCGCCTCTAAAACAATCAAGTGAAATTCCTATTTATACTTACTAGACAGACATCTCTGAAAGTGATTTAGAATCTCACTTTTACTTTCACTTTAGTACGAAGTTTAATTACCTCTATTCTACAGTTTTCTTTATTTCAAAACCATTTATTACATTTGCAAGTGTTTGAAGTGGATAAATTACCTGCTCTTGCTATGAAACATCTGCCGATAAAGTTAAAAATCCATAGTATGGGTCTTGTACAAAATATGTGGAGATTGCCGAGTGGTCAAAGGCGCTAGAATGAGGATCTAGTCCTTAGTGGTTCGGGAGTTCGAATCTCCCTCTCCGCACCATCTATCGATTCTATTTTGATTACTTCTTGTTATAAAAATAGGATACAATTTGTAATAGAACTCAACTAAAGAAATCTCCGAGGGAATTAGTAGTCCAGTCTATTAAATTAAAAATTAAACCAAAAATAATAGCAAAAATAAGAATCGCAATACCTATGAGTAATATTTCCTCTAATATTGGGGATCCCCTTTTCCCCTTAATTCTGAAACAGTTGATTATTTTTGAAAACATCAGCATAATTCTCAGTTTATATCCTAATATAATTATAAAAACTCCACAAAACAAATTTTTCGGAATAAAAATTACTTTTTATTTTCCTTATGGTATATATGAACAAACTTTCTTTTCCGAAGATTCTATTAAAAAGACTTGAACATGGAAAACCTTTTTTATAATTAAACTCGGAAGCGATATAGTATTAACCTTAATCGGGTGTTGTAATGGATATTGAACTTATTGAATTATTTCCTAATTCCATCAAATTCATCTTATCGGATGTGTCATTGGCGTTTGCAAATGCAATTAGAAGAACATCATTAGCGGATGTTCCATCTCTTGTTATAGAAGATGTTTATGTTTTAAGAAACACGTCACCCCTATTTGATGAATTTATAGCACACAGATTGGGACTGATTCCCCTAAAATATGATCCAAAGAAACTTGAATTAAATTTCAGAGACAAATGCGATTGCGGGGGTATAGGGTGCAACTTGTGCACAGTTACTTTGACTCTTTCAAAAGAAACCGATAATCAAACATCATCCGTTGCTTATAGTGGAGATCTTGCATCTACACAAGAGGGGGTTGAACCCATTAGTGCTACTATCCCCCTTGTTAAGTTAGGGCCAAATCAAGCGTTAGAACTTGAATGCATGGCTCAGCTTGGAATTGGAAAAGAACATGCAAAATGGCAACCTGTATCAGCAATGGGCTATCAAGAGTTTCCCATCCCTAAAATCAATAAGGATAAATGTACCAAATGTTTAGATTGCATAGATGCATGTTATACTGGTGTTTACCAGAAAATTGATGATGAAGTACAAGTAGCAAATCCTCTTAATTGTACTCTATGTAATTATTGTATTGATTTCTGTGAACCAGGGGCAATTACAATTAAGAAAGATTCAAACAAGGTAATTTTTTCATTTACAACAACTGGGGGTAAAGGGCCATCAGCTGTTCTAGCAGATGCTGGAGATGTAATTCTCTCCAAAATCGACGAATTAAAAAAGAGTTTGGAAACAACATTAACAGAAGAAGAAAAAGTAAAGTAGAGTGAACTGGAAATGCCAAAAAGAACTGGAACAACTGATCCAAATTTAGTTAATTTAATTAACAATTTAAAAAAGAAATCCGCAGAAACTAAAACTGCTTTATGGAAGACTGTAGCAGAGAGATTGGAAAAATCGAGACGGCAAAGAGCTACAACCAATCTCAGTAAAATTAACAGACATACAAAAGCAAATGATATAGTGGTAGTGCCAGGCTCGGTTTTGAGTTCTGGTTCTTTAGATCATTCAGTTACAATCGCTGCATTAAAGTTCTCTGAAGGTGCAAAAGAGAAAATTCAAGCAGCTAGCAGCAAATTCATCTCAATTCAAGAACTGGTAGATTCTAAACATGCTGCAAAGAAAATTAAGATTATTATTTAGAAGAGGTAAACAAGATGTCAAAGAACATTAAGAGTGTAGAACTTCAAGTATCTGCTCCTAAACTTTATATTGACGCAGAAAATGCTATTTTAGGAAGACTATGCTCAGAAGTAGCTAAATACCTTCTTGAAGGAAGTTCAGTTAATATTGTCAACTGTGAAAAAGCTATAATTTCTGGGAAAAAGCATTCAATTTTAAGTGAATATAGAGATATTCAAAAGATACACACTCACACAAATCCTAGAAGAGGACCATTTCATCCTAAAAGACCGGATAGATTAGTAAGAAAGACTGTTAGAGGAATGCTTCCTTGGAAGAAAAGCAAAGGAAAAGCTGCTTATCACAGACTAATGACCTTTATAGGAGTACCTGAGGATTTCAAAGGTGCCGAGATAATAAAACCAAGATTCGCTGATTCTGATAAATTAAACTGTAAAAAGGTTACAGTCGGTGAACTCTGCAAAGAATTTGGTTGGGAAGAATAAATTTAGGTGAAAAAGATGGGAAAAGTTATTGTATCTTCTGGAAAAAGAAAAACCGCGATTGCACGAGCAACAATAAAAGAAGGAAAAGGCAGGATAAGAATCAACGGTGTTCCTCTTGAAATTCTATCAAATGAATTAAGTAGAGTAAAAATCAATGAGATTTTTATTTTAGCAGGTGCAGACAGAAGAGAAGCACTCGATATTAAAGTAAAAGTAAGAGGAGGAGGATTTATGGGTCAAGCTGAGGCTATTAGAACTGCTATTGCAAGAGGATTAATAGAATATTTTGAAGACACAAGCTTGAAGGAAAAGTTTGTTCTTTATGATAAAACAATAGTTTCTGGAGACCCAAGAAGAACTGAACCAAAGCACTTTGGGGGACGTAGTTCAAGATCAAGATTTCAAAAATCTTATCGATAACTTTTTTTTCTTTTACTTCTTTCTATATACATCTTATGACAAAAGTAATTGATTGTTCCATGGGTGAGGGTGGAGGTTCTATTGTAAGAATCTCTGTTGCTTTAGCAGCTCTGACAAATAATTCTTTAAAACTTATAAATATAAGAGCAAAACGATCCAATCCTGGTTTAAGAGCTCAGCATCTAGAAGCCATTAATGCTTTACAACAATTGTCTGGAATGTCTGTAGAGGGAGCAAAGATAGGAAGTCAAACAGTAAATATAGAGGAGGGATATAAGCCAAAAGATGAAGCCTTAGTAAATATTCGGACAGCGGGAAGTATTTCATTAGTTTCACAGGCAGTATCCTATTATTCATTTATTCAGAAAAGAAACATCAAATTGAAAATAAAAGGGGGTGCAACGCATGGAAAATGGGCACCTTCCTTAGAATATTTGACGAATGTAACTCATGTTTTATTGAAACTTATGAATAAGCAAATATATACAGAACACCGCAAATTTGGCTTCTTTCCAAAGGGGGGAGCTGATATTATTGTCAAATATAATAAAAATGAAAACCCCTTACCTCTTATTTTAGCTGAAAGAGGAGAATTAGAGGGAATTAATGCATATTCTACAGCTTCTATGAGTCTTAAAAGTAGAAAAGTTGCTGAAAGGCAACTTAATTCATTTATCAAAAATACAAATCCACGTGTTGAAGTTACTCCGATAATCAAATATGTTGATAGCATCAGCCCAGGTTCTGGTTTAACTATAGTAAACCAATATTCGAATGGTTCTAGAAAAGGAAATTTTGTCCCAGGGGAAAAACATCTCTCTGCAGAGCGAGTTGGAGAAATTTGTAGCTCAAAATGGAAGAAAATGGAAAAAAACACTGGAGCGATTGATATTCATGCAACAGATCAACTTATAGTTCCAATGGCATTAGTTGACGATAATTCTGAAATAACAGCAGACGAAATATCGAATCATACAAAAACGAACATTGAATTAATTAAAAAATTCTTTAAAAAATCGATTACAATCAAAAAAGAGGTCAATCACTATTCCCTTACCATAAAGAGTCTATAGGTTTCTAAGATAGTACTAGAATAAATTCTTTCTTAACGACATATTTATATGAGGTTAAAAAAGTTGGAATACAACTTTAAGGAGCATAAACTGCTCAAAATCGTAAGAAAGAGTTAAAGTAAAACAACTTAAAAAATTGAAGAGTAAAGTGATGCATAATGGGGCATAGACGGGTAAGTGCTCCCCATCGATCATCATTGGGATATCGAAGGGTAAGAGCAAAGAGAATAGTCCCTGCACCTCGGGCTTGGCAAAAATACGAGGGTGCACCCAAGTTATTAGGATTTCTTGGATTTAAGGCAGGGATGACTCATTGTATATATATTGAAGATAAACCTCGCAGCCATCTCGTTAACAGAGAAGTAACGGTTGCTGTGACTTGTGTTGAAGCACCACCTATGGTGGTTTTTGGTTTACGTGGTTATGCTAAAACACCTTATGGTTTGAAAATTGTTGGTGATATTCAAACAATAGAGACTAAAGAGGAGTTAAGTAGAAGAGTAAAACCTCCAAAGAAGTATGATTTCAAAAAAACACAAAAGAATTTTGAAAAACAGCTAGAAAAAATTGTAGAACTTAGAGCTGTAGTTCATACTCAGCCATATTTAACAGGAATAGGTATGAAAACTCCTAATATAGCGGAAATCAAAATTGGATGCTCTGATATTAAAGAAGGATTCGAATATGGAATGTCTCTTTTAGGAAAAGAAATACTAATTAGAGATGTATTCAAGACAGGAGAATTTGTTGATTCTGTAGGTGTAACTAAAGGTAAGGGCTTTCAAGGTCCAGTTAAAAGACATGGAGTAAAGATTTTACAACATAAATCAAAGGGAACCAAAAGAGGTGTAGGCTCAATTGGTCCTTGGACTCCTGCACGAACAATGTGGACAATACCTAGATACGGACAAATGGGTTTTCATGTTAGAACAGAGTATAACAAAAGAGTTATGCAAATAGGCTCAGATGGAACACAAATTGTTCCTGATGGAGGATTTGTTAAATATGGAATAGTAAAAAACAATTATGTTTTACTCAAGGGATCCATCCCTGGGACTAAGAAAAGAACAATTTTACTAAGAACCCCGATGAGAAAATCACCACAGCCTGAAAAGGAGCCACAAATACTCTCTGTTTCAACAAAGAGTCAGCAAGGTTAGAATTGAGGAGATAAAAATGGGTATATCATTATATTCAATTAAAGGTCAAAAAACAAGTGAAAAATTGGAATTACCAAATGTGTTTCAAACTCCACTAAGACCTGATATTATTAAAAGAGCAGTTTTAGCTGAACAAAGCTGGAAAAGACAACCAAAAGGAGTAAGTCCTCAAGCAGGAAAATTAGTGTCTGTTGATAATTGGGGTCCAGGTAGGGGTGTAGCCAGAGTTCCTAGAATGAAAGGATCTGGTACACACAGTGCTCAAAGAACCGCATTTATCCCTCAAGCAAGAGGGGGGCATAGAGCGCATCCTCCTAGATCTGAAAAAAGGATAATTGAAAAAATAAATAGAAAAGAACACTTATTGGCTCTTAAATCAGCAATCGCTTATACTGCAAATAAAGAAGCCATCATTCTACGAGGACATAGATTTGAGGGAAAAATTGAATTTCCAATAATCGTTGAATCTAAAGCTGAAGAAATTGAAAAAACAAAAGATGTAATAACACTCTTAGAAAAATTAGGATTATCACTTGATTTGATGAGAGTAAAACTGGGAAAGAAAATCCGTTCAGGAAAAGGAAAAGGAAGAGGGAGAAAATACAAGGTCCCAGTAGGTCCATTAATTGTGGTAAGTAACGATGAAAGTTCAATAATTAAAGCAGGAAGGAATGTTTTGGGAACTCAGATCGTTAATGTCAACAAATTGACAACAGAACTTTTGGCACCAGGCACTCATCCTGGGAGACTAACTATCTGGACGGAAGAAGCTATTAAAGCTCTAAATGAAAGGTTCGGTGATAAATAATGGATCCATATCAAGTAATTAAGAAACCACTAATTTCGGAAAAAGCGTTCGAGCTTATCGAAAAAGAAAATAAATTAGTGATTGAAGTAAATCTAAGGGCTACTAAAAAACAAATAAGGGAAGCAATTGAAAAACTATACAACGTAAAAGTAGAAAGTGTGAATACTCTGATTACACCAAAAGGACAAAAGAAAGCATACGTCAGATTAAGTGATTTTGATGATGCAGCAGATATTGCTTCAAGGATGGGGCTATTCTAAGTAGGTGATTAAGATGGGTAAGAAAATATTAGTTCAAAGAAGAGGTAGAGGAACTTCACAGTTCCGAGCTGCATCTCATAAAAAGAAAGGTAGCGTTAAATATAGGAAAATTTCTAAAATAGAATACAGTGAAAAAATAACTGGAGAAATTAAAGATATTGTACATGATCCAGGAAGAGGGGCACCTGTAGCTGTAGTTCTTTTTGAAGATGGTTTGAAGAAAATAATTTTGCCTTCTGAAGGTTTAAGAGTTGGTCAAATTATAGAATATGGTGCAACTGCTACCATAGGTCTTGGAAGCACAATACCTTTACAATCTATTCCAGACGGATCACCTGTTTTCAATATTGAGCTAACACCAGGTGATGGAGGTCGTTTAATTAGATCAAGTGGTGGTTATGCAACTATTTTAGGTCGTGATAAAGGAAAAGTTACTTTGCAATTACCAAGTGGAGAAATGAAAGAAATCCCACAGAGGTGCAGAGCTACAATAGGCATTGTTGCTGGTGGTGGAAGAACAGAAAGACCATTTGTAAAAGCAGGAACTAAACATCACCATAAAAAAGCAAAAGGTCACTATTATCCAAAAGTAAGAGGAGTAGCAATGAATGCAGTATCTCATCCACATGGCGGCGGTGCTCACCAAAGTCCACCTCGTTCAACTACTGTATCAAGACATGCTCAACCTGGTAGAAAAGTTGGGTTAATTGCTGCTAGAAGAAGTGGAAGAAGAAGAGGCAAGACATAATTTGCCTATTTTCTTAAACTATGAAAGAACTTAGTCATTAAAAATAATAAGGTTAATTTGTACTAAAGGAGATTAAAATGGAATCTAAAAAAGTCTATGAGGACGTTGAATTCATTTTCAAGAGTCCTCAAAATTTTGAGGGTTGTACCCTGCTTAATGGTTGGCACGGGATAGGTGAATGTGGTTTTATTTCGATGAGTCACATAGTTGATAATCTAAAAGCTGAACGAATTGGTTTCATAATTACCAATAATATCCCACAATTTATAACAATAAAAAATGAACAAATAACATTTCCCTTTGAGATTTACAGAAAAGACAATGTAGTAGTAATTTTACCTATATTTGAACCTATAAAATCTGAACATTTGAAATTCACAAAGCGAATAGTAGATTGGTCTATAGAAGAGAAATTTGAGCAATCCATACTTGTTGGTGGTTTAGATAAACGATTGGAAGATGATCACAACATGAAAGCCATATACACCAACGCTTATTTAGACAAAAAGAAAGACTCAAGCGTTCCAATTTTAAATGAAGGATTATATGTTACAGGACCTCTAGCTTATATGCTAATGTTCTATGAATTAAATTCATTTCCTGCAGTTTCACTATTACCATATGCGGAAAGATCAAGGCCTGATCCAATCGCTGCAAGTGTTGCTGTTGAGAAGATAAATCATCTGTTGGATATTGGTGTAAATGTGAAGGAATTGCTAGAAGAAGCAGAAAGGATAGAGAAGGAAATTGAATCACTCATAAAAGCTAGCAGATCTACAGAAAGAGAAAATGATTCGGATAAAGGAATGTTTGTCTGAAATAATTTTCTTTAATAGACTATAAAATTAAATCTCATAGTCTATTTCTTCATTTTTATCAACTGGCAAGTATTCTTCTGATATAGTAATGTCAAACGCTTGTCTGAATTTTTCCGATTCTTTAATAATTTTTTTAGTTAATTCTTCTAGTTTTTCAGCTAGTTCTTTTATTCCTATTTTATTCTTCAGAGAGATTTGAAATTCTATCTGTAAATCTCTTGAAACATTCTCCTTCTCCTTTTCGGTGATAAGATCAATTTTGTTGAGTACTTTTATAATAGGTGTATCAGGAAATTCATTAGTTATTTCTTCAACAAGATTCAACTGCTCATTCATTGGAATTGCTGCATCTTTGGATACATCAAACATAAATACAATAATATCGGAAACATATCGAATTGTTGCAATGCTCTGACGTTCTATCATACTCCTTTCTCTTATTGGTCTATCTAATATCCCTGGAGTATCCACAATTTGAATCTTCATGAACTCATACTCTCTATGACCGAAAACAATCTGCTTGGTTGTAAAAGGATACTCCCCTACCTCTGGGATACCAGAAGAGATCTCTCTCACAAGTGATGATTTTCCTACATTGGGGGCACCAGCAATAACTATAGTTGGTAGTAAAACATTGAAATCTGGGAATGTCTTTAGTTTTTTTACTGTTCTAATCAAGTATTTTACATCCCCTTCAGCTTTTTTGATAAGAGAAGCAAATCTTCCTCCTGTTTCTCTTCGAATCTTTGCCATTTCGAGTGGATGTTCTGTTTGATACAATTTGACAAGTTGTTCTCTTTCTATATCTTTGATTTTCTGCGATATTCCTCCTAACCTACCCAGAACTTTTCTTATTTTGTCGACATTTCCAATTAAATTACATATTTCAAAGTAAAAAGGATGAATATCGTCAATCCATGGAAATTGGTTGACAATTCTATCTAATCTATTTGTCATTTCAAGTGATAAGATAGATATTCTTTCTTTTTCAGCTTCTGCTATTTTCTCTTCTCGAGTTTGACGTTTTTTTGATGATTTTCTTCTAATACCAGATGTTTTCTTAAAAGAAACAGATACAATTTCCGATATGGGTGAAATATAGCTTATTCTCCTAAATGGGTTTCCTGTCTGCTGAGATTTATTCAAAAGAATCCTCCTCTTTATCTAGAACTGATAAATCAATTTCGTGATCAAAGTATTTTTCTAGATTCTTAATAACCTCTTTCTTTCTGTTGCTATGTTGTTCTTGGTGGTTTAATATCATTTCTATTAGTCGTGGTTTACAGTCTAAACCACAAATTAATTCACCGTCTTTGCATCCTTTACGTATTTCACTCATTTCCTTATTATCTTTCACGAAGTACTTCTCAAACCAATCATAAATAGTGCAAACGTCTGGATTCGCACCTAATTTTTGTTGTTCTTTTACTGAAGATCTACCACCAGTAAAGGCATTCGTAATTTTTCTCTTTATCATTTTTACGTCATCACTTAAGAAAACACAACTTTCAGGAACAGAAGAAGACATTGGTTTTCCTGTTAATCCTTTTAAAAATTTAATATAAAGAGATGTTGGAGAAGTTATTTTTCTTTTTCTAGCAATATCCCTTGTTAACCTGATAAATACATCCTGATCGAGCCCTACAGGAACTACAACAGGTAGATTGTGGTCCGTTGTAGGATGAAGAATGTGTGCAGCTTGAATACAAGAATAAAAAACTGTACCTGCATTTTCTTCACCAGTTAGTCCTAGTGCTGCTTTAATTGCATTATATGTTTGATTCACTGAAAAACTTAGAGCTAAATACTGAATTCGTGGTGTTATGCTTGAGATGTATGCATGAACATTATCTGGTTTGAATCCAAGAGCAAAAATATCTACTGCGTTTTTTAATGATAATTTGTATGTTTCATTTATACTTTCAACTTTTCGAAAAACATATTTTTCGTCATCCGAAAGTGGTAGAAAAAAATCACATTTGTATTTTTCTTGGATGAAACGGATTAACTCAAACAGAATAAAGTGACCGTAGTGTAGATCACTAGATGGACCACGTCCACTAATTATTGCAAATTTTTTATTTTGTTCTACTCTATCAACTATCTTGTTAAAATCTCTATGAGCAAAAACCACTCCTCTTCTAAAGAATATATGCTCTTTTCCTATTTTTGGTAATATTTTATCTATTTTGGAAATCCCAAACTCCTCAAGAATTCGATCATAATCTGTTCTTTTCTCAATATCTTGGATTTCATTTTCTATATTCATACAAACCACCTTTTTCAAAGGAAACATAAAGAAACTTCAGAGTATGAGGATTTGGACTGTACCCTACTTCATTGTTGTTAGGGTAAAAATCATAGCTGGTTAATACCAGTCCAATTGATCACTCTCATTGCTTTTCTGGAAAAAACGGTTTATAAGAATATCGCCTACTAACTTACAGTTTACAGAATACACTAAATTAAACAGAAACCATTCTAGACTATTGTATTTTAGATTTCTCTGTGTTTAAATAATCTATTATACTTAGAAGAATAAGATTGAAAGTTTACATGTAAAAACAAAAAGGTTGTAGGATTTTCATGATAAGAAAAAACACTAAGGATTTTATTATTCCTTTAGAATGGAGGCAACAAGATAGCAAAGTAAGTATAGAGGTACTGGAAATCAAAAATAGTGATAATATAAGAGTATCAAGCTTACTAAATGAGCTATGTTCAAGAAATGTTTCTTTTTCCATTAAATTCGATAACGATAAACAGTATCTTATCCTCTACAACTTTTTTACTAAAGAAGCGGATATAGAAAGAAGGAAAGAATTAGTACACCATTTGAAAAAAACCTACTCTCTTCAGGATTTAACAAACGCAAATTCAATATTCATTCCTAGAATTAAGAAAATAGATCAAGAGGATTTAGTTCTTAAATTGAAACTTGCTGATAATGATACTCTGTTCTCTTTTGTTTGTATGCTTTCCTCTATTGATTCTGGAGCCCAGAGTTTAAAGAAAAAAATAACAAATTTTATTATAGACTTGCTACAAGCAGAAATCTTCTCAATTGTTCTTTCACACATTCCTTCATACCGTAAAGGCGGTGAAATATTACCAAAGTGGGGGATGATGCTAATATCTAAATCCAATAATTTTAATGGTGTTATAAAGAAAAGAAAGCAATTCCTCCGATATCTTAAAACCAATTCAACAAAATTAAATTGTAAGCTTACCTCAATCTCAAAAAAGGCTATTGCAAGACACGAAGTTAATTTTCGCTTTTATGTTCCTTGGATAAAGCATGAGGGCTTATTCTTAGATACAATTGATATTGACCAGCTATTAAGAACAAGAAAGACCAAAATAGAAGATAGTATAAAAAGAAAATCAAACGATATATCTTTTAATACCCATCTGCAAAAACCACCAAAGAAACCTAGCCTAACAAGTATTTCCTTGTTTAAACCCCTTCCGTCAGTAAAGGAATTGAACGTTGAAGTTGAAATATCTGATAATAGAATGACTGAGGAATCCTCTACAATCAATCCGAGAAAAAATGAGAAAATAGAGAAAATTCCAGCTCCTAGTACATTAGATGATCTTACAGTTCCCCTTCCAAGAACTGTTAATACAACCTTTGATGCAGAATATCTTAAAGTAAGAATCAATAAGATCTTTAAAGAATTTGATTTTAAGGAAACAGTAATTTTCGAAGATTCATTTGACTTAGTGTTACGTAAGGAATCATTTTATATTTTTGTTAAATTCTATCAGGACATATTAAATCAAACAAATGCTTATGAAATAGTTGATATTCTAAGCTCTATAGCAGGATTGAGAAATGATTTTTTATGTATAGTTGTTGCTGATGTTATAGAAGAAGGGTCAAAAAATGTGCTACATGAATTCAACATCCTCCATCTAACATTAAATGATGTTCTTTTGAATGACGCTTTAAAAGCTAAAATTTATAGCACAATCCTTGCTTAAAAGTATTTTAAGTTTTATTGAAATAAAAGTAATTTATTTAGAGATTCTTCTATGAGACTCTTACATTTGTTATTAGTTTCGATTTTTATTTGAAAAATTCAAAACTATGTTTCCGTATTACAGAAGCTTTTCAGTAATGTGAAAAAACAGATAGCTATGGGAGAAAAAGAATCCAAAATAAAATCTTACATTGCAAGCGTTGTTAGGAAATATTTACCAAAACACGAGGAAATTATCCATAGTGGGATTTTTCTTGTTCTCTCCAAGGAAGAGGATTTAGAAATCCCTGATTGGTATCATAACGGTTATTCTGTAATTTCGGAAACCATCTCCTGTTTCCTACAGAACCTCTGCAAAAGTAGAATAGTAACTTTTTCTGGTGATGGTTTATATAAAATCACAACCGATGATATAGGAATCCCTGCTGAAGATTTAGAAAAAGCAAAAATTAATCTGGATACGTTCTTGGCTGATTATGAGACTGGAATTCAAATAGTTAAAGAAGCAAACAGAGTTTTTAAATCAGGCAGCATGGGTGTCGTTGGTTAAAGTTCTAATATGATGTTACTGACACATCGGGTTCTTTGTCATCTATTTTAGGTCTGATTTCGTCCCAAATTTTCTTAATTGTACCCACCTCTTCTGGATGAGCATAAACTCTAACAAGTGTAAATAATGAACGATAAGCTTTTGGACCAGAAAAAGTGGTTATATAGGTTGTAGTGTTTAATGCTTCATTTAACGTGAAAGAATTTGTTCCAGACCTAATACGATTATAGGGATCATAAATATAGATATTAGATGCTTGAAATTCTTGCTCATTGATTGTTGATAACTTATAAGTTGAATCAATCTTCATCTTGTTCTCTAGAACTATGCTGTTTTCATTACAATATTGTTCAATCCTCTTGATGAAAGACTCTTCAGCAGTCAATTTACATAATCCTTCAACCGTTATGCCTAGATTTTCAGCAGTAGATTCATCAATTATCTTTTCAAATACAGATTTGTATAATCGTCTGTTAAACAAATCCTTAACTAATGATCTTGCTTTTGCAAGTTCTTCTGATTTACTTGAAAATATCTCTCCAACCAATGTGTACTCATTTAGATAAGTATATTCAGCAAGGTCATGAGTGCGTTCTATTAGATTCAACGGCTCACAAGCTTCTCTTAACATTTCGTGTATTGTGATATCAGCTGCACGCGATGTTTTGTGGAAATACACATTCTTATACTCAAAGAAACGACCAATAAGTGATGAGTAAATATCATCTAAACACTTCCAATTATAATGGATGGCATCTTTATCAAGATGTTTCTGTATTGTGGTGTTGTTAATGATTCTATTAACTGCTATAATTCCAAAATGTAATGTTCCTGCAAAGAAAGAATCTCTTAACATAAAATCTAATCTATCTGCTCCTAATGCTCCTTGAATTAAAGGGTGTAGGAGATAGTCTTTGCCTCCCCAAATATCCATTAATGTTTGTGGTTTAGTGAATTCCTCTATTGTGGGGCGTAAAACATCTGATTTAATCATTTTATCTCTATGTACATCATGTCCGTGTGGTGCATCAGGATAAACGCGTTTAAAGACTACGTCATCATATGTGTGACTGAAGGGTCCGTGACCAATATCATGTAAAAGACCTGCTAAACGAGCTAATTGAGTTTTTTCAACTGCATCATCGTCTTTCCTAAAAACTTCTTCAGCATATTTTCCTGCTAAATACATAACACCAACGCTGTGAGTAAATCTAGAATGTGTTGCTGACGGATAGACTTGTCTAACACCAGATAATTGACTAATCCATCGTAATCTTTGGAAAATAGGTGAATCAATAATTCTATTTTCCAGCTCTGTCATGCGTATTTCATCATAGATTGGATCACGAATTGTACGAACAAAGTTTAGAACGTCTCTCATAATGAATCCTCGCTATTATGTATGTTTATTTAATATTATAATTATTTAATCTTTCCGCTTTTAACTAAAATCGCGACAAAAACGATTTTATCTGCTTTTTCTCCAAAAAATGGTGCTGATTTGTCAACAAAAAAAGTATTGGTGGTGGACCGACCGGGATTTGAACCCGGGGCCACTTCGTTGCGAACGAAGCGATCTACCAGGCTGATCTATCGGCCCAGATTAAGCTAAAACTCAATCAGTAAAGAGTTTTTTAAACTTTGTTTAGTTAAAACAAATTCAATATATAGTTACAAACGAAGGAAAAAATTGGGAGAATCTATAGAATCATCCCGAACTTTTAACTCGCATGATTTTTCTTTTACCTATTACGTTCCAATATTCAACTTCAGCACCCTCCTGAATTAGACTTTTCAAATCTTCCTCTGGTGGGAGCGCTGATTCGAAGGTATCGTATGTTTCAAGATCCATTAATTGAACACTATCCCCACCTAAAGAGATAACTTGAGCGTTTCTCTTATCGATAATTGGTGATTGCAATTTCAAATCACCAGGAATAGAAATCTCTGTTTTGCTTCCTGTAAAGATGTTTTCAATCTTGATTCTACATTTTGTGTGTCCATGTTTTCCAGATTTTGATTTCTCAATTCCACGAACAAGGTAAACTTCATCGTTATGGATAATGTGAAAACCCTCTTTGATTTGTCCTGCTCTAATGGGTTTGATGTCCTGTTCTGACATAACTATCTCCTTTTTTATTTCTATTAATATAATTGCAATTAAAGTCTATTTAAAGGATTGTGGTTATTATCTAGGATAATAAATTAATTGAGTTGAAAAATTCGAACAATCGTGTAATTTAGAACACGGTTTTTTTACCTTTGAGGTTTCGATTTGCGTCCGAGAACAATCTGGTTAATAGCTATACCATTTACGTGTGTAACTTGCCATTTAACTCCTGGTAAATCTCCCATAGCTCCTTTTTGAGCTCCCCCTATACTGCATACCAGTACTTCATCATGTTCATCAATATAAAGAAGGCCTCCATCGTGTGGAACAAAAGCACCAACCTGTTTTCCATTTTTAGTGAGTCTAACTCGAACACATTTTCTCATAGCAGAATTGGGTTGTTTACTCTCTACACCATATTTTTCTACAACAATACCTCTAGCTGCTGGTGCACCCTCTAAAGGATCAGTTTTCTTGTCTAATCTTAACAT
Source organism: archaeon (assembly GCA_030631995.1). Lineage (GTDB taxonomy): Archaea > Asgardarchaeota > Heimdallarchaeia > Heimdallarchaeales > Heimdallarchaeaceae > UBA460. Next base: position 5,435 of record DAOVKB010000007.1, on the reverse strand, counting down.
TCTTCTCTTATAATGGATATCTTTCCATCGGAAGTGTTTTCTCTTGTTTTTTAACTTTCGAGCAGCAAACTCGCCCTTTGGACTTTTTGAACCAGTCATCTTAAATCACGTATTATCTCGGAATTATTAACATTTACGACTGTAGATATTTTATTATCAACCAATCATCCCTCTTACAATTTTAATAAAAACTTTCTGTTCACTAACTGTTAGTGGTTTATAGAAATAGAAAAGGATAAAGTGAGAATTATTTCTTTTCATCACTAAATTCTCTGTAGTTTGCACTCATAGTAAGGTCGACTATTCCTGTTCCCAAAGCGATAGTTTGCCCTACAATAACATTTTCTGTTATACCTTCTAACGGATCATACTCGCCATGTATTGCAGCATCAAGTAGGTGTTTAACAGTTACTTCAAATGCTGCTCTTGCAAAAACAGAACTTTTCTTTCCTGAAACACCATGACGCCCTATTTGAAGTATTTCTCCTGTATGTGTCATAAGGTCTGAAACGAGCATAACATGCCTCTTATCAACATCTAATCCCTGTTCTTTCATAACGAAAAGAGATTCTCTAACCAATGCATTTCTAGCAGCTTCAATACCAAGGGTTTCAGCAATTTGATTAATATCTGTTGTATAACATCTTGTGGGATCAACACCAGGAATTCTTAATAATTCACTGAAATTACTACCTTCACTTTGCAAGAAGTATTTTCCCTCTCTGTCCTTCATAACAACAACACGAGAAACATTCTTAATCCCCTTGATAGGTATTTCACGAATTTTTTCTGCTAGTTTTGGTAAATCACTAAATTTAAGCTCTTTCAGGGGTGTGATAATTACAGTATTTTTATCTTCTGAATCAATTTCAACTTTGCATTCCTTTCTACGTAACTGTATTTTCTTCATTACTGTATCTGATTCAATTCCTTTGTCAACTAACAAAATTTCATCAAGTTTCAATCTAACAATGCCCTCAGAAAAACTATGGGTAATACTTTGTGCAATTTTGTTGACTGTAGTTAATTCAATTCTTTTAGCGACTTGTTTGGCTAGTCCCTCGTTTTTCTCTGCAAACTCGTCTAAATATATGACCATAGTAGGTGTGCTTGGGTTTTTTCTGGCATCTAAGATTTCAATTAGTCTTGGTAGACCTCGCAGAACAGACATCTCTGCAACACCGGAATAATGGAAGGTCTGAAGTGTCATTTGAGTACCTGGTTCTCCAATTGATTGTGCTGCTACGGTTCCCACTGCACTTCCAGGATCTATTTGTGCAAATTCATAACTGTCTACGATTTCTTTGATTATCTGTTCTAATTGCTTTTTTGAAAGTTTTTTACCTTTAAGCTCTTTTTTTAGCTCATCTACAATTGTTTCTGGAACAACTTTCTTCTTTTGAAAGGTATCCATACGTTTTTCAATTTGATCTTTGGTAAGAGTTTCCGACATTTTTAATCCTCCGAACTTTCTGCAGGATGAGTTTCCAGAATTTTATTAACAATAATGGATACATTTACAGCTTTTCCATGATCGCTTTTTGCGGGATCAACATTATCCTCACCATATAAAAATTGAACAATCTCCCCTGCGGCGTTCCTAACAGTTCTATCATAGCAAGAAGAAATATCTTGTAACGCATTAACAAGCCTTCTTTGCATATACCCACTTTGTGAAGTACGAACTGCTGTATCTACAAGTCCTTCCCTTCCACCAGCAGCATGCATGAAGAACTCAATAGGATTGAGACCTGTTCTGAAACTGCTATCAACAAAACCATGAGCTTCAGCTGACAAATCTCCTTGTTTAAAGAAAGGAAGTACTCTATCTCTGTAACCTCTTTTTATTCTTTGACCACGAACAGCTTGTTGACCTACACAAGCACTCATTTGACCAAGATTTAACATATTTCCTCTTGCACCAGTCCTTGCCATAATTAATGCTTCATTTTCAGGATCTAAGTAACTTGCAGCAACATCAGAACAATCAGTTCTTGCTTGAGCTAATATCTCCATTATTCTAGCTTCTAGGGTTTCTTCTTCTGTGCGTCCTGCCTGTCTTTCCAAAGTTCCAGATTCATATTGAGCAATAACTTTCAAAACATCTTTCTTTGCTTTATCCAAAATTTCGTTTATTTTCTTATCAGCTACCAAAGGAACGTCAATATCACTAGCTCCCATACTGAAACCTCTAAGAGTAATATTTGTAGTAAGCATCCTTGATACGTTATCTAAGAAATTCTTAGTAACATTTGCCCCGTATTCTTTGAGTATTCTGTGTAAGACACTATCAGGAACCTCTGCTCCAAATGCTTTTTTATCAATAATACCGGAAACTAAATTACCATCTACAATGAGGATATATCCCTCAACAGAACATCTAACTTTTTTACATGTATCATGTTTTTCACAAAGATTGTTGAACATTGTAAAATTAAAACTATCAGGGAGAAGAGCACTGAATAAAGATTTACCACTCCACATAGGTTCTGCTTTAGGGCCCTTTTTATCTGGCTTAGGAAGATCTTCTAATCCTGCAGCTGTTATTAGCTGTGCTGCTTCACTTTTAGTATATACGGCATCTTTCTTTGTTAAATAATAAGCACTTGTAATAAAATCTTGAATCGCACCAATTATTGGTCCTCCATATCTAGGAGTACTAATTTGCTCTTGAACCCTCATCAATATTCTAGCTTCTGCTTGTGCTTCTTCACTTTGAGGGACATGGAGATTCATTTCATCTCCATCAAAATCTGCGTTGTAGGGTCTGCAAACAGGTAATGTTAATCTAAAAGTTTTGTAGGGTACTACCTTAACTTCATGAGCCATAATACTCATACGGTGTAAGCTTGGTTGTCTATTGAATAAAACGACATCACCATTTCTTAGATGTCTTTCAATAATGAATTCAGGTTGTAAAGAATCTGCAACAGCTTGAAGGTTTCGAGCATAACGTAAGTCAACACGTCTTCCATCAGGTCTTATGATATAGTTCACACCTGGGAATTGTCTGGGACCTTTCATTACCAGCTCTTTCATTTCCTCGATATTCCATTCAGTTACTCTTTCTGGAACAGTTAAGATTTCTGCAATATCTTTTGGTACCCCAACCTCATTAATACTAAGTAAAGGATCTGGACTGATTACAGTTCTTGCACTAAAATCAACTCTTTTTCCACTTAGATTAGCTCTAAAACGTCCTTCTTTACCTTTGAGTCTCTGTGTAATAGTTCTTAGAGCTCTTCCACTGCGATGTCTAGCAGGAGGAATACCACTAATTTCATTATCGAAATATGTACTAACATGATATTGAAGCAACTCCCATAAATCCTCAACAATTAGCTGTGGAGCACCAGCTTCACGATTCTCCAGTAATCGTTGATTAATCCTAATAATATCAACTAATTTGTGAGTAAGATCATCTTCTGACCTAATACCATTTTCAAGGGTGATACTAGGTCGAACACTAACTGGTGGGACAGGTAAAACCCAAAGAATAACCCACTCTGGACGAGCATAATTAGGATTAATACCTAGTAATCTACAATCATCGACTGTAATCTCCTTAAACCAACTATGAATGTCTAGTGGAGAGAGCTTATTTGTTTGCTTCTGGCCTGTATCTGTCTCAACCTCTTCATAATATGTTGTAGGCTTTTCTAATCTAATCTTGTTTTGTTCCTCATTGCAATAAGTACAAGAACTCTTTTTAGCAGCTTTTTTCATGATCTCTTCAACAAGATCATAATCAGGAACACCCCACTGTTCCTCATATTCATCCATTTTTTCAACAATTTCTTTAATTTCAACAGGCTCAAGAAGAATGCGATGACAAGCACGGCAGGTAGCGCGAAGAACCTTATAGATTAATTTGTTAAAACCAACATGAATAACAGGACGAGAAAGCTCAATGTGACCAAAATGACCAGGACAACTACCAACTCGAGCACCACAAGTTTTGCAGCGCTGACCAGGATCAATGGTACCAAGAAGACCGTCCATTAAACCAGAAGTAACAGGAGTACCATCAGCATCATAAGTGTCGGGAGTAATAATACGCTCAACAGAGAGCTTTCGAATTGTGTCGGGGTCTAGGATGCCGAATCGAACTCCGCTTATTGTCTTATAACTTTCAGAACTCATTCTTTATCTCCAAAAATTTTTGAATCTTTACACTAACTTACACTAATGTAATTACCTTAACCCTTTTCCTTTTCTAGTTGATAAAAACCTTTTGATTTTTAACACGATTTTCTCATTACACCTAATATCCGAAATATCTAGTTTGAATTCCTTTAAATAAATCTCCAATATTTTCTGCTACACCTTGCACATCTAAATATTTCTCAAAAACTTCTAGAACGTGTTCCATAACTTTGATTGATTCTGGTAAGTTAAATGATATTGTATCCATAAACTGACACTCTCGAATGAAATACCAAATCAGTTTTTCTGCTAAAATTATCGCCTGCTCATTTTCTTCTATCTTTTCTTTTTCTATGAACTTATCATATGAAAAGCTAAGTATTCTAATCAAATCAGCAGGTAAATACTCCTCTAGAATTAAATTGTTTATATCAATATGAACTAATATTTTTTCTTTTAAATACTCTTTAATTGCTTTTGCACGATACATTAACCAAGGTACATATAATCTATATATTGTCATTTACAATAATTATGAGATTAGGCATTCCTACATTCAGAAATAAAGGCAAATTAATTATAGTTTTTTCATTCATTGTTTTATTTCTCCAGAATCAAGATATAACACTTCTGAATCAAGTTCTTTAATGCATTGCGGAAAATAATCAAAAATAATTTCCTACTCTCACTAGAGGGGGAAAAATGTAAAATTGCTATAATTTATTAAGTGTTATTTTGAGTTAAAACTGAATGTGTTGAAAATGAATCAAAGTGAAGAGAAATCAAAAATCTTAGATGGAAGATTTTTTGCTCAAGAATATCTGGAAAAGATTCTAAAACCTCGATGCGAAATATTCAGCGAATCGTATAAGAAACTCCCCAAACTATCCACAATTCTTGTGGGTAGCAATCCTGCTTCGGAATCCTATATAAAACTAAAAGAAAGATTTTTCGAAAAACTATGCGTTGAATCAGAAGTTTTTCGACTTCAGGAAAATATACCTGAGAAAAAACTTTTAGATTTTATTGAAGGACAGAATAAGGATGAATCTGTTGATGGAATACTTGTTCAGATACCTCTTCCAGATCATATAGACGAGGATCTTGTTATAGAAAGTATTGATCCGAGCAAAGATGTTGAAGGGTTATCTCCTGGAAATGTCTATGCATGGGCTAAAGCTTTACCCAATCTTGTACCTGCAACAGCTCTAGGTGTTTTAGCATTGTTAAAATTCTATAAAATTCCAATAGAAAGTAAACATGTAGTGGTTGTCGGGAGAAGCATGATT
>DAOVKB010000065.1:0-6943 GCA_030631995.1 archaeon | reverse complement strand
TCAAGGAATGGTTATCTTGAGATAATCAAACGATTACAAGACAAAGGAGCTGAAGGAGTGATTCTTGGTTGCACGGAAATACCTCTGTTAATAAAACAAGAGGAATGTCCAATTCCAGTTTTTGATACTACAACAATCCATGCCCTTGTTGCATTAGATTTTGCTTTGAACTAATCACTAAAACAAACTAGATATGAATTGATAATGATTAAATAATATTCTGAAGAGTGTAGGATTTTGTTCTAGTTTACCACTTGCTTGATTAGATCAAATATTTGGAGTTCAGGAGGTTGAATTAGGTCATAGACTTTCGGAATGCTTTTTACTAAATCGGAAACGCGATAAGCGTTAAGACTTTCTTCATTGTCAAAGAAAAGAATACTTCCAGCTTGGTTGGTTCGTTCATCCTTCATGTAGACTATCTGTTTTAAGCCAGGTACTTTTTTGTATAAATCCTCACGTGTCTCAGAAAGCTCAATCATCTCATCAAATGATTTTTTACTTCTAAAGAACATCATAAGAATTTTCATGATAATATACTAAGTGCAGTTCTTCTTATAAAACTATTTTACAAACAAAAATCACAGATTTTGAATGATTTCAACCCTGTTAAGTCCTGTAAGTAAGTATTAAGCTTCAAAACAATGTTCAATCAGATTAGTGAGTTGAGATCTAATATCAAAACTCAAACTCCCATCAGATAGCCAATTATCGGCAGATTCCTTTGATAGTGATGATTTTAGAAATTCGTCAATAAAGATAGAAAATTTCTTCAGTGGTTGGAAAGATTTCCCCATGAAGATGTAACAGAAATAGAAATCTTGGTTCTTGAATAGTAGACATGAAAATTCATGAAACCGAAATCTTATGGGGTGTTTATTGTCTTCTGTTTTAAGGTTTCTAATCTTTGAAAATATCTTTGAAATCTTGTCGTATTCAAGAAATTCAGATGAAAACGAAAAACTACAAGAAAAAATGGTTAGTTCCCTTCTTTTTCAGAGACAGGACGTGGTAGATCTTCAGCTAAATCAGTGATGTCAGCTTTTGTTTCAGTGAGTATGATTGGTGTAGGGATTTCATCTATACCTGCTTCTTTCATTAGTTTTCTAAATCGATTAGAGAGGAAGAATTTCTTAAGCTGAATCCACGAGGTTTGTATGAGAACAGGAAAATCTTCAATTTCCTTCAAACATCTATGGTTATCCATCTTTTCTTTCTTATTAATTTCACCACATTTTAGACAGTATTTCCAACGTGCAGGATGCTTATGAAGTTCATTATTTGTCTTAACATACAAGACTAATCCTTCATTAAAAGGGATTTTCCACATAGAAACAGCATACTCTTTAGCAAGTTCTCTTATTTGCGACTTCTCTTTGTCTAATATATCGGGCAAGATAACCACTCAATTGTGTGTTAAGTGTACTAGAATTTGATACATATTAATATATCTATCGGAAAAAAAAGGAAAAGGATATTCCCTATTTCCTTTTGACAATTCTTAAGGAGATAACTATGGCTAAAACAGAAACAAGGCTGATTGTAACTATCTCTAAAGTACCTAATCCAGAATCATCTGTTTCTTCAATTATAGGCCCTTCAAGAGAACCTATTGAAGGATCGTATATTACTTCATTGTCAAAGTGTTCGAAGCTTAGGTAGGTTTGGATTGATCCATCTCCTACAGTAGAGTACGAAGCATTCACTGTTCTATACTGATATTGATTGGAGATATTGTACTTTGCTTGATTTGCGTATGCAAAGAAAGCTCGATATTGTTCTCCACCGATCATAAATTGTTCTTTCACATCTTCTGCATGGTTTTGAATCTTCAATTCACTACCAGTTGTATTATGACTACAATCTATTTCTTGACCATTAGTATCATTGATTCTGTAACCATTTGTGGTTGGCATGATATCAAATCTTAGAGCCAAATTAGTATCGTTTCTCTGCCAAGGCCAATTTCTCATAACGATATCAAATTTCATTTCAGCTCCACCAAAGATCTCATACCCATCAATTGTTTGGTTGTTAAGATACATATGAACTACTATATCCATTTCAAATTCAGAATAGTTAGGAACAGTAATAGATTCTGAAGAGTAGGTAAAATGAACAGCTTCTACTTCTTGAAGATCTTCTGTTATGTCAATATAATCTACTGTAAAACCACTAAATGTCCATCTAACACTTGATAAAGGAAGATTATTCGAAAAGACAGGATTTGGTGCAGGAATATCTTTCCATATACCAGTTTCATCATATTGGAAGATACCATCTTCATTATAATCCATATATTCTGTTAATGACTGAAACATAATATTAAACGAGAAAGCGGTTTCAAATGCAAAAGCACTCTCTGTTAAGAACTGAAACTTAGGCACACTTCCACCAGCTTTAGCTATGAATTCTAAATCATAGTATTTGAAAGTCACTTGGTTACTATTTTCTTCATAAAAGAAGTCTTGATCATCTGCATTTACTTGTGTTAATACAAGGAAGGTTAGCAGCGTTAACCCCAATACCCATTTTGTTATTTTGGTTTTCATTTTTAATCAACATCATACTCCCGTCCCTTTATGAATAGGTAGTTATTTAGCAGTCCAAAGTGAGATTATTTAAAAAATTAAAGTAGTTCTAAAGTTGCTTGAAAAATACACTAAAAAGAAATTCTTTGGAGTACTGTTTAGAACATTTCATGTCCTATTGCTGAATATGAGAATTGTATTAAGATACGAATAAAGAAGTGGTACGCTACAGTAATAAAGAAGCTAATTAGGAAAGGAATAGATAAAAAGCTTACAGAAATGATTCTTATTCTCCTTTTTTTCCTAGTCAGCACCTCATCGTTAAGAGAAGTAATCCTGAAAAAGATGCTATTCAGACAGATTAGAAGCAGAAGTGTAGAGTTCAAATAAAATCCTGCCCTGACAGCGGACTTACCATATTGCCATACTATTTTTCCTGCTCTATTTACTTCAATCACTTTTCCTCCATAATCCCCACTTATCAAAACATTTCCATTTTCTAGCAAATCAGCTTCGTAAGGTATAATCATATTTTTTCCATACTTCCAAAGAATCTCCTTAGAAGTCTTATCTATCTCTATTATTCGGTTGTTAAAACAGTCAGTAATCAAAATTCGATTACTATCTAATTCATCAGCATCTCTTGGCCACCTTAATCCATCTTCATAGGTCCAAACTATCTCTTTTGTTGATTTATCGACTTCTATTATTCGATTGTTCTGCGAATCTGCAACTATTATATTCCCATTAGATAGATAATCAGGATTATGTTGCTCGTTTAGTAATGAGTAATTCCGATAATCACCAAACCACCAAAGAATATTAACAGGATTATTCGAAGGTCCTAAAATCTCAGCAGTGTAATTAACTTCTACAACAAGGTCAAAATTCCTTATAGAAATTAAACAAGCATTCCAGCTTCCATAATTCCTAAACTCTACATCATTTATATGGGTGAAATCATAAGTTATAGGATTGTTATAGTAGTGATCAGAATCCCAATTTGGATTTACTTGTGTCCAATTGATTTGCTTAGGTTCCCAGCTCCAGACAATATCTTTGTTTGGATAATTTATCTCAATTATCCGATCCTTGCTGGTATCCGCAACTAAAAGGTGACCATTAGGTAATTCCAAAACTTCATGAGGGATACCCATTCCATCTCTTTCCCAGACTATATTTCCAGAAATATCCACTTCTAGTAATTTATGGAGATAATCTCCAGAACCTAAAGGTACTTGTTCATCAGCTCTACCTATATGCTCAAACATTTCTCCAAAAGTTGTTGTACAAATTAATGTATTTCCATTAGTTTTTCTATCAGCATCATGTGGTACAGTTATCAACAGTGCTTTAGAGTATCTATAAAAAACTGCAAAATTAGATACAGTAAGAACTAATAGTAAAATACCAAGAATCTTGAATTTATGTTTGTACCTTATCAATTGAGAGCCAAGTAGGGGATTGAGAAGTAATTTATTAAATTATCCCATATCGTGCAATTCTATTATCCATACATTGATGTATCAGCGATAGATTCAGGATATTCTTCATCATCAAAATCTTTAGTTTTTTCTCTAGGTTTGAATTTAGGTTGATATCTGTGTCTACCTCTCTCTCTCTCTCTATCATCTTTACTCAGATAAAGTTTCCTAATTTCCTTATTCACAAAGAGTTCTATCCTTCGAATCATATTCATTTCTTCAGACTCTACTAAAGAGATAGCTTTTCCTGCTCTTTCCATTCTAGATGTTCTCCCAATTCTATGGACATAGTTTTCCACATGACCTACAGGGAGATCATAATTGAAAATATGGGAAACATGAGGAATATCAAGTCCTCTTGCAGCAACATCAGTTGCTATCAAGCAGTTAATTTTCTTCTTTCTGAAATTCTTCATGGTAATTTCTCTTTGCTTTTGGGACATATCTCCTTGCAACATGCCAATCCTCATCTGAACTCTTTTATCATCTTTCAGTCTTTTTTCTAGGTTCGCTCCCCATCTTTTTGTATTTACAAATATTATGCAAGATTGAGGATTTTCTCTCTGCAGTATCTTGACAAAATTAGTATATTTATGTCTAGGATTTTCTATTTCGTAATAGAATTGTTTGCATGCACCTACTGTTAGATCATCATGACTAACGTCTATTTCCACTAAATCTTCATCCCAACTGTAATCATGTGCTATATCTTTCACTTCTTTGAGCATAGTAGCTGAAAATAGGAGGAGTCTTGGATAGACGTTTTTCATAGCTTGGAATAGAATAAAATCTACATCAGGAAGGAATCCCATGTCAAGCATTCTATCTGCTTCATCTAAAACAACAAATCGCACTTCTTTAAAGGAGACTGCCTTGCGGTTATATAAATCAATAAGCCTTCCAGGAGTAGCTATAACTATCTGAGCTCCTGCGCGTATATTTTCTATTTGTCTATTAATTGAAACCCCACCATAAACCTCAACAGACCTTAATCGTCTATATTTTGTTATGTCTCTAAAAACATAATAGACTTGTTTGCATAGTTCTCTGGTAGGCACTAAAACAACAGCTTGAATATTTTTTAATGTAGGATCAAGTTGTTCTACGATTGGAATGGCAAAAGCCAATGTTTTTCCAGTACCGGTTTTAGCTTGAGCCATAATGTGTGTTGTATCAGATTCAAAAATTTTTGGAATCGCTTTTTCTTGAATATCAGTGGGAGTATGTATTCCCATATCATCCAAAGCGCGTTTAATTTCGCTTCTTATGTTGTAATCTTTAAATTTCATTTGTATCAATTGTGTTAATTTTGTATTAAACCAAGTATCATTGTGACGAATGTATAATTCTTAGCAATTGATATCATAGTTTGTAACTGTTGGAAAAAATAGAACTTTTCACTCTTCTAATCTTCTCAACTCTGTACTAAATCGGATTTTGGGCTTTAAAAGACTTTGTTATTACAACAGAATGAAGAATTTTCTTAACGAGAGGGATTGTTATGCAATAAAACAGCAATTCTTATTGAAAGATTTATAATGGCTTCAGAGATTTGGATTTATCTAAAAGAGGTAATATAGATGCTTGATGATTACAATGAAAAACTAGCTAAACTTGTTGTTAATTACTCTGTAAAAGTACAAAAGGATGACAAGGTAACAATAGGGGGAGGAGTTGATTCTGCAGATTTAGTTCGTGAAATATATTTAGAGGTTGTTAAAGCTGGAGGATATGTTATCAACACTAGAATAGGTATTCCAGGCTTAGCAGAATTGTTTTACAAACATGCTCAAGACGACCAGATAAAATATCAGAATCCTATTTCAAAACTGATGATAGAAGAAGTTGATAAAACTATTAATGTTTTTAGTTCAACAAACAGAAAATCTCTTACAAATGTAGACCCTACTAAACTAATGATGGCTAGAGAAGCGGGTAAAGAATTACAAAAACTGTATTCTGATCGTGATGCTAAAGGAGAGATAGATTGGGTAGTCTGTCCTTTTCCAGCCCCAGCTTTTGCTCAAGAAGGGAATATGGGAACATTCGAATACAAGGAATTTGTATATAATGCTCTAGCACTAAATAAAGCAGATCCTGTTGAACATTGGAAGAAAGTAGAAGAAGAGCAAGCAGTATTTGTTGAAATCTTGAACAAAGGAAAAGAGTTACGTATAGTAGGAGAAGACACTGACCTTACTTTGGGAATAGAAGGTAGAAAATGGATTAATGCTTGCGGAAAAAAGAATCTGCCTGATGGAGAAGTTTTCACATCACCTCTTGAAGATTCAGTTAATGGAACCATACGATTTACCTATCCAGGAATTTACATGGGTAAAGAAGTAGAAAATATCTGGCTAAAATTCAAAGGCGGAAAAGTTGTTGAATCTAGTGCCTCCAAGGGTCAAGATCTATTAGAGAAGGTTTTAGAGATGGAAAATGCGGATATTCTTGGAGAGGTAGCTATAGGAACTAACTACGGAATACAGCGATTTACAAAGAATATGCTCTTTGATGAGAAAATGGGTGGAACCATCCATCTTGCTTTAGGAAATGGATTTAAGGAAATAGGTTCGAAAAACGAATCGACAATCCACTGGGATATACTAAAAGACATGAAAAGTGAAGATTCAGTTATTTATCTTGATGGTAAGGAGATCTATAAAGCTGGAAAATTGTTAATTCCTTAGAATTTCAGTCTGATTCTCCAACCAACAATTCTTTATTTTTTTTAACATACTTCCAACCAAAACCTGAGAGATTTTGTAAAGGTCCCTCTACTCCCTTTGGATTACCAGTTTTTGTATAGACTATTTCTGTATTTTTAATTGCTTCAAACACCTTGAGAGGTGTTTTGAAACTTTCAATAAGTGCTTGTGCTTTTTTTGGACCAGTATCAATCAATCCTTCTAAAGCATAAGCTCGTCT
>DAOVKB010000091.1:0-4354 GCA_030631995.1 archaeon | reverse complement strand
GTATATCAGATTTTTTGCAGGTCCAATAACACCTAATTCTCTTCCTGCAGAATATAGTAGAGCTCCACAGAATTTATCTCTAAATTTTAAAGAGATTATTTGTTGTTGTAAAGAACTTATGTGAACATAATCTTGATCATTGGGTCTTAATGATTCAGTCATTTTCAGGGAATTATACCCATGTTGTGTTGTTTCATGAATAAATTCATAGAAAAGTTGTCTTCTATATTCTTCAGCAGGGAAATCTCCAAGAAATTTAATTTTCTTATCTTCTTCTTTGATTTCCATAGATCGATAAGCAACTTTACCTGGTTCTTTTCCTTGAAAAACTTCTATCTCAAACTCGCAGTATGCGTCTCCCAATCCTTTACATTTGGTTTCAATTACCCTCGTACCAAAACCGATCATAGCTTCAACTGTTCCTGCTATTTCTCCTGCAGTATAATGGCACAGCGGTTCGCTAATATTTATAGCACCTGCACTATTTACTAGTTCATAAATTCTTAATGTCGCAGTGTATCCCTCTAGTTTTGCAATATCACAATGTGTAGCCTGGTATAGTGGAACAATGTTGTTACGACTATATAATAGAGCAAGCGCGATTAGAGTTTCTTGAAATCTTTCATCTGGTTTTACAGCACCTACTTTTGGATTTAACACAGTCAAATAATATGGAGCTGCTCCATACATTCCTAGTTCTCTACCGCTTTGATATAGTAGTTGAGGAATTAAAGGATCTAATGCAAGCAGAGACATCATCACTTGTTGATATGTACTAATGTGAACATAGTCACCAAGATTCTCTCTAACTAGTTCTTGTGAAATAATACTACTAATTGTGTTCTTGGTTAGAACCATCATACTCTCTTTGCGACGAGTATCTCTGTCACTCAAAATCATATTTGGAAGAATTGAAGACCAGAGTTTTTCACGTATAACATCTTCGGTAATCATCCCTTCAGCTATTCTTTCCTCATTTAACATTACAACAGGCACACTCATAATACCATACTGAGCTGCAATCTCTTGTTCCTCTGTAATATCAATTGTACTTACATGTAACATTCCTTTCATTGAAGTACCAGCAATGTTCTCTAGCACTCTTTCAACATCTGGACATGCAAAACACGTAGGACTCGTGAAGAAGAGTATTCGTACTTTCTCTGTATCTTGAAGGCTTTCATCTTCAGACATTTGGATTATCCCCAGTATAGATAAAATATTTTGAAATGATAAAAACATTTTCATAAATTCTCATTGAAATAAAAGAAAGAATATTAGTTAATCGCACAAGAATATATGCAAAAAATTCAATATTTTTCTCAAAATAATTTTTCTTTCAAAATCACAAGAATTATATATCAATGAATGAAACACTTGCTTGAAAATAGTTTCAAAATTGTTATTAAATTTAAATAACATCCAATAAAATGGTGAAAAACATGATAGGACAAGGACAAGTACCTGTAATTATTTTGAAAGAAGGTACTGAAAGAACAAAAGGTCGTGATGCTCAAAAGAATAACATTATGGCTGCAACCATAGTTTCTGAAACAATCAAGAGCACGCTTGGCCCAAAAGGAATGGACAAGATGTTAGTAGATTCTCTTGGAGATATCTTAATTTCCAATGATGGAGCTACTATTTTAGATGAAATAGATGTTCAACATCCCGCAGCAAAGATGATTGTTCAAGTAGCCAAAGCACAAGATGATGAAACTGGTGATGGCACAACAAGTTCTGTTGTACTAGCTGGAGAGCTTTTGAAACACGGTTTAGAGCTTCTTGATAAAAAAATTCATGCATCTCTCATCGTAGAAGGATATAAAACAGCAGCTTCCAAAGCTCAAAAATATCTTGAGGAATTTTCTAGAACTTTAGAACCTTTCGCAGAAGAAAATACACTTCTACTTCAAATTGCAACTACTTCCTTGCACAGTAAAGCTGTTCATGGAGCTAAAGAGAAAATGGCAGGTATTGCAGTAAAGAGTGTTGAGAAAGTAGCAGACAAAGAAAATGATGAATATACTGTAGATCTTGATAACATTAAAATTCTTCAAAAATCTGGAAAGAATCTTGCACAATCAGAATTTATTGAGGGAGTTATAGTCGACAAGGAAGTCGTACACCCTGCAATGCCCAAATCCGTTAAGAATGGTAAAATACTGCTTCTAAACCAGAATGTTGAGGTTCAGAAAGGTGAATGGGATCGCGAAATTCGTATTAGTGACCCTCTTGAAATGAAATCTTTCTTAGATAATGAGGAACAAATCTTAAGAGATATGGTGGATCAAATCATTGCTCTTGGTGCTACTGTTGTTGTAGCTCAAAAGGGAATTGATGACTTGGCACAATACTTTATGTCAAAAGAAGACATCCTAGCTATTCGAAGAGTAAAGAAAAGTGATATGGAGAAACTTGCTCGAGCTACTGGCGCTAGAATTGTTACAAACCTTAAAGATGCTAAAAGTGAAGATCTTGGTGATGCAGGCTTAGTTGAAGAAGTAAAACTTGCTGGAGATGATCACGTTATTGTTCGTGAATGTAAGAACCCCAAAGCTGTTTCAATTATCCTTTATGGAGCTACAAAATATGTTACAGATGAAGCTGAAAGAGCGATTCATGATGCCCTTTGTGTTGTTCGTAACGTAGTAGAAGATAAAACATACTTACCTGGTGGAGGAGCAGTCTATACTGAACTATCTCTACGTATTGATGAATTCGCAGATGAATTTAAAGATAAACGACAATTAGCAGTAAAGGCATTTGCAGAATCATTATTGTCTATTCCATCAACCTTAGCTGAGAATGCAGGGATTGATCCCTTGGATATAATGAATGAGCTTCGTGCTGCTCATGCTGAAGGAAACGTTTCCATTGGTATTGATATACTACAAAATGGTATAATTACCGACATGTTTGAAGCAGGTATTCTAGAACCTCACAGAGTTGTTTCTCAAGCTATTAAATCAGCAAGTGAGTCTGCAGTATTAATAATGCGTATTGATGATGTCATTGTTGCAAAATCTGGTGGTCCAGCAATGCCTCCCGGTGGTGGGATGCCAGGTGGAATGCCAGGTGGAATGCCTCCAGGCATGATGTAAAAAACCCTTTTTCTTCCTTTTTTTTTATATATGGTAAAGTTTTAAATACATCATATTAGCGTATTTTCGTAATGCTGGAACAAGTTGAGAATTTGCTCAAAGAAAATAACAGATTTCTTATTTCTTCATGTAGCTATAGTTCTTCAGATCTTACTAATTGTTCCTATGTATCAGATGGATTAGACCTTTACTTTGCGAATGTCGAAAATACATCTGTTATTCAACAGATTTCTTTTAATCCTAAAGTAGTAGTTTCAATTTCATCTGATGCTGAGGAACTTACTTATTATGGATATGCTGAAATTATTAAGGAACATCCTGAAAAGGAGAAACTTCTAAAGAAGCTGTCAAAGTCTGATAAGCTAAAAACTGAAGGAATTTTTGGGATAGTTTTAGTAAGAATCAAACCTCATGAGATTGTTGTCCCTCAACTGAAAATCAAGGAAAGATTTCCAGAAAATAAACCATCTGTTGTAAAAGAAGTAATCCATTCATTCTTAGGAACTTTAAAAATCTGGACAAAAGCAGTTCGATTACCATTTGTCTCTGTTAGTGTAGGGGCTGTGCTAGTAGGGGCAGCTGTAGCTTTTTTTGAACTTGGCATCTTCAATTGGTTAAACTTCTTCTTATCCTTCTTTGGTATTGCGATTTTTCATATTAGTGCAGATTTATTCAATGATTTTTTTGATCACGTTCTAGGGAGTGACGAAATTAACGTAAAATTAACACCTTTTTCAGGAGGATCTAGATTCATCCAAAATCGGATATTCACACCCACGAGAGTTCTATCGGGAGCAATAATCAGCTTATTAGCTTGTGCAGCAATTGGATTTTACTTAAACTTCAGTATTCAAGGAAATGTTATTGTTTACATTGGATTAGCTGGAGCTTTCTTAGGTATTTTCTATGTAGGAGTACCTTTTAAAATTGTTCACTACGGTTTAGGAGAAATTGCTATTTTCTTAAGTTTTGGACCAGCAATTGTATTTGGTTCCTATTATGTTCAAGCAGAGCAATTTTCTTGGATGCCAATTGCAACTTCTGTGTTAATAGGATTATTAATTTCTCTGATACTTTTCATAAATCAATTTCCTGATTACGAAGCAGATAAAGCATCTGATAAGAAACACTGGGTTGTAAGATTTGGTAGAGAAAAATCCACTTACATTTATATCTCCTTTATGTCTCTTGTTTATATCTTACTAATCTTATTTGTAGCACTACGTATTCTTCCTCTACTTAGTCTTGTT
>DAOVKB010000059.1:0-7285 GCA_030631995.1 archaeon | reverse complement strand
CCAATTGTTGATGCTCATAGTGCAATCTCCCTTGTACAACACTTCAAATTACTTGCTCAAAGTGCAATGGAAAGTGGGGACCTAAACCATGCAGCTATTTACTTCGGAGAAGCAAAGAAGGAATTTGACAAAGCATGTAATCTTCTCGAAAACTCAGATAATCCAGATAGTGAACAAATCTATCAACAAATTCAAAAAGAGGAATCAGAATTAGAGATACTCTACTCCATAACGGAATTAGCTTTGAAGTATACAGAGATTGTGAATTTTCTATATGCTCAAGATACAGAAAATGCTTCAAAATCCTGTTTAGAGATTGAAAAATTATTGAAGAAAATAGAACGAGTTGGCTCATTACCCTATGTGTACGGAGTAAGTGTGATTTATTCATCAGCGGCTTCGATTGTAAATGAATTAGTAACCCAAGAAATAGATAATTTAACTGTAATTGATAGACTAGTATCGCAATTCCAATTTCCATTAAAAGCAATGAGTGCTGCACTTTCGGAGGTACACTTAGAGTCCTTAGGCGTTGATGATTCAAATCCAATGAAGAGTTACCAAGAATTACAAGAACTTGATGAAAGATTATCTTATTTGGAAAAAGCTATTGAACTTCTACCTCCTTTCCTACCCGATATAGATTTAAAGAGACACAAAATCCATGCTATGAGATACTACATCAAATCCATAATCGCTGAGAATAAAACTTACATTTATGCAGATAACAACATTGTTCTAGATTTGATTTTGAGAGCAAGAGCTCACTATTATGCTAAAAAAGCTGAACAAAGCATTGGGGAGATTAAGAGTAAAAAACAGGAGAAGAAACTTAGACAACTAATTAGTGATAGAATGCTTGAAACAAAAACAATTGGAGTGGTTACAGAATCAAGTTTGGTATCATTAGGTCTTCAAAGTATCTACAAGAATGAAGTTAGAAGTTATATCGAAGAGATGATTAGATTAATAGTAGAAGTCGAAGAATTACCAGACATAATTGGTGAAGTTGTAGAAAAGCGATTTGAGGATATGAAAAACTTTCAAGAGATGTTAGATTTAATCATGATAGACACTCAGGAACTCCTAGCAACAAATGTAGAGGTCTCTATTAAAGGAAACGAGATTAACTGGGATTTTGTAAAACGAAGAGAGGCATTCATTCCTGCAGTTAGAAGTATGTTTGAAGCTGTTAAATTTGTGATTCTTGGTGAATTAAATGTTATAACTAAGAAAAAAGCTAAAGCAGAAAGCAGTTACTTAAAAGCAGGAGAGCTATTGTATAACATAAGCTCTACACTTGGTAAAATTGTTCATTATTTAGAAGATCAAAAGGATCTTCCACAAACAGTCTATACAATCTCACTCTTTTGTAGAGAAAACTCCCAAGCAATAAGAAGCAGAAGAAAAACAAAAGAAGTACCTTACAAAGAAATTGTATCTATTCTCGATTACCTCATACTTAACCTTTAAACGTGAATCTGTGTTTGTGTATTATGGGAGATATATGGAAGATATTCTGAATTTGAAAAAGAAAGGTATTCCTATTACTGTAGTAGGGTTACCTTATGCAGGGAAAACAACATTAGTTAACTGGTTATCGGATAAACGATTCACTAGACCCAAACCAACTGTAGGATTAAAATTCAACCAAATACAAATCGGAGATGTTATTTTCAATATTTTTGATGTATCAGGTCAAGCCCAGTATAGAGAAAAATTATGGGAAACCTATGTTATGACTTCTGCAGGAATAATTTTCATATTGGATTCATCTGATCCCAATCTTCTGGAAGAAGCTAAAAAATGGTTTTGGACTATAATTAATGAATGGTTGCCGGGGATTTTTTCTGATAAAGTAATATTATTTTTAGCAAATAAATCTGACTTACAAAAATCTATGAAATTAGATGAAATCATTGAGAATTTAGAACTAACAAAAATGTCTTCTATTCCTAATATTTCATTTCAGATATTTAAAACATCAATTAGAACTAACTCCAATGTTGAGTATGCAATGAAATGGTTTTTCTCAAAAATCAAACAGAGTGTTGAAGAACAAAAAATGAAACCTTCTGCGATTATTGTGACAGATACTTCAGGTACTCCTACATACCTTTATGATCCAAATGAAATCGTTGACGATGCAGGTATGTTCTTTGGATATCTACGCGCTTTAAGTGGATTTTCTGATGAATTATTGGGTCAAGAGAAATTTAAGGTAATAAAATTAGACAATCATTATTTCTTTATCTCTGAAGGGAAAGACTACATTGTGACAATTGCTGCTGCCAAAGAATCAGCATTACCAGAAGCTAGAAGATTATCTTTTCTCATACAAGAATTCTTAGTAAAAGATGAGAGTATATTGGAAAATGGGGATTTAGATTCCTTTATCTTAGAATACCTAATCTAAATGGTAAGCATTATACAATATCCTTAAAAACAAGTTACTTCCGCAACAATTATAAAGATAACAGATTCATTACTGTTTAGTGTTAGGTGTAATATAATGGATTGTAAATTCTGCAAACTTGGGGATATTGACCTTCTGGAAGATAGTTCTACTTTCAAGTGTCCTTACTGTGGTTATGCGTTCGAATCTTCTAGAACAGGAATCTGGTACGATAAAATGATGCAAATGCCTCTAGCTGCATGGTTACTAGCTTCTATCTTATGGTTCTGCGCAATGTTAACTGGAGTTGCTTTTGGTGCAGGATTCAATACAGCATCATTAAGTACAACCATTCTATTTCTCTTCATTTATGGTGGTTCTTCATTTCTTTATGGTTTTTCAACTTCATTAGATATGTTGCAAACCGTTTGGATATGGTTTAGGAACAAAATAACAAGACAACAGACAACATTTAACGAAGTTAAAGAAATCGTACAAGAACTAAGGAAGAAGAAAATAGTAAGCGAGATGGCAACAGGTCAAGCACTTGATGAATCAACTGGGCAAGCAATAGAAACTGATATTCGTCCTGGTGAAAAGAGAATACCAAAAATTTCTCCTTCATTTCTAGCTGGTTTGTACACTTTGATTCTCGCAGCAGCATTTGTTATTGTGTTTAATGTATTCTTTCCACCCTTTACATGGGGAATTTGATCCCTTACACTTTATTTCTTAACATTCTTAAATAATCTATATTGTCAGAATCCCCTCTTGTTTCATTTACTGGAGTTTCAAGTATCCATGGTTTTTTACTCAACAGTGGATGATTAACTAATTCTTTAAAACCAGCTTCTCCAATCTTTCCTAAACCAATATGTTCATGGATATCTCTGTGTGATCCAAGCTCACCTTTTGAATCATTAGCATGGATTATTGCAACATTCTCTATACCTATAGTAGATTGCATTTCTTCTAGAGTATTAAAAACTCCTTTTCTATTTTTTAAATCATAACCTGCACTAAAAGCATGACAAGTATCGAAGCAAACTTGGACAGCTTTCCTATCATTAATTTCATTCAATATTTTCTCAATATCTGGAAGAACTCCGCTAATAGAGTTTTTACCCCCAGATGAATTCTCGATTAAAATAACAGTCTTACCATTAGCAATTTCTACACCCTTCAGAATTGAGTCAATATAGGTTACAAAACCTTGTTCTTTTGTACCTCCTTTATATGATCCACCATGTACAATAAAATATGGGATGCTTAGAGTAAGACTCCTGTCAAGTTCTAAGAGAAACGAATTAATTGATTTTTCATAAATCTCCTTGCTCTGAGATGCAAGGTTTGGGAGATAGGAGATATGACTAATAATTGGGAACAAAATCCTCTGTTCTAGTTGTTTTTTGAAGCTTCTTACCTCGTTTTCATTTAGCTGTTTTGCTGACCATCCTCTTGGATTTTTTGTAAAGATTTGAAAAGTATTGCAACAGAGTTTCTTTGCTCTTTCAAATGCAAAATCTACTGAACCAGAAATAGACACATGACATCCAACTCTAAATACCATTCATTTTACCACCTATATGAACCTAAAACTCATAAGAAGTTGCTAACTTCATGTATTTTTCAGTAGTTTCCATTAATAGTTCTTTTTCTTTTTCGGGGATATCTTGCAGAGAGAGAGAGCAATTAACTTTCGCTCTTACATAAGCTCTATATGATTTATAGAATTGAATGAAAGGGGAAGAGATTAACATTTCATCTTTCATATTTTCTAAATAAGTTTGGAGATATAAATCAGACAAAGCATTCAATCCAAAATAATCTAAATCCATAGCCAAGAAGGATACTTCTTCAAGTATGTCTTGTATCCTTAGCATTTCATTAAATTCGATACAGTCGAAGATAAGAATCTCGTTTTCATGTTCGAAAATATTTGCAAGAATCAAATCACCGTGACCATCAACTATCTTGTCTAAACCTTTTCTTTCTTCCCAGAAATTCTTATTGTTCTTCAGAAAGTTGTACACTCTTTTTTCCAAATTATCATCATATGGGAAATTTGGATATTTTCGTGTAGTTCTGAAATTTTCATCCCACTTTTCATAAATGGAATCAAATATAGAAAATTCTGGATAAACTGCATTTTTTTTATGGAATTCTGCAACAGTATTAGCAATTCTTCTTATTGTGCTCTTCTCTATACTCCCTGAATCTTTCAATTTATTTGATAATAAAGAATCCTGAGGAAGTTGTTTCATCTTTACGAGATATTCAACTGGTTTCCCTGTGTGATTAATTTTTCCGTTTTCAGCAACCGCTTCTACACCTAAATAAATCGATGGCGCTAAACGTTTATTTAGAGTAATTTCATTTTGGCATACAATTTGCCTATTTTCCAGAGTTGAGAAATCTAATACATCACCGAATTTAATATTCTTCTTCATTTTATAAGCATATAATCCAGTTAGAAAAACCCAACTAATGTTTGTTTCAATAACTTTAATCTCTGATTCAGTTTCATGTGGATAATTAGCTGGGTCAGTTAATTTCTTCACTACTTCTTTTTGAGAGAGCATTGCTAATCATTTCCAGAATTTTATTGTGATCTGTTGCCATATTAACTTCAATATGATCTAACTTGGTAGGCTCAAACATATCTCTGAATTTTTCATAAACCTTCGAATCAGCATCACTTAAGGTTTTTCGATTCCGTTTTGCCCTTTCTTCGAACCTTCTTCTAATAAGGCTTTCAGGACATGTTACAATTACCATCAAGAATTTAGCTTCGAATCGTTCACTTATTCTTTTTACTTTACTTCGAAGTCGTTCTTGATAAAACGTTCCATCAAGAACACACCCTACACCATGTTTCAGAAGAGTATAAACGACATAATATATTGTATCATAAACAACCATCCTTTGTCTAACAGAATATGAACCCCTTCCGAAAGAATCTCCTCTCACATCTTTGAAAATCCTTTTTCTAACTGAATCAGTACTAATGTGCTCTATTCTATATCTTCTTGCAATCTTTCTTGCTAAGGTGGACTTTCCTGTTCCTGGCAATCCAACCAGTAGAATAACTAAGGGGGGCCTTCTCTTAATCCTTGCAGAGATTAGATTCACTTCCTTTTAGCATGATCAGGACACAAGATTTGTGTTTCCTCTTTGAACATACCTTTCTTTACATGCTCCTTTGCATGTCTCTTACAAATATTTTTCCCACAGGAAGAGCACTTGTTTATATGATTTGTGCAACTAAAATCATCACAAAAATCACATTTTGTTGCATCGTCTGAGGATATAACGCTCTTACAATTTGAGCATACTACTGCATGATTTGAACATATTATTTTCTTTGAAATTGAGTCTTCTATTGTATGATCTTGACATAAGACTTTACCACAGACAGAACAGACATCAGGAGTCGATACAAATAACATTTTAGTAGATTTTTGTTCTAAGCAAATTTCACAAAGTAAATGAACTTCAGTTCCTAAAGCAGATTCAGCTATTCCTTTTAACGTTAGATCATTTCCTCTGGAATCTACTAACGATATTTCAGCTAATGAAACAGGAATATAAATCTGAGCAGCATAGATATCTTTTATTTCACTTGCCTTAGGTAAAATGAATTCCCTTTTATTTACCATTTCCTGGACATTCTGTAACAGTTTTATTTTTGGAGTAGCATTTATTTGAGCATCTAATGTTTTAATGCGTCCAATACCTTCTTCAACTTCTTTAACGTAATTCTTTACAACTTTTGGACCAAATTTCAAAGTTTCAACAGCTTTGTTATAATCTCCAACTTCATGGGTACTCTTGTACTTGAATTTATCTTGCATTAGTGGTTTTAGAACGACATACAATCCTTTAGCTTGTTCAATTTTTGCTTGAAATTGCTTTACTTTCTTTCTCTTTTCATTAATTGCTGTCCAGAGTTGATTTCGTTCTTTTGTTAATTCTTCTATCCAGTTTTTAATTTCAGCTTCATGTTCCTTTTCAAGTTTCAATAATCCTTCTTCTATAGCAGAACTCCATGCTTGAACATAGAAGGTTTGATCTATTAACAAAACATCATGAAATGATTCTAGAATAGCTTCTGGTTTTCTCTGTATTTCTAGTGCTTTAATATTAGATGATGGAGCTCCATATAGACTACCAAGATTCTTCATTGGAAGAACTGATATAAGTTCTTCAAAAACTTCTTCAGGTTGGATAGTTATTGACTGCTGTTCCCAGATCTTTTCTTTGTCAGAGTATTCAATTTTATCAATTAACGGGAAAATTCTCTTTATTGGAAGATCCAAAGTTATATCTGCCCAACGATCTGCATTAGCGAAATTTACTAGAACTCTTCTCTTAGCTTTAATTTGGAAGTCTAAGTATAAGAAGGGAACATAGGCTAGCTCCAGACTATCAGTTCCTAAGTAACTGAATTTTCTATCAACAAAGAACTTGTCTAGTAATTCTTTGAATTCAACTGGCTCATATTTTATATGTTGCTCTTTCATCGATTTGATTACATTACTCAAATCAATAGGTTCAATTTCTTCCATTTCTTCAGGTAAAGCTACTACCGGTTTTTCTTTAGTAACTGGTTGTGTATCTTCTTCTGTATCAATTGGCGAAGGTTTTATTCCTGCTTGTTGATCTAACAAACTAGGTGTGCTAGAGATTTTTCTAATTGAAGATAATTCTTTTTCAAGATCTTCTAAATTGAGCTCTTTTTCTATGTCTTCAAAATCAATCGAATCAATATCATAATCATAATCTCCTATTTGTTTACATAACGGAGCAGGTGGGTCTTCATAGAGTTTAGCTACATCTTCATCAGACAGAGTCTTATGAACAGTATACAATCTTCGAGTTTTGATATGT
>DAOVKB010000047.1:0-8891 GCA_030631995.1 archaeon | reverse complement strand
GTACAAGTTGCACAACTTAGGGATGAAAAAGCAACTATCGAAAACAAAAACAATGAACTTTTAACAGATTCTTCTAGGTTGGAACAAATAAAAGCTGATTTAAGAATAAAAGAAGAAGCTCTTAGGAGATTCCAAATCATCGCAGAATCTGATCCATCTTACACCTGGCTTTCGACTCTAGAACAATATAAAGTTATAGAGCTAAAGAGATTAGCTATGTCTACAGGATCTTCAACACATGCTATTCTAAAATATGTAAGATTACTTGAACGAGCAGGTCTAGTAGATATAGAAATGCATGGGAAAGACGATCCAAATCCAACTATAAAGCTGAAGTAGTTTTTTTCTAATTTTATTTTATTATTTTTTATTATCCTTTTTAGTTTAAGCTTGTTTTTTCACAACATTATTATTTAAAAAGAAAATTATGATAACAGTGAATAAAATGAGCAAAGTCGAGATAAAGGTCAATGATAATCAAGTCCCTCTGAATAAATATGTTAATACCTTAGTATCTAAACTTGTATTGGCTATAGTCGATTCTCTAAAGGGAATAGACGACAAAGATGTAGAAAAGGTAATCATAACAGTAACTTATGATTAGTTTATTTCATTAATAAAATTTAAAACATACTTATAATCATCTATCCCTATGGACCCTAAACAATTTTCTAGAAAAGAAATTGTGATATCTTATATCAAAATGCTTAGATTAGTAAATGGAATTGTTGCTGGAACTGCAGCAACTTTTGGAATTGTTCTCTCTTTACCTTCCGGTGTGAAAGTCGATTTTGTGACTTTAGCTTTGGTTGTTATTGCAACCATGCTTGTTTCTGCTCAAGCTATGATCTTCAACGATATTGCAGATAGAGATGAAGATGTAATTAATGCACCACATAGACCACTTCCCTCAGGAAAAATATCTTTAAAAACAGCGAAGATTTATGGAGTGATTATTGCGTCTTTAGCATTATCTTTAGCTGTTGTAATTGATGTTATCAATAATCTCTATGGATTAAGTGTTGCAACTGCAATATTGTTTGGGGGGTCTCTAAATTTATACAATTTCAAGCTAAAGAAACTTGGTTTTTGGGGAAATTTAACAATAGGTATAAATGTCGTTGCATTGTTCTTTTATGGTTCACTTCATACTTATTTGAATCATCCTGAAGCAGGTATAGCATGGGTTCCTATCTGTGTAGGCTTCTGTGCTGGATTAGGAAATGTTGGTAGGGAAGTCATCAAAGGATTACCTGATATTGAAGGAGATCGAGAAGCTGGTGTGAGAACTTTAGCAGTAAAATTCGGACCTCAGATAACAGCTGTTATAGGTTCTCTTTTTCTCTTTGGATTAGTTGCTGGAGCTTTAATAGCAGCAATATTACCTATGTATCTATCAAGTCCTGAACCTCTATATTTAGTCAGTCAAATTATAATCTATCTGATAGCATTTTTAGCAACCTTTCTAGCAATAGCTATACTCTTCAACCAAAAACCTAAATGGGCTTACACAACAAAAGAAATACTTCTATTTGTATTTCTAGCTTTCTTACTAGTCTTCATAATAGATAAAATAGTTAAACTAGCAATCGGAGCTAGTTAGTTTTTATCTTTTTCTGATAACTTGGTAAACTACAGGATTGAAGGCATCAGGACATGCATGAGTAGATACATCTTTATCTTCTAACCATGGAAATTCTGCACCATAAGCCATAGCATATATTTTTGGTAATACTGAATATAGTGCATGTAAGCATATTTTCCCTTCTATTTCATTTGTATCAAAATTAAAAACAATTTCCTCGCCTACTTTATGACCTGCTACACAATGACCCTTTTGTTCAATAACCTTCAAAATTATCTCATGTGACATATTGATGCTTCATGTTTTAGATTTAAATAGTTATTCCCGAATTAGTGTATATGGTAGAGAAATTTCGAAGTGATATAATCATCGAAGGAAGTGGTTTATCAGCTTCTGCATTAGCATATTATGTTTCACTTCATAATACTGATGATGTAATTATTTTGATTCAAAGAGAAACGAAAGAAATGAATACACTAAATTTCACTCCAGGATTCAGCTTTCCACAATTTGATCTACCCAGGGAAATAATGGATGATGTTTTCAGAAGGACCAAAGAAAACCTAAGAGATCTACATTCAATATCAGGAGTGTTTGAGTTTTCAACAAATCCACTCGTTACAACTTATAGAGGAAGAAATTCCCAGAAACTAATGGAGAATCATAAGACAAAACTGGAAAAAACAGATATCAAACATAATGTTTTGGATATAAATGATATTTCAACCTATTATCCCTTTATTTCTCGTCAAGAAGAAATATATCTTATAGAGATATTTGATTCAATAACATGTGCAAATGTCAATGAATTATCGCATGCTTTTCAGAAGTTTGCAGCAGAAAATAACGTTATTATTACAAAAGAATCGGGAAATCTAAAATTAAATGTGAAAGACAGAAAATTGTTTTCGGAAGAAAGCAAATATACAGCCAATAAAGTCATCACAATTACATCAAAACAGCTATTTTCTTCTTCCTTTCATGAAGAACTTTTCGCTCTGGATATCTCAACACCTGTTTTTGAAAAATTTCCCAGAATAAATCTTATTGATTTCACTAATAACTCCTATATGTGGTTGGAAGAGGCAGGTTATTTTCATATCTTTAGATTGTTTGACAAGGATGATGAAGAGCAGAATATAATGCAAGTAGAGAAAGATTTTGAAAAGGTCTTTCCACATCTTGGAAAACTCGAAATTGCTGATTCCAGCTTTGTTAAACACATGCAATGTAATGATCTGAGTAAATCACTTGGAGCCTTAAGTTCTTCCAACATTCATTACTTGTCTCTCCCAGTAGAGACTGAACTTTCCTTGATTACAGTTCTTGCAGAGAATTATTCTTATTTAATCGCTGCGGATAAATTAAAGGAAATTAGTGAGTTTAATTTTCTTAATCTATTAACAAGGAACTAATTTCTAGATTCTACTAATTTACCATTTCTTCTGTGAATTCACTGTACTTAATATGGTTGTCTTGACAATATCTTCTTATTACCCGTGTATGTGATTTAACTATTAGCTTATTTATAGACTTGAGTTTCTTACTGTTCTTTATTTTATTTAAAATACCAACAACGAGTTCAGCCCTTAACCCCTTAGATTTCTCTATGAATAGTTTCCTTGGATTCGCAGCCATTTTGCCTAATTCTTTAACTATACTATCGACACTATTTGCACCTAAATAGTTTAATGAAGAAACTCCAATCCTAGCATTTCCTTCAACTATTTGATTGATTGTTTCTTGTATTATTTCAATATCCTGAGCAATAGCAAGGAGAAGAACTAGTCGTTCTTTTGCTTTCTTGTTCCTTTCCTTTTTGTAGAATTTTCTCAAGGGTCCAATTGCTGATTTTCCCATCATTTCAACAACTTTACGTAGATTATTGAACCATTTATCTTCAGCACTTTTTAGATTAGGGAGAATTATTTCAAGTGTTTTACTTTCCATTTTGCTTAATGCATTTATAGTAGATTTTACAAGATGATGATTTGAAGACGTTAATTGTTGAGAGAGCTTCTTTACAATAGGAGAACCTATTTTAACTGCAGCATAGATTGAAGCTTCTCTGACTAAAGCCTTAGATCTCTTCATATTGTTAATGATAACATCAATAACTCCTGGATCCTGTAATTCACCAAGAGCTCTTGTTGAGATTTCCGCTATACCGTCATCATGATCTTTTGCAGCTTTTATTAATGAAATTAGAGCTCTTTTACTTTTTATTTTTCGTAAAGATTCAACAGCTTTTCTTCTTAGTCTTATGTTGGGATCAGATAAGATTGATGAGAGGATAGGAACAGACTTAGTACCTAGATGAGACAGCAAATCACAAGATTTTTCTCGAATTTCTGGATTTATCTCTTTCAATGATTTGGTTAGTAAAGCGAAGATTACGTCGTCTTTAGACCTTATTTTTCCTTTATGGAAAGCAAATGAATAGCCTAGTTCTTGTAGCTCTTTTGATGGGTAGTATAGATAAAGAATAATTCCAAGTTTCACACCTTGGATAAGATCACTTTCGAGGAAACCATCAAGAGCAAGTTCGATATTATTTGTACCAAAATACTGCAAAACTTCTACTGCATTTTTCCTGAGTTGCAAATCATCATCAATCAGTTCTTCAATTAGAACCTTTATTGAGGGGGTACCTAGAGTGAGTAGAGCTTGAGTAACAGCTTCAAGAATCGATGGATTCTTTCCTGCTAACTGAGTTGTTAATAATCTTATGGCACCTTCGTAACCATACTTTTGACTCATGACTAGTGTTAAGCATTGTGCTGCATTTCTCCTGACATTCCTTTTACCTTTTTGGAGAGCACCCATTAGGTAATCATAGCTTGATTGACCTATTCTTTTCATAGATTCAATTATGTAAGGAATGTTTCTATCTTTTTCAAGTGCAGTAATCAAGCTTGGAAGAGCTCCATTTCCAATTAAGGCAAGAGATCTTGCAGCATAATATGCAGCGGGATCACCTTTTTCAAATTGGTTGACAAGTATCCCAATTGCTTTTTCACTACCTAAATTCCCTAAAGCTTCAATAATAGCTAATTGCGTATCTACAGCGTCTTTGAAATTTGAGAGTCTAGAAACTAATACATCAGCGTGCTTTGGTTCATCTAGATGCATCAAAATAATTGAGCCATATTTAATATGTTCTTCAACATTGGAAGTCAAAATTATTTCACGAACTTGTTTTACAAAAAGATAAGCAAGTTCAGGAAATTGAGTAATAGTAAGAAGGGTAAGTTCCGTGAAAATAGGATTAGTCTGTTTTAATCTATAGGAGAGAATTTTCTTTAATTCTTTTGATTGTTCATCAATAAAATGAAAATTAATGAAAGTATCATTGTAATTTGATAAAGATGAATGGCAGGTTCTAATAGCAATTTCAGTTAAAGTTGCAAGCACTGGAGTTACTATGTGTGCTTTACTAATAGCAGAAAAAATCTTCTTAGCTTGAAGTGTGGAAAGTATATCGAAGATTAGATCAAAACTTTCATTCTTGATTAAGTAAGTATGAAGAATAGGAATGAAATACTGAAGTTTGTTTACTATTACATCTTTTATTAAGGTATCATGATTTTTAAGATATTCTTCTATTATCTTATCTGTCGGGATATAATCTGCACTAAATAACAATTTCGTAGCATTTACTCTAACTAGTGTCTCCTTATCTGTTAGAAACTTAATAAGAAAGTAGTAATCCTTAATGTTTTCCAGACGTATTTTTTCTACTTTTTCTTCTTTCAAGAGGAGTCTTTTGAGCTCTTCTTCATTCAAGTATTCTGCCCCCTCTGCTTCTTTCGGTACTTAATGAAATCTATAATTCCAGAACCAAGATCCTCAAAAACTTGCTGAACATTTTCTCCAGTTTTTGCAGAGGTTTCATAGTATTTAACTTTGAATCCTTTAGATTTGTATTTCTTATTTAAATCTTGAACATATGCTAATGCCTTTTCTTTAACATTTGCTCGTTTTGTTTTAGAAAGAAGATCCATTTTGTTACCCAAAACATAGAAGGGAACAATACCTCTTTCTGTACCTGTTTCTAATTCCTTCACCCAACTATCTAAGGTTTTTAGTGTTGAAATTTTTGTAGCGTCAAAAACCATTAAGGCACCCAAGGTTCCTCGATAGTACATCATACGAACTTTCTCAAAAATTTCTTGACCAGCAATGTCCCATATTTGAAATAAAACTGAATAATCGTAAATTTCTTTGGGTAAAGAAGCAAAATCAGCACCGATTGTTTCAAGATGTTTTGTGATAAAACCTTCACCTAAATATGAACGTCTTAAACTTGTTTTTCCAACCGCAGCTTCTCCCGCTAAAATGACCTTTAAAAATAGTTTCTGACCATAGCTCACTGTTATCCCGTCTCACTAGTTATATTGTTTTTAGATAAATGCTTTGTTCGTCCTAGTTTATTATTTATAAAATTGAAAACAGCGGAAAGAGGGAGTAAAAATATATAAATCATGTATAATGCCCCTAAGGCTGTAATCAATAGCACAAGAATTTGTCCGTTAAGAATCAAACCTAAATTTGGTGTTAGCAACATACCTATTACGAAATTGTTGACTACATGTAAGAAAATTGCTGCATGTAAACCATATTTATAGAAAGCATATCCAAAAATTAGTCCAGCAACAGCAGCTTGGAAAATCTTCCCCTCTTGCCAATAAGGATATCCTAATTGGTAATGTACATATCCAAAACTATAGGATGAGAAGAGAAGAAAAATAAAATCAATTATTCCTAATTTCTTCCAGCGTCCTGTTAAGTAAAAGAGGGGATTCTTAGGGTTTTTTTCAAGTATATACTTTGTAAATTTAGATGGATTTGAATGATCTCTTTTGTTTCTTTTAAACAGTAATTGTGATAGTTTAATAATACCATAAAAGATACCGTTTAGAACAAATAGAGGTAGTCCAAATAGAAGAAAACGGTATGTTATTTCTTCATTAAAACCAGCCCAATATAATTGTGACAGCTGCACGTATAATACATCATAATTGATTTCTATCTGAGATGCAATGGGAATTCCTAAATTAAGAAGAATTATGATTATGAAAGAAGCTAAAGCTAGATTTAAGCAAGCCAAATTCAAAACAGGAATGATATCACTGACCATTATTCGTTTGATGAACTTCTCTGTTCTATTTTTCGAAGATCTGGATAAAGCTGATGGAGGACTATATTCCTTTGAATGAATATCAGGAGAAAGAATGTTGAATGCTATATCATCCATGGATTCCTCGGGAGAAAAATTTTCCACAGCCAATGATGCTTCCTCTAATGATACTTCTTTGTCCTTTCTAGGTAAATAGAATAATAGAATAAAAATACCGAAGAGAGCTAAACACATCAAAGATTGAGTAAGTTTCCAATCAACTATAAACCTTGATGGAATAGATGTTGATACGAAAAACTCTTGTCTAAAACCCAACTCGGCTTTGTAGGTGTAAAAGAAATTTGGATAGGTAAAAGAGAGATTAGCTAAAACCGTATCAGAAGGTATTGAAGGGAAGACAAGGAAAACAAGAAAATTAGAAACGACAAGCATTATTGCTACAACAATCATACTATTTTTCCACAGATTATTTATGGAATGCTGGGATTGTTTGACAAGTGACCCCAAACCTATTTTCCTTTCGTCAGGTAAGAGGGTTTCTTTATGGATTAATAATCCAAGATGTTGTTCTATTTTCGGATAAGTGAAGATCCCAATTAAAGAACTCAATATTGCTATCTGTAGAAACTGAAGTAGATTTGTAGAGATTGTAATTAAGATATAATTATCTCTGAATATAGTCGAATAAATAATAATAGTATAAATCAGAATAATACCAAATAAGGGTAAGAAGAATTTAAACAGATGTGCAAGAGCATTATCCCCTTGATCTTTTTTGTTTTTTATGAACCATCTTCGGATTTTCCACCCATATAAAATGTAAAAGAACACGGAAACGAAATAAATTATTATTGAAATTATGAAACCATGTTCAAGGAAGTAGAAGCTTAAATCAATATCTTTGGTAGAGAACAAGGTAATCATTGTATTTAATGCAGAGAGAACAAGTATGACCACAGGAATAAAGAGAGTGTCAAGCATCATTCTATTGATATTCTTCTGCATTTTAATGACCTTTAATTATTATTACTTAAAGTTTTTTTCAGTCTTTAGGTATTGATGAAATTTCGATTCCAATAGTTTAAGGAAAACCTTTTAAACATGGAAATGGCTTTTTGTCCTAATTCAAACATAAGCAAACTAAAGACAACCGATTTACAGGTGTATTATATGAGCAAGAAAAAGACAGATGAAAAAAAAGAAGTAGTTGAAGAAGAAGTCGAAGAAAAAGTCGAAGAAGAAGTCGAAGAAGAAGTCGAAGAAAAAGTCGAAGAAAAAGTCGAAGAAGAAGTCGAAGAAGAAGTCGAAGAAAAAGTCGAAGAAAAAGTCGAAGAAAAAGTCGAAGAAAAAGTCGAAGAAAAAGTTGAAAAAGTAAAGGAAAAGAAGAAACCTGCTCCTAAAGCTAGAAGTGAAGAACAGCGTCAAATAATCTACATCGGTAAGAAGAACACAATTAGCTACGTTCTCGTTGCTGTAACTATACTAAATAAGCATGACAGCTGTAATATCCAAGCTAGAGGGAGACAAATATCTAAAGCAGTTGATGTTGCAGAAATTACTCGCAGAAAATTCTTACAAGACATGGTTGAAGTAAGCACTGTTAATATTGGATCTGAAGATATCGCAAGCGATGTAGAAGGAATTCCACCTAAGACTGTCTCTACAGTTGAGATTATTTTGAAGAAAAAATAGTAAACTAAGTTTCACTCAATAGATCTTTTTTCTTTAATTTTCTATATATCTAATTGATATTAGATAAAATCTCCTGTTTCAATCTTTTGAGGTAAATAGAAATTTGTTATAAATTGTGGATCTCGAGCATTCAGAGCTTGTATTTCAGCTTTATACCCACTGGAAATTAGAATCTCTAACTGCTCTTTCCATTTTGGTTTTCTTACTACAAATTCCTCTTCTAGCATAAGCTTGGATCTATGAGTATCTTTAGCAGTCATTTTTAGGAGAGTGCTACTAGGAATATCAAAACCACTTTCTGGAGCTAAATCGCTTGGAAGAAGCCCCAACCACTTAATACTTGGTACTGCTAAATGACTAGATTCGAAGCTTAGTGCTTTGCTCCCTACACTATAAACTCTCATGATTTCGAATCCATAAGGATCAGCATCCATAACCGCAAAAATGGGGAGCTTCAAATCATCATCTATTTTT
>DAOVKB010000096.1:0-3836 GCA_030631995.1 archaeon | reverse complement strand
TTTATTTATTGAACTTCTTTTTTTTGTGTTTTCAAGGAAATAATTACTAACTAATCATTTCTCACGTTAGAAAATCTAAATTGTATGGAGATTCTAGAAAACTAAGAGATTAGAAGAACAAAAATATCCAAATAGCTTGACAACTATTTTAATGATACTTCAGCGATTTTTTCTGTCTTCTTATCTTTCCTTTTATGAATCTTAAATTCCTTTAATATTTTCTCCCACTTCTCATCCTTCATATAACTTCCAAAACCTCTAGCTGCGCTAAGATATGCTGTTCCCTCAGGTTTTAGAATTCGTTTTATCTCATTTACTGTTGCATCAACATCTTGTGGTGCTACACAGCACAATAATCCATTGGCAAAAATAAAATCTACGGACCCTTCTTCTATAAAACTCAAATTAGAAGCTGATGAAGAATAAGCTTCAATGTTTTGAAAACCTCGTTTTTCAGCTTTTCTTTTTAGTGCTTTTATTGATTTCTCATCTGAATCTACAGAGTAAACTATTCCATCAGGTCCAAGGATTTTAGCCATATGTAACGAATAATAACCTGGACCACACCCTAAATCTGCAACCACTTGACCTTCTTTGATATAAGGTTCAACGATTTTTTTTGAAGGTTCAAACATCCTTGCGATTTTATGTGAAAACAAAGAAAATTGCTTATCCTTAATTGTCTTTTTAGAATTCATAGCTAAAACAACCTAATTCTTGTTTAGAACTCAATCATAGGACTTCAATGCTTTAGTAATCTTATCTATCATATCACTAGTTACTTTATTTGATTCAAGCTCAACAATAGAAACCCATGTTGAATAAGCTGCTTCCCTCACCATTTGATTCTTATCTTTAATGCCATCCACTATAACATCCACTATTTCAGGGGTAAGTTCTAATGTACCATCTGATTTGAGCTTTTGAGGAGTGTATGACATATCTATTTTGTATTTAAGCTTATATCTTAAAAAATCTTTTCCATTTTTATCTAAAAATGGCAATTTTCATTGTTTTTAGAGTTTCTAGAGGTTGTAGTAATGCAGACATGACTTGATTCTTCTGCAGAAGATAAAAATGTTTGAAAAGGAAATAGAAAGAAAACGCTCTATTCCTTGGTCATAAGTGCTATTTTTTTCGCAAGTTCTTTAGCTTGCATTAATACTTCTTTGGTAGCTGATCCTCTAAATTCAAGAAGAGGTTCTATTACTTCCCAATCTAGTTCTTTTAGTTGCTCTGCAGCTTGATGTAACGCTCTACCACTCCACATTGAAGAACCAAAGAATCCTACTATTCTTTCTCTGAGGTTTTTCCTCTTCATAAGATGTAAGTAGTATGATGCACCTAGGAAGGGGCCACCATCATAAGTTGGAATTCCCAGAATAACAGCTTTGTTTTTCCATGATTCTTTCAATAAGTAACTTAAGTGATGTCTTGAGAACTCTAAAACAGTAACTGGAACACCAGCTTCCTTTACACCTTCAACAACATATTCTACAACCTGCTTAGTGTTTCCGTACATGGATCCCCAAATAACTGCAACACCAGGTTTTGCTTTTCTTGCTGCCAGGTCGATATAAAGGTCTATAATTCGTTTAGGATCTTTTCTCCAAACTATTCCATGTGCTGGAGCTATCATTTTTATTTGGAGACCTGATAATTTATCCATAGCTTTCTGAACATATTTAACATATTTTGCTACGATATTACTGAAGTATCTAATTGTTTCTTCGTAATATTCATCGGGATTTACTTCATCATCAAAAATTCCAATATCTAAAGCTTTGTACGAGCCAAATGCATCACATGAGAAAAGAATCTGATCTTTAGCATCGTATGTTATCATTGTTTCTGGCCAATGGACTAATGGATCCATATAGAAAACCAGTTCCCTACCTCCTAAATCTAACTTTTCTCCTTCACCTACAACGATAATATTCTCGGTTATCTTGTAGAGATAATCTGTCATATCTTTAGCTTTCTTTGAGCAGACAATAACTGCTTGTGGAGCTTTTTCTAGTAATCTTAAAAGAGAACCACTATGATCTGGTTCAAGATGATTTAATACTATATAATCAATTTTATCAAAAGATGTAACCTTTTCAATATTGTTAAGAAATTCATCAACAAAGAGAATTTTCACAGTATCAATTATAGCAGTTTTTTCCCCTTGCACTATATAGCTGTTATAACTTACACCTTCCGGAATAGGCCACAATCCTTCAAATAATTCTGTTTCATAATCATTTACACCTATGTAACAAACTCCTTCTGTTATTTTTTTCATACTACACACGCTCATCAATTTGCTGTATTCTTAAAATTTGACTGAATCCAGAAATGCTCAATCAACCAATTTTCACTCAAATAGTTGATATAAAAATATTAGTATCTATCGAACAAATTCACATACAACAGATTCTATCATATTAGACAAAAGACTTATGAGCAGAGTTAACATAAAATCAACTAGAAAAATGCAAATTGAAGGAATTAAGAAGGATATTAGTGACAAATTGGAAAAAGCTGGTTTCACAATTGAGAGTTTAGCTATTTCCACCTCAGATGAGATAATCTCCAAAGTTGAAATCAAAGAAAAAGAAGCCAAGGATATTATTCTAAAAGCTCAAAACACTCTAGGTGTTCAACCTCTTTCAGCACTTAAATTTCTCGAATTGGAGAGCAAGAGAGGAAAAATTACTACTGCTTCGAATGAACTAGATGGAATCCTTGGTGGAGGTATCTGGACACAAGAATTGACTGAATTTGCAGGAGGATTTGGATCCGGAAAAACCCAATTATGTTTCCAGCTTTGTATCAATGTTCAATTACCTAAAGAAGAAGGGGGACTGGATGGCAATGCATTTTTCATAGATACAGAAAGGACCTTTTCACCAAGAAGAGTTGTTGAGATGGCAAGTTACAGAGAATTGGACGTTGAGAATATTCTAAACAATATTTACATTGGCTCAGCGCTAAACACAAATCATCTCTTTAGTATAGTTGAACAGTTGAATGACACAATTCCAGAAAAAAATATCAGGTTACTCGTTGTAGATTCTTTTGCATCTCATTTTCGTTCTGAATACATAGGAAAAGGACGTCTTGTTGAAAGACAACAACGAATAATGCAAATCGCTGAACAACTAATAGCTCTTGCAGTAAAGCATGATATAGCTGTTGTAGTCACAAATCAAATAATTGCTAATGTAGAAGAGTTCCTATTTGGAAGTCCAGAAGAACCAGCATTAGGATTTGCATGGGCTCATAGACCTCAACAAAGATTATTCTTGCGAAAATCAAGAGGAAGTTCAAGAATAGCTAGGCTTTTTGATAGTTCTAGAATGCCTGAAAGAGAAGCATTATTCTACGTAACAGAAAGTGGAATAACGGATGCTCCATTCCCTACAGAGTTCTATAGTTAATACTAATAAAAAGAAACAGAATAATATCATTCAGCTGTTGCAGAATATACTTTGGTTCTTCTTGAAGTGATGATCTTTTTAATAATATTATTAGCTTCAGCTTCTTGAAGTATCCTTTTTGCAGTGCTTACTCGGATATTATATTTATCAGCAAGATATGAAGGTGTGATGCCTTTAGCTCTTTTCAATTCATCATCAATTTTCTTCTTTGTGTCATCATCAGGAGTAAGATCCCTGGTTACTGGGATGAATTCAACAACTAAACCAAATTTCTTCTTCTTCCTAACAACTTTGCGTTCTTGTGACATTATTCTCGGTTTTGGGTTTATATTCTTGTTTTTAAGTTATTCGATTGACTAGGTTTTTCTAGTTATAGATTGATAAAATTTCAATACCACAAGCTTGATAATA
>DAOVKB010000101.1:0-3547 GCA_030631995.1 archaeon | reverse complement strand
ATTTCTTCTTCTTGGGACTAGTTTTCTTAGTTGTTTTTTGTTTTACTGTTCTTTCTCCCTTAACTAGTTTCTTAGGTTTCTTTGGAGTTGGAGGTTTTTTCATGATTTTAAATGTCAATCTCTGTTTATCCTTATCAGCATCTATTTCAATTAACAACTTATGTTTTTTCGTTCTTTCTTTCCACTGATAGGCAATCAAATCCAAGTATTCCTTTTCAGTCATCTTGTTCACCTCTGTGAGAGACTCTAGTGCTTCTAAATCACGATAACCATCAAAAACTACTTCATAACCCTCATTCTTTTTCATAATAACTCCCTTCCATCCATAAACATTTGATCCTATGACAGCAATGTAAGCAGTTATTTTAAATTGGCCTTCTAGAAAACCGAATAAATCGTCCAATTCCTCTTCAAATTGCTCTTTATCATTGAAAAAAGCTTTTGCTTGTGTCTTTCCCTGAACTTCCTTAAGTCTAACATATATTCTGTTAACTAATTTGACTTTGTCAATCGCTCGCATAAATCCTTTCCATTTCTCATCTTGCCTTGTTATTTCTGTTCTTTCTCTTTGTGATTCTTCATAAAGAGGAACTGTCATTGAATTTACACTTTCTATTACTAATTTCTGAAATTCTCCTTTTGGATGCTTAAGCGTCCAAGTCATATCTATATTATCTGTTGGAGAGACTCTTGTGGAGCTATGTATTCGGAACTTTCCATTTTCAAGTTTCTTAACAAATCTAGGATATACTCTGAATCTTGCAAATTCTTTATCAAAATTGGCTATTATCATACTTAGAAAAGCTTGAATTACTCCCTCTAATCCCTCTCCCTCAATAATTGTCTCAATTTCCCATTGTCTTTGTTCATTAACAATTGTTTCAAGATTCATTAGAAATTGATTGACGAGTTCCAACTCATCTTCAGAAATATTAACACTCTGTGGCATTTAAATCATCACAATCTATATTTTAGTTATTTTTCGTATTTATTTGGTTTTTGCTTTCTCAAATATGAGCAGAAAAATGGAAAAAAACCCATGAAAAGTTGAGAAAGCTAATTTCGTTTATCATTAGTAAATATACTAAAAATACAAATATTCTTCGTCTTTTTTCTTTTTCACTTTCTTCTTTCTTCTTCTTCCTTTTTTCTTATCAGGTTCTTCTTCTTTCTCTTCTATAGGTTCGTCTACATCTAACTCAGTTTGTAGGTTTGATGCAACATTTCTCATAGTCTGATGAAGTAGTTGCTTCATCTTGAATTTCGTTTCTCTCTCAAAAATGAGCTTTAAAGTGTCCAAATCTTCTTCCTTAGCATATAATGATATAATACTTAATGCTATTTGTTTTGGAAAAGTAGCTCGATCATTTTGGATAACATCCATTAAAAGACTCTTCATTTTTGTTTGATCTATCTTTTCTCTCTCATGGAGATGTTTTATTGCTATTGAGCGAATAATATCATTGTTATCTTTTTTAGCTGCATTGATTAACACTTCTTCTATTTCTTCGGAAGATGCACTTCCAAGAACTTCTATAAGTGCAAGACGGACACTATTATCCCTCTCGAAAGAGAAAAATTCGTTTAACTTTCGAACTATCTTTTTATCTTCAAACTCCTTTAGAGTTAGGATCGCTTTAATCCTGATTTTCTCATGTTTCTCTACTTCTATTACTTTCAAAAGAAACTCTATATTTTTCTTACTTTTTTTCTGTTCTGAAATAGATACCAGGGTTTCAAATTTAACTCTGTCAGGAGAGTTATTGAATTTCTTTATTCGTCCCTCTAATTCCTTTACCATTATAGATGATAATCATTCTGCTTTTTTATAAGTTGTGAAATAGAAATAACAGAGAAATTGAAAAAAAGCAGAACTCTCGGGGTTTTTATATTTTTATTTAGGAAAGATAGTGAAGAAAATTGACTACCCTACTTGATACTGACAAAGCCCAAGAAGAAGGTTTCGCAATTGTTTACTTTGGTGATAGTGGATTTGAACTATTTGCTTCTAATATAACAGATATAAATCTTGAAACTATGCTGATAAATTATCCAACATTAATGGGCATGCTTCAAAATCAAAAGATTGAGGGGTTAGCCACAACTAGAATTAATAAGAATCTCTTTCTCTTTGCTTTCGCAATTGATGTAAAAAATCTTGATGCAAGAGATATGAGATTGAAAAGAAAGACAATCACAATAATTAACTTCGTTGTATCTAGAGAAAACTACAAAGAGTTAATGATGTATTTTGATGAATTTGAGGAATTTTTGGAAGATTATTTTAAACCCATAGCTTTTATTTTTGATTTATACGCAGTTGATTTTTTAAGTATAGTACCTAAATTTTTGGAGAGACAAAAATTATTGGAAAGGACAAAGAGTAAGACCAACAATCCTGAAGCTGAAGGCTCAATAGCAGTTGAGTTTAACAGATGGTTACTTGATGCCAGATTCAAAGAATTTGAAAATCAAGAATAGGAAAAATTTAAATAAGTTAGAGTTAATTTTTTTTTAATCAAACTGATACTTTTATATAATAGCCTATATCACCTATTCTAATTATTATAACAACTGAAATAGTGAAAGGTCAATGCTCGAGATTCGGTTTCATGGAAGAGGCGGTACTGGTTCTGTATTAGCTTCAAGAGCTTTAGCAAAAGCAGCTTTTTATGCGGGAAAACATGCGGTAACATTTCCATCATTTGGTGCTGAAAGGAGAGGAGCACCAGTTATACCTTATGTAAGAATCAATGAAAAACCAATTTATCAGCGAACTCAAATTTATGAACCCGATATGATTGTAGTTTTAGATGAATCGCTTCTTGAATTAATTGATGTAGCAAAAGGTCTTAAATTGGATGGAATTGGTGTCCTTAATTCAACAAAAAAACCAGAACAAATTAAATTATCAAAACCTGTAAAAGCATGGGTAATAGATGCAAACAAAATTGCTTGTGAAACCTTAGGTCATTCAATTACAAATAGTGTAATGTTAGGTGCACTAATTCGAGCAACAGATATCGTATCTCTTGAAAATCTCGAACAGGGAATCCTTTCTGTTTTTGAATCAAAACTTGGAGAAAATGTTGCGCGTAAAAATATTGAAGCTACTAAGATAGCTTATGAGAGTACTATATATGGGACAACCAAAGGTAGTCGTAATTATTCTGACTTACAACCTTGGTTACCTGATATCAATGAATTACCAATTGGAACAATTATACCTAGAACACAAGTGAATGGAGGGCAACAGATAGGACCAGGCTCAGCGAAAACTCGATTTACAGGAAGTTGGAGTCATTTTAAGGCAGAGATTAATCAGGAGAAATGTATTCAGTGTTTGCAATGTATGTTTCATTGTCCTGAAGGAACAATTCAACAAAACTCTGAGAATCTTGTTGTTAATAAAAGATACTGTAAAGCATGTAGAATCTGTGAACATATTTGTCCTGAAAAAGCTATTTCAATGGTAAAGATTAATGATTTATCAGAGATTATAAAATAATCACACATTATTTATACTTATCAAGATCATCTTTGTTAT
>DAOVKB010000113.1:0-2116 GCA_030631995.1 archaeon | reverse complement strand
TTTTCGATTTCTAAAGCTAATCCCATTTGTCCTCCATAATCTCTTCCTATACAAGCAACGGAAATAGCAGCTCTTGAAGCATATATTGCAGCTGTCAATCCTGCTGGTCCATGGCCAACTATTCCAAGATCTAGCTCTTGAGTTTCTTCACTTTCTTCTACATCATCTTCTTTAGGTGGTAATAATAACATCAATCTTACCTCAGCACTGTTTCTAATTGTTGATAGTTTTATTTATATCTTATCGTAGTTCAAAAGAAAGAGAAATTGCGTGAATTAGCCATCGATTTTGATACCTAAATCTTTTGCTACTCCCCTCAATAACTCCTCCTATGCAATATTCGAAAGATAAACGCTTATTTTCTATAGAGAATGTTGATATTTGGCATAATTCAGCTGTCGTAAAAGTAATAATGATTATCAAGCATCCAGAGAGAATATATGAATGCACAGATTATCTCTCACTCCTTAAAAAGAATGATCAATGGAAAATCTATTGCAAGCTTTGGTCAGCTAGAAACATACCAATAGACAAATAAGCTGATTCTCAATTCTACACTTTTTTTCTTGTTGGTTCTTTTTCTGAGTAATAAACTAATACAGATGTAGCTACTAATGCTAAACCTATTACCAGCAATACAAAACAGACAATTGCGATGTTTGCTGGAGAAAATTCCATTGTTGTGAGATTTACAGACATCATGAATATGTTGTATGGTTGAAATTCCTCAAACAATAGAAAAGCAGAAATTAATGTTATCACTAGAATAATAACTGCAGAAATCACACCAGCTGATATTTGACTTTTAGCAATTGTAGAAATCAGTATTCCAATACTCATGTAAGTGAATAATGTTATCGCATACACTATTAGAGATACGATGAAAGATTGAATGTCTGGTAAACCAATAAAAGCCCAAGTGCCAAAGAAAACAGCTATAGCTCCTGCAATTGTACTTACAAGTACTAGAAGATAACGCACAGCTAGCTTTGATAGGATAACAGAAATAGGGGATATTGGTTTAGTTTGTATAAGTACCAAAGTATTTTGTTCTCTTTCTCCAGCTATTGCATCAGCACATAATATAACTGCTATTATCGAAACAATGCTGTTTGTACTATCCATAAAGCTTTGAATTGACATTTCAGGTGTAACTTCAGGTAAAAGGCTTTCAAGAAAATCCGCTAGATGTGGAAGAGCTAACAACAGAATAACAGTCAGAAAACCAAAAAGAGCTAAACCAATAGATAAGGGTAGAATTTTCCTTCGAATATATTTCCATTCCTTAAACAAGAATGATTTACTCTGTGTTGAAAGAATCTCTCTCATGAAGCATCCACCAACCTTGTAAATATTTGATCTAAATCAGGAATATTTGGTCCAAAAGAAACTATCTCAAATTTCTCTAACATCTCCCCCATAAGTTGATTTTTTTTACTTAAATCTTTAAGCTGGAAAATTATTTTTTCTCCTTGAATACTCACTTCTTGAACAAATTTATTCTTTTCTAGATAATTTCTAACCTTTTCAATGCTATTTCTAGTTGTTACAAAAAAGGAGTCATCAGTCATCCTTGAGAGAATGTTGTCTGGTTTATCTTCGACAATTAGATTGCCTTCATTAAGAACAAAGATTTTCTCGCATAATCTCCATATATCAGATAAAATATGACTGGAAAAAATCACAATATTTTCCTTTGCTAATCTTCGCATTATCTCACTTATACGTTCTCTGTTTATAGGATCCAATCCTGAGAGACTTTCATCAAGTATAATAATATCAGGATCATGAAGGATAATACTTGCTAAGAGAAGTAATCTTCTTTGACCTGTTGAAAGATATTTTACTATTTTACTAGGAGGAAAATCAATACCAATATACTCAACAATATCTCTAACCTTATTACTTCTGACCTCCTTAGGAATTCCTGACATCCCTGCCATTAAGTGCAGGAATTCTTTAGCTGAAAGTTTGTCATACAAACCTGAATCTTCAGGTAAGAATCCTATTTTATTTCTAATAGTTAGGTTTTTTGGTGATACCTTATCTCCATTTAGATGAATATCTCCTTCTGATGGGACTAGTAAGCTAGAAATACATTTTAACAAAGTAGTTT
>DAOVKB010000040.1:0-10119 GCA_030631995.1 archaeon | reverse complement strand
TGAACTCCCGAGGCCTACTTCTGGATAGATTTGATACTAAGCTTCTTGGATTAGCAAATATCTTTGATAATCTTACAGCTATTAGTATTAAAGAATTAGAGAATGAACCACTTACAGAAGATGAATATCGATATATTAGAGGTGCTGGAGAAAAGATAGCTATGTATGCAACTTTCAATGATCCAGACGCTGATCCTTGGACTAGTGAAACTGACGACAGGATGGCAGTTATAGCAGACGTTCATACTGATCCTAATACCGGAAAAGTGTTAGAAGTTGGATCAGGTGATCCTTATACAATATATGTGGTAGTTCAAGATCATAATGGAAAACTCAAGCTGACTCGTGGAGGAACATTCTCTTACTTTGAATTCCAACATCCTATGAATGACAGATTGACTGATGAGCAATGGCAAGATATGATTGACACCAACCCTCCAGATATACCTGAATGGATGACTAATATTCTTCCCATAACTGAAAATATTATTGTAACCCTTTTATTAGTAAGAAAAGAGGATGAATAATCCTTCTTTCTTTTAGTTTTTTTTGAACCAAGAAAATCTATTCTTGGAGATCAATAATGTACTGAAATTACCTTAACATACATATTAGAGATATAGCAAAAGTAAAAACAGAGAAGGAAACAGCTATATTGAGGAACTTCCTTTGGCTCGTGATTTATTACTGGAAAAGATTAAAGCTACAGTCCATAATTTTAGAGATTTAGCTGAATTTAATCAGACCTACATTAAACCAGATATAATCTATCGTTCTTCCTCTCCTATTGAAGCTCAATCCCCTGAACTTCTTCAAAATATGAAAGAACTTGGAATCAAAAGTCTAGTAGATCTTCGATCAGCGGTGGAAATTGGATATGCTTCGTACGATGATGATTTTTTGAACGTTTTTAATTATTTTTGGGTTCACATAGATATTTCTATGCCTCATGAAGTATTGATAAGAGAAATGCAGAGTGAAATGTCCTTCTATCAACAATTTTGTTGGTATACTCTTTTCTATAACAAACAGCAGATAAGAAGAATATTTGACATTCTTTCAAGACCTGAGAACTATTCCATTGTG
This sequence comes from archaeon, assembly GCA_030631995.1. Taxonomy (GTDB): domain Archaea; phylum Asgardarchaeota; class Heimdallarchaeia; order Heimdallarchaeales; family Heimdallarchaeaceae; genus UBA460. The sequence goes on along the minus strand of DAOVKB010000040.1, from coordinate 9,033 downwards.
ATGCATTGTCACGCTGGAAGAGACAGGACTGGAGTTATATCTAGTTTAATTCTTCTTCTACTAAACGCACCAGAACCAAACATTATACAGGATTATCTTGCAACAGATGAGTATACCCAAAGTGAAGATATTGAATATGTCGTTCAACAAGTTGAGGAGCAAGGAGGGATCATGGAATACCTAAAGAGCTGTGACATTGAGCAAGAAACTCTTGAGAGATTAGTGGAAAGATTAAAACCTTAACTCAATTTCCATCTATAAGATATCGGTATGCAAAAAGTTTTTTTGATACTATTAACATGCTGTTTGTATTCGGAAATTCGGATGTGAAACTTCTTGAGTAGATTCGGTAGATTTTTTCAATTATTAAAGGATTTCAATGGAATTTCACATCCTTACTTGACGCAAAAATTAAAATTCCTTATTTACGCTATATCTGCTTTTGGAACAACTGCTAGATTCGTCAGTCGGATGTTTATTGAACTCTACGCAGTTATTATTGGCTCATCCTCAACTGCTCTAGCTCTAATCACTTCAATGAGAAATCTTATCCAGCTAGCTTTACAAGCTTCTTTTGGGCGAATCTCAGATTTTCTCGGTAGGAAAGCTTTGATTCTTTTTGGTTTATTTGGTGGTGGGATATCCCTTGCTCTATTTCCATTGATTCATAATCAATGGATTTTGGTAGGTGGAGTAATTATTTTTTCCATATGTGTAGCATGTTATAGTCCTGCATTCACAGCTCTTCTTGGAGATATAACAAATAGAAAGAATAGAGCTGGTTTATTGAGTCTGATTACTTTGATAGGGGCAATTGCATCTTTTATTGGTTTGATAGTTGTTGGAGCAATGAGCAATATTGGAAAAACCGAATACATGCAGTATACTATAATACTTGAAATTGCTGCTGGATTATTTATCATTACAGGATTCTTTGCTGTTTTACTTACAAATCCTCCAACTGAGAAATTAGAAGAAAAAAGCGTACTAAGCTTAACTCCTTTACGAAAAAACAAGAATTTCAGAACCTTTGTTATTGTTGGTTCACTAATGGGATTTTCTATGTCTCTAGGTTGGCCTATTTTTCCTCAAGTAAGAGGAAATTTCGCAACAGCTCAAGAGAATACTTGGATTTGGGCTTCTTTCAGCATTTCAATGATAATAACACTAATCGTAACAAAACCAATAATTGACAAAGTGAAAAGGAAATGGGCTCTCTTTGTGGGAAGAGTTGTTATGTTTTTCATTCCTTTAAATTTGGCAATTACAGTCCTTTGGGTTCCCTACTGGTGGCATATGGCAATTGGTGCTGCTGTTAGTGGTTTTGGTAATTCCTTTTACATGGTAGCTGAGAGTGCATATGCCTTGGATAGTTCTACTGAGAAAGAAAAAGGAACATATATGGGACTTTTTTATCTATTTCTCGGAATAACTACTTTCGCAGGCTCACTTATTTCAGGTATATTAGCAGATCAAGTTCTTCCTATACTAGGTGAATGGGAAACAATTGTTCTGTTTCTCTGGATAATTACAGGAGCAAGATTCATTTCTTCTCTAGGGTTTCTGTTTTTAAAGGAACCAAAAGAATATCTGGCAAGTTGAGAAACTATTAAATTGAATAGTGTTGAATAGTATACTATGTCAGGAAAAGTCGATTTTGGATTATTAGTTTCCTTTACGTTTCCATTAACTGAAATTCATTCTTTCAAAGACTATGTGGAAATAGTTACAAATGCTGAAGAACTTGGGTTTGATGCAGCTTTTTTCAATGATCATTTCGTTCCTTTTCCCACTCCTGAACCAACAAAAGTATTTGATTGTTGGACTTTAATGAGTGCACTTGCTCCCCTAACTTATAAAATCAGATTAGGAACAATGGTTTCTTCGATAGGTTATAGACATCCAAGTGTATTAGCAAAAATCGGAACTACTTTAGATCATGTAAGTAATGGTCGACTGATTTTTGGTATTGGTGCAGGATGGTATATTGAAGAATACTTCATGCATGGTATCACTTATCCTAAAGCAGGAGAAAGAATTGAACAGCTCAAAGAAGCAGTGGAATACATCAAGAATTTGTGGACACAAGATAAGGCTCACTATGTAGGGAAGCATTTCAAGATTGAAGATGCTATCCATGAACCTAAACCCTTACAGAAACCTTGGCCCCCCATCTGGATTGGTGGTAAAGGGGAGAAAAAAACTTTACGTGTTGTAGCTCAACATGCTGATGCAAGTAATTTTAGTGGAAGTCCCGATGATGTAAGAAGGTTGAATGGTATTTTAGATAGCTATTGTATAGAATATGGAAGAAAACCTCAAGAAATTCTAAGAACATCTGGATTGCTCATGCATGTTTCCAAGAATGAAGAAAGAGCAATCAAGAAAGCAAGAGCTTACAAAAATAAACACCCAAGAAATGAAGTTAAGATGAAATCTTGGGAAGAATATGCTTCTGATAGATTGATTGGTACTCCCGAACAATGTGTTGAAAAAATATCGGAGTATCTTGATGCTGGAATGCAATACTGTATTCTTATCGTTCCAGATATGTATGATTATACAACTCTAAGTTTGATAGGAGACGAAGTTCTAAGTCTACTTTAAGCTCTTTTTATTTTATTTATTTTGATGATAAATTTGGTAATTGCATATATTTATAATATGTTCTGTACCAATTCTTCCTTAGAGCATTTAAGAATTTAAGGAGAAAAAAAGATGAATTCACAATTTTGTACTCATTGTGGAACTCAACTAACTGATGCTGCTGTTTTCTGTCATAAATGCGGATCGAAAATTGAGCTTGTTAAAGGAGTTCCGACAGCTTTTCCACAAGAAGAAGTGGTGACTGCTCCAGCAAAACATCATGCGATTGCAAAACCTTACTCACCTAAGCGAAGAAATGTAGTTACTGGTGTTTCGATTGGTATTATTTTAGCGATCATAGTGCCTATAATATTAATTGCTGTATTTGGATCAATTAACTTTGCAGTTCTTGGAGAAATTGAATTTGATGTTGACTCATTAGCTATAACTAATATTGACCTAAGTATCGATAATAGTGTAGGAAGTGTAGATATAGAATACGATAATAGCATGACAAAACTATTTGAAGCAACAATAAATGTTAAGGGAAGACCTGGCTCTAATATTGATGAAGCTCAGAATTTCGGGATGATAATAGAACCGACGAAGTTAATTATCAATTTTACTTCTGGAGAATATAGTTTCTTCTTCTGGAATAAGAAAGCATTTACCTACAACATTCTGGTAAAATTACATCCTTCTGCTGTTGTGGATTATTATGTAGATGCGGATACAGGTTCTGTTTCATTAACCACTAATGGAGTAGATAATCTCAACTTTAACGATATTTATCTCACATCTAATACTGGAAGAGTGACTCTAGATATGAGTGGAACCGGTGACGCAACAATTCAGAATTTATATTTAGAATCAGACACAGGTAGAATTAGCGCTGACTTAGGTGAAGGAACTACATTAAATACAACAGAGGTTACCCTAACCACTGATACCGGTGGTATCACCTTCTCTTATACTAATTTGATTGTCACTGATGATATCTCTTGGTTTATTGAGACTAACACCGGTTCAATTAACATGTTCATTACGCAGATTATGGTATTCCCATATGATGTGGAGAACGTATTTGATGTGATGACTAATACAGGCAGTATAACTGTTAGTTTCTACTTTAACAATACAATTGGATATAGGTTTGACGGTTCAACATCTACTGGGACAGTTGATCTTCTTGGAGAAGATGATTTCTATGAATCTCCAGGATACCTGACTGCATCAAACAAATACAGTTTTACTTTAGATACAGACACCGGTAGTGTAACTGCAGAAGAGTTGTAATTCCACTCTCTTTTTTTATTTTTTTAATCAAATGTTCCTTTTTTGTGAGTAATACTATTAAAACTGACTATTGAAACTCTCCCTTCTCTACTTAACTTTACGTGTGAAATAGAACATGTATCGACATAGAAATTCCAGTAGTGAGATGGATGTGTTCCAGTCAAATAAACGAAAATAAGATTGATAGCTGCACCGTGGGAAACTAATACAACCTTCTCCTCTTCTTGAGTTCTTAACCTTTGAAAAAGACGATGCAATCTATCTAAGACTTGGTAGAAGGTTTCTCCATTAGGTATCAGAACATCATGAGGATTTGAAAACCATTTCTTTTTCACTTCTGGAGAGAATGCTTCGTCAGCTGTTTTGCCTTCCCAATCCCCAAAAGAAATATCTAGTAAAAATGGTTCCTCTATAAATTCAGCAGAAGGTTGATGATCTTTGATTTTTGCAGCAGTGTCTTTCGCTCTAGATAGTTTACTATAATATATCTTCTCAATGGGTATTGAAGAGAGTTCAATTCCAGTTTTTATTGCATTTTCTATCCCAAGTTCAGATAAAGGAACATCCCTTCTCCCTCTAATCCTAGGTTCTCCAACGTTGAAAGCTGTTTCTCCATGTCTCACAATGTAAATGTTCATGATTAATCATCTGAATTAGTAAATATACAATAAAAATTTATTTGTGCATAGAATTCAATTATCAGAGATGTTCGAAGAGATAAATAAAGAATGGATGGATAATTACGAAAAAACCTATCAGAAGTACAAACCACAGTGGGATTATCATTACCAAAGCGTTAGACGATTCCTGAAATCTTGTATACCCGACGGGATAAAGACACTAGGTTTCATAGGTGTTACAAGTAAGATACCAGAATTAGATTTAGATATCTTAAACAAAATTGATGAAATTACTTTATTAGATATTTATGATGAAGGTATGCTCAAGGCAAAAGAACATCTAAAATCAACATTTGGTTATGGAAAAGTTCATTTGAAAATTTTTGATATAACTCTAGGATTCGTTGATTCAATTGTAGCAGGTTTTCAAGAATATGATAATAGAAGATTAAATGAAGAAGAATTATTTCATAAGCTTGAATGTTCTGAATTTACATACAAAGAGTATAGAGGCAGAACATATGATTTTGTTCTTCATATGGGTTTAATGGATTATTATTTTATGCCTCTTTTTACTCAATATTGTCAGAAATTTATGCACAAATATGACGATTTCTTTAAGTTGATGAAAAAACTGAACAATCAAGCAGTTAAGATCTCTCTCCAAGCTATTAATTCTATGCTCTCAACAAATAGCTGTTTAGTTCTTTCTTCCCCTATTACGAGAAAACCTGTAGGTGAAAAATGCTCACGATCTTTATTCTGGATACAAAATCTTGAAGAACATTTAAGGGACACTGGATTTATTATTGAAAAAGAATCGCGACACATTTGGGAAGAATTTCCTGAAAAAAATGGACACTCACATGGAATTTTAAATGTTTATTGTAAAAAAAAGAAGAATTGAAGTAGGATAAGGTAATCAGATTTCAACAGCTTGAAAACACTTGAATTGTATCATCGATTTCTGTAGTAATCTCATATTTCTGATAAGCCTCTTTCGCAATTAATTCCAATATTTGACGTCTTATTGGATGAGAAAGAGCTGAAAATAATTCCATTTTGAGCTGAGTATCATCTGCCATATTTCCCAAAATATTTGTGATTTAGTCACATTTAGATGTTTTTGAATAACAAATCTTCGCACTTGATTAAATCTGTTATCTCTAATCTTTCTAATTCTTCTTTAGTAGGACATCCAGTTGCAGGATTATAATTCCTGTATTCATACCATTCTTTTAATTGAGTTTGGACATCTGGAATATTTCCTTCTGTAGGTCCATCTAGTTTCTGCAGCATTACTTTTGGTATTTTCTGTAATTCTGGTTTCCATCCCAATCTTAAATTCAGAATTCTTTTCAGTGCAAAAATCCTGTCTCCAAAGATAATCAAATCCTCAGCAGTAAAATTTTCATTCATTGCCATACTTAATAAGTCAGAAACCATTGGAACTGGAGGATTATAGAATAAACATATTGTCATTGCATTATAGAGCTGTCTATAGCTTTGAAGTCTTGCCATCTGTTTAGCTATTCCTTTACTTTCAAACCTATCTTCAGGTAGATTATCAATTTCCAATTCAGGAAATACAACTCCTTGTTGAACTAAATACGCATCTCCATTACTATGACATGCTCCTCTAGGACTAGTTAAATATTGAATAGCCATTCCACTGAAAGCTCTTGGATCATGAAAAGGAACTTCTAAACCTGCTATCTGAGGTGCTAATTCGACTTGCAGAAAGCTTTCAGCTAATCTTTTGCTCCCTTCTGCTAGGAAGTTTCCAATTCCTTCACGATATGCGATCATATCCAATAGTCTCATTAAAGTATCTGGGTTCCCAAATTCATACTTTATGTCATCAGTTATGATTGTATGATCAATTACTCCCTTTGAAACTAAATCAAACAAAACTCCAATAGTTGTACCTGCTGAAATTGAATCCATACCATAATCATTTGCTATTTTATTCGCAAAAGATATAGCTTCTAAATCTCCAATCTTGAGGTTTGTACCAAAAGCTGCAATTGTTTCATATTCAGGACCTTTTGTTCTTCCTAGCTTGTATTTTCCTTCTGGAATTTCTATGATTCTACCACATTCTATTGGGCACCTAAAACATCCTTTTCTACCTACTAGAATTGTTTCAGCCATACTTGCTCCAGAGATGTCATATGCTCCTTCAAAACTGGATTCTGACCAGTTTCTAATTGGCATATCCCCATACATTTCTATAGCTAGGTCTACGTAACCTGCAGTACCTAAATCTCGTGTTACTCCAACCATGAAATCGTCTTTAATATCATCATAAGCTTCTATTGATCTATCTTTAAATTTTTCAGGTAACTTGAAATAATGGTCTGTACCCTTTACTGTAACAGCTTTCAGTTTCTTTGAACCCATAATAGCTCCTAAACCTGTTCTTCCAGCTGCTCTACCTCCATCATTCATTATTGATGCAAATTTAACAAGATTCTCACCCGCTTGTCCAATACAAGCAATTTTGTATGTGTCATCATTCAAATCTTCGAACAATGATTCTTGTGTTTTAGATGTTCCTAAACCCCAATATTTAGTAGCATCTCTTATTTCAATTTTATCATCATCTATGTGAAGATACACTGGTTTTTCTGCCGCTCCTTCAATGATAATTCCATCATATCCAGCAAATTTTAATTCTGGACCAAAATGACCACCAGAATTCGCTTCTCCCCAATAACCAGTTAGAGGAGATTTCGAGCAAATTGTAAATCTTCCTGAACAAGATGTTGGTAAACCTGTTAATGGCCCAGTCATAAAAATTAGTATATTTTCAGGTGATAAGGCATCCACATTTTTCTTATTTAGAAATTTAAAATAATAATATGCAGCTAAACCACTTCCTCCAACAAATCTTTTTGCTGCTTTCATATCAAGTACTTCTTTCTTAACCACACCTGAAGTTAAGTTAACATGAAGTATCTTTCCTCTATAACCTCCTTTCTCTTCACCTAGCATATCAAGAAAGAGTCTTCTGATTTCTTCTTGATTTAGTTCTCGCGGATTGACCAAGGATCCAGTATCATTCAAAGCAAAATCAACTAATGTGCCTAGATTCTCCTCAAGTTGTTTTTTGCTTATTCCGAATTCACTGAGTTTTGTTTTCAAACCAATTTGATTTATTAGTTCTTCAATCTTGATTATTAATCTTTCAGCACCTTCTTCTGGAGTATCAAATGCTATACCGATTAAACTAGCAATCTCAGAGTATAATTTTGTTGTTTTCTCGTCTTCTAAACAATATTTCATCATAGGAAGTAATGTTACGGAAACCATCTCACTGTGTGGTAATTTAAAAATCGCTCCTACTGAATGAGCTAACGCGTGTGCTCCTCCAATCTGACTATTCCCAATCGCTATACCTGCAATAGTAGCAGCATTGTGCATTTGTTCTCTGTATTCTAAATTATCTAAGTTTGAAACTGCATTAGGTAAATGTTCAAAAACCATTTTAATTGCTTGTAATGCCATTGCATCCGAAAAGACATTTTTCCATTCAACAGTATACGCTTCTATTGCGTGAGCTAGAACATCTATTCCTACGGCAGCTGTAATGTCTGCAGGAAGTTTTATTGTTAAAATAGGGTCTACAATTGCAATGTCCGGAACAAGCTCTCTATGTGCTAAACTCAGTTTTTGTTTCGTTTCAGGATCTGTAATAACTATTGCCCAGTTAGCTTCTGAACCTGTTCCACTAGTTGTAGGTATCGCTATCATCTTGGCTCTCTGCCTTAGAGTTAAAGGATCTTCAGGAAAGATACTGGCTATTTTCATATCTGGATTTTCATAAAGAACCCAAATGGCTTTAGCACAATCAATTACTGATCCTCCACCTACTGCTATTATCCAATCGACTTCTTCCTTTGTTGCATATTCCAGTCCTTCTTTTGCTAATGGAATAGTTGGTTCAAAAGATACTTTATCGAAAATAGTTACTTTGATTTCTCTCTTTTCCAATCTTTCAACAACTTTCTGAACAATACCTAGCTTTACAAGAGCTCCATCTGTGACAATAAGAACGCTTTTCCCTTGAATCTCATCTAATTCTGATATTGAACCTTCTCCATAAACTATTTTTCTTGGAGCAATGTAAAACCACATGAATATCTTCCTCTGAATCTATCTATCTCTTTATAGAAATTCTGTATCAATTTTCTGTGCAGAATTGACTAGCTCTTTTGCTGCTTTTGTGGCTCGCATAACCTTTGCTTTGTCTCCAACTAGCTTAAACTGACGTGTAAGTATTCCTTTAATTGGATCTAGATCACCATTTATTACTTTCAGCCAATTTGAGTACTTGCCAATATACTGATATTCAGTTTTTGGAAGATCATCCCCTTCCTTAAAGAACTCTACACTTCTACAGTCACCATGCCATAAGTCTAGATAAAAAATGATTCTCTCATCTGATTTTTCATCAGGTTCTACTACAAAAAGAAAATCGCCTTCCCAAGTTTTTGCAGCTTCCTTGTAATCAGCAGAAGTGTTTAGT
>DAOVKB010000002.1:0-47029 GCA_030631995.1 archaeon | reverse complement strand
CTTCATGTATCTTTATGATGAATCTGCAACAGTTAACTTGGACACAGGAACACCTCTAAATGACATGATTGTTACAATAAGCAATGCATCGGTAGCTTATAATTTGTCTACCGGAATAGATTACACATTTACATATCAAGGAGCTGTAGAAGAAACTTGGAAATTAGATCTAAGTACATCAACAAATAATCTAGCCGTAGGAAGCTATGATGTTTTTGTAGCGATTCAGATAAATGATTACAGAGCTAATTATACGAAAGAATATGCTTCTGATAGTTTTATTTTAGATATTACTGCACCGAAAACGGAAATTCAGAACGTAGGTGGAGATTTATCAATATACTCATATCATAATGCAACTATTTCTTTCCAATTCGTAGATACTAATCATTCTACAGATATCTTAGGGGCTACAATTAGTGTTTTATTTAGTGCAGAAAACATCATCTATTATTCATATGCAATAGGGAACATATATTATATCAACATTCAGAATAACAATGCTTCCCTTTCATCCTTCACAGTGTTTCTTGATATCTCAAAAGACAATTATGAGTTTATTGTGAATTTTAATTTGAGAGTTTTGACTGTAGATCCCATTACCACAGATTTGCAAATAGTTGGTGCGCCTAGTAGTATATCAATCGGCTATCCTTTTGTCATAACTGTACATTTCACAGACATAGATAATAATGAAAATATAACCATAGCAGGTGATGAAATTTACAGTATCATAACTAATTCAACTGATTATATAGTAATTAGTGTCATTCACTGGAAAGACGGTTTGTACAATATAACAATCGAGAATAATGATTATAACATGGAATGGCTTCAGATCACTATAGAATTTGGTGAAACGGGTTACTTAAATTCAACTGATATAATCCTTATCGAATTGGTCTTTGTAGATACTGATGCAGAACTCTTAACCACTCCAAATAATACTATTTATTATGATCAAAACGTTACTGTTGAAATCCGTTACTGGGATATAAATTCTCAATTTAATATTAGTTCTCCTGACATAGTAATTTATGAAGGTAATTTCACAACAATATTCAATGTAACTGACATCATTTTAACACCCACTGGTGAGTTCATATTCATTTACCTCAACTATATCAATACCACTGGAACGTATCAGCTTAATATAACGATTATAGAGTTTGGATATCTTCCTCAACTGATTACGATCTACATTACTATAGAAGAAAGACTGACGGTAGGTGAAACTGATGATGGAGAAACGGAAGTAACTATTAGAAATGATGCTGATGCAACGGAGATTGACATCTATATTAGTTATACAGATGATTTGAATGACTCTACAATAAACTCGGCAGATGTACAATTTTCCTTTATTAATGGAACTTTGAGTTTGGATGATTATTTTGATGATTATGGAGTCACTACTCTTGGTTTATATTATGTTATTTACTTTGATCCTAATGATGCAGCAGTTGTAGGACAAACACTGGTTATAGTGATAACCCTATCTAAATATGGTTACGTGTCACAGATCATAACTATAACTTTGGTATTTAATCCAGCTTCAGACTTTGATTTGGAAGTTGAGATTGTCGGAGAAGTCAGGCAATTAGAAACTTTCCAATTCCAAATTACAGTAGGTAATGCTTCTTATGCTGATGTGTCTGCCTTATCTAGCATGAGTGTCAGATATCTTCCTGATCTTGCACTAGGTTCAGTTAATATTACTTATACATTCATTTTTGCAAACGGAACTGAAATGACATACTGGATTTTAGTGGATCTGGAGTTAGTAGGTGATGATATTATTGCATTTACTGACGACATTCTTATTCCATGGAGAGTTGTAGGAATCAGATATTCTGCTGAATATATAGCATCAAACGATGCTATTGTTCTGTCCAAAACATCAGTTGAGGAAGAAGTTGTTACTGCTTCAGCTAGTTTTATGGCGATACTGTTGTTCTTCTTCCAAGCATATACTCCATACATGGCTGCAGTTTTAGCAGCAATTGCTGCGGTGTTATTATACTTAACAATACATTTCGCAGTAATTAGACCAAGAAAACAAAGAAAGAAAGCTAAGAAGCGAAGATATCTGGATAAAATTTCAAAGGTTCTTACCAGTGTAATCTCTATGAGAAAAGTAATCGTTGTTCACAATGAAACCGGATTACCTATATATGAATGGGATCTCGGTGGAGAAATATCAGTAGATTCTTCGTTAGTTTCTGGTTTCCTACAAGCTGTTTCAGGTATGGGTGGTGAGATAAGTGGGGGAGAAGCTGGAGCAGTTAGAAAAATCGATTATGGACAATTCTGCGTCTCTAGTGCAGGAACAGATTGTATAACAACCTATTTGTTTAGCACTGGTGACATCTCAGTAGATGTAGAAACAGGCATAGCAAGCTTTGTTGATTGGTTTGAGAAGAAATTCCACGCACTTGTGAGCACAACTTGGGATGGCAAAACAGATGAATTTCTAGCAAATGAAAGATCAATAATTGATACATTATCTGAAAGTCTATTCGTTTGGACATTACATCCTCTCTCTGTAAATGCAGTAAAAGAAAAAGATGTGCTAAAATTAGACACTTTCAGTCAAAGACTATATAAATTCATTAAAGATTATAATGAAGTATCAATAAGTGTAGCACTTGAATTTTTCAGCAAACACTCAATGGAAGAAGTGCTTTCAAAAATATTTGAAATGGTTGATGCTAATATTCTACTGCGTAAAAGATTAAGGTAAAATCAGTTAGTTTAAAAACCTCTATTTTCTCATTTTTTTGTTATGGAAGATACGTCTAGTTGGAAGAATTATTGTATTCTATTCGATATGGATGGTGTACTTATCAGTCTTAAAGCTAGATGGATTGACCCTGTAGAGCAAGTTATTGAGAAAATCAATCCTAATTTTGATAAAAGCAAAATTGCTCAACATGCTCCCTCTCTTCTACTTATCCATGGTGGAAGAAGTGCAAATATCATGTTTAAGGGTATTTTGGAGATATGCAAAATTGGAGGTCTCTCAAAATTTCAAACATTTCGAGTAATAGTGAGATTGTTCTTTTCAATCCTTTCAAAAGAGAAATGGCCAATTGTTCCATTTGAAGGAACATTTGAGACTTTGCAACAATTAAGAGAGATGGACATTAATTTAGCATTGATTACTTCTGCTTCAAAACATACTCTCAGAAGAGTAAAAAAAGAATATCCTTCAATATATGACACGTTTGATTGCATAGTTACAAGAAATGATGTTCGTCATACAAAACCATCCCCTGAACAAATTCTCATTGCCCTTGAAAAACTTAACATTCAAAATGAAAATTCTGTAGTAGTTGGTGATTTCATGAGTGATATACAAGCAGGTAAAAACGCTGGAACAAAAACTATAGGGGTACTAAGTGAATTTGCTGAAATAAGTCAATCATATATAGAAAGTACAAATCCAGATTTGATCATATCTAGTATATCTGAAATTCCTAATCTATTATCTAAGGTCTTTTCAGTTTAATTGGTAACAGAAAAAGAAAAAGATTAAGAAGGAAAACTTCAAAAAGATATTAGAAAGGATGAATTGACTAATATGAAAAAACAATTTAGATTTCCTGAAAAATGCCTTTACCATTCTACATACGTTTGGCTAGAGGAAATGGGTAGAGGTGTCATTCGTATGGGAATTACTGACTATGCTCAATTCTCACTTGATGATATTATCTCCATAACTCTTCCTGAGAAGGGAATCTATATAGAAAAGGATGAAGAGATTATATCAATAGACTCCATTGAAGAAACATTCGTCATCACAGCTCCTATTAGTGGTACTATAGATGAAATTAATGAAGAATTAAGACAATCACCTGAGCTTCTTAATGAAAGTCCATATAAAGAGGGTTGGCTTCTTGAAATGGAAATAGGAGATAGCGATGATCTTGATTCATTAATGGATGTGGATGAAGTCCTAGACAAATATCAAGAAGAAATCGAAGATGAGGAATTAGAAGACGAAGATTTCGAAGAAAACATTAGTGCATACGACCTAGAAAAGGAATTTTAAGGTTGATTACCGCATTTTTAGATTTATTTGTTCTCGAAAGTTTTAAATAAGTTACAAAATACTTTCTAATACCGTAAAATTGGGGCGTATCGTGACTTGGAATTTCATTAACTCTTTCTAAAGTGCCCGACTACAACAACTTAAAGGTAATTAGTTTTTTATATCAATATTTTAGGAGTGTTAGACAATGAGTAGTGTAAAGAAGAAAATTTCGTTAACACCAGAAGTAGTAAAACTCTATAAAGAAATTAGCTTAAAAGACGAAATATCAATTGATGAATTGAAGAATGTAACTAAGCTAGACCATGGGAAACTTGAATATCTACTTGGAGCTCTAACTTCAAATAATCTTGTTGAAAGGATTATAGAGGTTAAGAAAAAAGTTCTCTTAACTGAAGCAGGTGAAATAGCTGCTGTAAATCAATTAGTAGAACGCAGAATCCTATCTGTTTTAAAAGAAAATCAACCAATTAATTCATCTGAGCTTTCAAACTTATTAGATTGTGATAATAGAGAATTGAACGCTGGGATTGGTTATCTGAAAAAGCAGGGATTGATTGACATTGTTCAAGGACAGATCTCTTTATCTCAAACAGAATTAGAGGTTAGCAAGGACATACAGGATATCTTAGTTGAATTATCCAAAGGAAACAAAGTGGATATTCAGAATTATGAAAAAGCATTGCTTCAAAGAAATTTAATAACAATTGAAGATGAGAAAAAAATAATCATTAAAACAATAGTCAAGTTTGAAGAAATGAAAAAGAACATAGTTGAAACATCTGATATCAGTAGATTAACTCCAGAAATGATTAGAAATGGAACCTGGAGAAAAACAAAATTGCGAGAATACAATCTAGATGTTTCCCCTCCTGAATTCTTTACAGGTAGGAAACAACCCTATGCAAGATTTTTGGATGAAGTTAAACAGAAATTAGTTGCATTTGGATTTCAAGAAATGCGAGGTCCTATTGTAGAGCTTGAATATTGGAATTTTGATGCTCTGTTTCAGGCTCAAGATCATCCAGCAAGAGAATGGTCAGATGTGTATAGAATTGCTCGACCTAGTAAAGGAAAATTACCAAAAGAAGGTCATGTTAAGCTGGTTCAGAAAGCTCATGAAGATGGTTATGATACTGGAAGTAAAGGTTGGAGATACAAGTGGGATCCAATGAAGAGTGCTCGTCTAGTTCTCAGAGCTCAAGGAACTTCTGTGAGTGCAAGAACTCTTGTAGATTTACCGATTCCTTCAAAGTATTTCAGTATATCTCGATGCTTTAGACCTGATACAACAGATGTTACACATCTATCAGAATTTAATCAAGCTGAGGGAATTGTTTGTGATCCGTCTATTACTTTTCGTGATTTATTGGGTATTCTCGAAACTTTCGCAATTGAAATATCAGAAGCGCCGAATTATACATTCAAGCCTGATTATTATCCATTCACAGAACCATCAGTGGAATTAAGTGTAAAAGATCCTAAAATAGGACACATTGAATATGGTGGGGCAGGAATATTCCGACCTGAGGTAACAAGACCATTTGGTATAGATGAACCAGTAATTGCTTGGGGCTTAGGTGTAGACAGACTGTTTATGGTTAAATATGGAATAACTGACATTAGAGAACTTTATAGCTATAAACTCGATTGGCTGCGATCAGCTAGGATGTTGTGAGGTGATAAAATGGTATCTATAAAAGCAAGTTATACAAAAATGCTGGAATTCCTAGGGAAAGAATTATCGATGGAAGAATTTGAAGAGCTGCTATCATTTGCAAAAACAGAGATTGATGATTACGTCAAAGAGGAAGACATGCTTGTCCTCGATATTAAGACGAGTAATCGTCCTGATCTTTGGTGTGTTGAAGGAATGATTAGAGAAATAAAAGGAATTCTAGATATGGAAAAAGGCATTCCTTCTTATGAAGTGAAAGAAAGTGGTTTCGGTGTTAAAGTGGATTCAGCTTTAGCTTCATCTCGACCATATATTGCTTGTGCAATAGCAAAGAAAATCAATTTAGATGATTTCCATATTAAGCAGCTAATGCAACATTCGGAGAAAATAGATAATTCTTATGGCAGAAAGAGAAAACGGTCATCTATTGGAATGTATAATCTTTCAATGATTCAAAATCCAGTACTTTATGAAACTGCTCAAAAAACTCATAAATTCATTCCTCTTGGGTATGAAAAAGAAATGACTTTGGATAAGATACTTGATGAGCATGAAAAAGGATTGGAATTCGGTCAAATAGTCAAAGATTATGGTATTTATCCTATCTTACTGTCCGCAGATGGAATGACACTATCATTACCTCCAGTAATTAACAGCAATGATGTTGGAAGAATTACTGAAGATACAACTGAATGTTTAATCGAAGTTACTGGTACCAATTTCGAGACAGTTAATGTAGTCCTTAATATTCTATGTCAAACAATGGCTGACCATGGAGCAGATATCTATAGTGTTGTTATCGAATATCCACCTGAAATTCATAAAGAACAAGTTATTACTCCTATACTAGAACTTGAAAGCATTACCGTAGAACTGGATATAATTGAAAAATATCTAGATGTAAAAATTGATGCTGCAAAAGCAAAAGAACTAATGCAGAAAAGAAGATTCGAGTGTAAGGAATTAGAAGATAATAAGATTGAAGTATTGATTCCCCCTTATCGAAAAGATATACTACACTGGGTGGACATAGCAGAAGAGATTGCAATAGCGTTAGATTATAACAAAATAGGTCCAACAAAATGGAAAGTATTAACAACTGGAGGTCTCCTTCCAGAAACTGAAAGCGAAAATCTTGTACGAGAAATTTTAGTAGGAGCTTCTGGCATCGAATTGGTTACTAATATACTTACTGATCCAAATATTCTGACTACTAATGTTAACCTCGATAAGCAAGAACTAGTGATTATTGAAAATCCAGTCAGTCAAACATACAGTGTTCTTAGAAATCAGATATTTCCTAATCTGATAAATGTAGTTTCAAAAAATACTCACGAACCCTATCCTCAAATTATTTTTGAGGTTGGTGAAGTAGTTAAAATGGATAAGAATGATGTTTGGACTCAAACTAATGCTGCCTTTTGTATTGCAGATGCAGATGCTAGTTTTGAAGATGCACATAAAAGACTTCATCATCTTATGAAACTGCTAAACACTGAATATAAGATTGAAAATATAACTCACCCCTCCTTTACAGATGGTCGCTGTGGAATAATAAGTATCAATGACATCCAATGCGGAATCATAGGAGAGATTAACCCACTTATACTTGAGAAGAATCAAATTTGGGTTCCTGTAGTTTGTTTTGAAGTAGAATTACCTAGCATTCCAACTCTTAAATGTAAGATAAAGAAGACTTACTAGTTGTATATTGAAAGAACTAGTTTTTCTCTTTCCCTTTTTCCGATTTTTCGAGTTCGATGATTCTATCCCAGACTAGATCCATCATTTTACTTATTGCTTTACTGCTACTGGAAGTTTCTATCATATGTAAACCTAATTTTGTAGCTTCCTCCACAAGGTATGTTTGTATGTTTCTAATCTCAGAAAATGCCGAAATATATCTATCCGCACTTCGTTTTTCTATTGATGAACCTCTAGCTTGAATTCTTATTGAATGTTCTTCTTCATCTTCTAGATAAAGAAGGAATATCAAAATGTGTTGTTCTTCAAGAATTGAGGTTTGAAGAATATTTGGTGCTAAATGCACCCCCTCTATTATTGTACTTTCTCTTGAGTATAGGGCTGATTGAATAGCTGCCTCTACACCTACTATTATGTGTCTACACTGTTCTTCGTAACCTACTATTGACTGCCTCAAAATCGGATTTAATTTTGATTTGAGATATTTATGAGCATCATAGCTACTACAATGCAATTCAGGAACTAGTTTTGGAGAAATTGTCTGGCGAAGAATCTCTCTGATCATATCTGTTCCAATAATACTTGATATTTCCAATCTTTGAGAAAGACGAGACGATATTGTGCTTTTACCTATCCCTGGAACTCCTGCAAGTAGTATTATGATTGGTTTATAATTTCTCTCTCCTTCATGGATTTTGTATCTCTCTGCTAATCGTTTGTCAATCTTCTCGATTTCATCAGTAATTGTTTTAATGAGCTTTTTTCGTGAAACAGGTCCCTCTAATTCTCCCATAGTTTGTTCTACGTGATTAGCAATTTCCATTGCTTCATTAGCATTCATTCCAATTGAATATAATGAAGAAGAAAGTATTCCTTTAGAGAAATATTCAATTTTATCTTTTCCTCTCCGAATCTTCAAAAAACCAGTGGAAACATTGCTGCTCATTAAAAATAAGATAGTATAACTCATCTAAAAATGTAACTTTTGAGAATGTATAAGCAATTATGAAGATAAACGAAGTAAAGTGTCTGATTTATATGATATATCTATTCTTCATTAAACGCAAAAATTCTTAATGGTGGTATAACTAATATATTTAATGTGATTAACAGATGAGTACTGAACCTCAAATACAAATCAAAGGAAAACCTGATCAGCTTTTTTCTAGAGGTTTATTAGCAAAGAAATTGGAATTAGTAGGTTTTAGTCTCTCTGATGGTTACGAATTTTCAATACAGGTTCATAATGAATTATTAAAATTAAAAAAGAACGAAATTACTAAAAAACAATTAGATGAAATTGTAAGTAATCTCTTGAATCAGAATTACACAAAAAGACTTGCTGGACAATATAAGAAAATAGAAAACTGGCGAGATTCAGAAATTCCATTGTGGATCTTCATCTCTGGTGCAATAGGGGTTGGAAAAAGTACTATCTCGAGGCAGATAGCAGGAGATTTAGGTATTCAACATGTAATAGGAACTGATGTTGTTCGAAATATTCTTCAAAAAGTCCTTTCCGCTGATATAATGCCTGAACTTCATTCTACTTCCTACAAAGCTTTCCAGACTTTAAGACCAATATATAGTAGTAGATTCGAGGAAGTTATATTAGGTTTCGAAAATCATTCAAAATTTGTTAATATAGGCGTTGAAGCTGTCTTATCAAGAGCTGAAACTGAATCTGTATCAATTGTAGTTGAGGGTGAGCATCTTTTACCAGCCTTTTATGAAGATACTATACTGAAAAAACCTAATGTGCTCTATATTACAATTGCAACTCCAGATGAATCATTGCATAAAGAAAATCTAAGTGCTCAATATACAAAAGAAAAAGAAGAATTGCTAAACCATTTTGAGCAAATTAGGAAAATACATGATCATCTAGTAAACGAAGCTAAAATACGAAAGCTCAATCTAGTGCTATCTGAAAGAGGAAAGAAACCTATTGGAAGAATAAGACAGTTGGTTGTGGAAAGAATCACTTCCTTAATTGCATATGAATAGCAATTCTTTAAAATTGTAACAATAATTACTAACAGCCAATGATGTAGTTGCAACGATCTGAATGCTGATGATCGACTTTTGGCTGAGGCACCATTTGTGGTAAATATGACTAAATACTGCTATATTCACACAACAAAGGAATCTTTCAAGGAATGCGAGAATTGCGGAAATAACATATGTCATGATTGCGCTAAGAAATACTGGCATACTAATGCTATTTCAGCTATGTTCTCTCCTCAGAAACAGACACAACAGGAAATGACTTATTGTCCAAGTTGTCTAAGAAAAGCTAAAATCAGAAATATGCTAATTACAAGTTTTCTGCTTGTAGTAATCTTAGGGATAATAATATTTACTATTATATTCGCTAGATTTGGATTTTAAAATAATTGAACTAATACTTCTCACCAGTACTGGTTTTCCAATTATGATGTTGATTTTTCTTCTTCTTCTTCTAAATCTTCAGAATCGTCTACAATCTCATACTCTGCATCTATCGCTTTGATTTCCTTTTCAAGATCTGCTTTACAAATTGGACATTCTATAAGATTGCTAGAAATTAAAGAACCACAAGAGAAACAAGTGATAGGGAAATACTCGTCTTCAGACCAGTCGTATGTATATGGTTTTTTACCCCAAGTTCTTGCTCTCCATTTTTCTAAATCAACCTCTCCATCTTCTCTAAGAAATTCTTTGAAATCAACATCAGAAATATGTGTCATACGTTTTCTTAGATAATATTGGTAGATTGCTACAATTGATGGGAAAATAATGATATGGGTAATTAGAAACACAGTATATAGAATGCCTAATGATTGCTGCAGACCACTTAGAATGAAAGAAATAATCAAAACGAAAATAATTGAACAAATTCCAGCTGTAATAATTTCTGCAATTGCAAATGATATTATTGAAAATCCTGCTATTTTTAAAATATCAAAAAATACTTGCTTTGAGTTCTCAAACTTAGTAAATCCTTTGAAATCTAATTTCAAATACTCAATAAAAGTTCTAAACGAACCTATTCTAGTTCTTGTTAATAGAAATGTTAGTGGGATAATGACCAGTAGAGAGAATAGGAAGATTAAGAAAATAAACCACCATCGATTTGCAATAAAACCTAGGAAATTAACAATACCACTCCTATATCCTAGAAAAGTTAAATCGTATTCTCTTAAGAGAGGATATACTCCTCCTGATAAACCAAAAATGAACAATAAGAAATAAAAGAATATCATAAAGGTTGCAATTACATTAGCGAAATCCTGATTTCTTTTTCGCATTCTTGTTTTTTGAGAATCCCATAAATAAACAGCTTCGATGATAGATGGCATTTAGCATTTATATGAATTATAATATAATAAACCTTATCTAAATAGTTCTGAAAAAAGGGTTTTTAAACAAACTTTACGACTCTGTTTCATCAAATGATCTCTATAGGAATTGAATGTTCAGCAGATAAATTAGGTATTGGAATTGTAGATTTAGATGGGAATATTTTAGCAAACATTAGAAAAACCTACAAACCACCGCATGGTAGTGGAATCCATCCAAGAGAAGCTTCAGAGTTTCATTCAACCAATATGTCTCAAGCAATTGATGAAGCATTCAAACAGGCATCAATTAAACCACGAGAGATTAATCTCATTTCATTTACAAAAGGTCCTGGCTTAGGACCATGTTTACGAGTGGGAGCAGTTACTGCGAGAACTCTTTCACTTGCTCTAAACAAACCGTTAATGGCTGTAAACCATCCAATTGCTCATGTAGAAATTGGAAGGTTAGTTGGTAAACTTAATGATCCGGTCGTACTTTACGTAAGTGGAGGAAATACACAAATTATTGCTTTTTCAGAAGGAAGGTATCGTGTTTTTGGAGAAACGATTGACATCCCTGTTGGAAACTGTTTAGATGTTTTTGGTCGTAATGTTGGATTAAGTGATCAACAAATGCCAATGGGGAGAGTAATTGAACTTAAAGCAAAAGAAGGTAAGAATTATGTCTCGGTTCCCTATGTAATAAAAGGAATGGATGTTTCTTTTTCTGGAATCTTAACTCATGTATCTCGGTTATATGAACGCAACGAACATTCAATAGAAGATTTATCTTATAGTTTACAGGAAACTGTTTTTTCTATGCTGGTAGAAGTGACTGAAAGAGCTCTTGCTCATACAAAGAAATCTGAAGTATTGGTCACTGGTGGTGTAGCATCAAACAAACGCTTAAAGGAGATGTTAAATGATATGGCTTCATCTCATGGTGCTACTTTTAGGGGTTTGGATGCTGATTTAGCTTTAGATAATGGTGCAATGATAGCTTGGTTAGGTTTGATTATGAAAAGAGCGGGAGATAAAACAAATTTTGAAGATACTTTAGTTGATCAGCACTTCCGTCCAGAAGAAGTAGAAGTAACCTGGAGATAATTAATTTGAAGGATAGTTCAAAAGCTTTAATCCTTGATTTCAGCAAGAAGAATTTTTACAGTCTTACTCCCTTGATATCAACGATTGATAATGATGAAAATTTGAAAGACTTAGATGTCATTTTAGCTGAAGATTTAGATGTAAAGGTTATCAAAAAAGAATTGAAAAAGCATGGGGAAATCATTATAGGGACTTCTTTTCGAACAGCTCAACTCCCTGACATATATGAGAGAATGAAATTAATTTATTCTAATCTCAAAACTTCTGATTTAGAAAAAATAACATTTATTGCAGGTGGAAGCCATCCTTCAGGGGATCCTTTAAGCACATTGAAAATTGGTTTTGATACGGCTTTTATTGGTGAAGCTGAATCATCATTATCCTCTTTTTTGGATGCATTTTTACAAGGAGGAGATTTACTCTCTACACCAGGTATTGCATATTTAGATGATAAAAATGATGAACTGAAGAAAAATACAAGGCCTCCTGCAATAGTTTTAGATGAATACCCTTTTATTTCTGCAACAAGAGGACTTTATCCCCCTTTAGAGATTTCAAGAGGGTGTGCTTTTGGATGTACTTTCTGCCAAGTACCAGGTTTATTCCATAGGCAAGTACGTCATCGTTCTCCTGATATTATTATTAACGCAATAAAATGGTTGCTCCCTAGAAGAATGAACGACATCCGTTTCATAACCCCTAACTCCTTTGGCTATATGTCATCAAAGCCGAGATATGTCAATGAGGAAGCAATACTATATCTTCTTTCTTCAATAAGATCAATGGATGGTATCAGAGATGTTTTCTTTGGAACCTTTCCAGGGGAAGTAAGACCTGAAACTGTCACTGAAGATTTTATGAATAATATCAAACCATATTTGTCAAATAGAAGAATCTCTGTTGGACTTCAATCTGGTAGTGATAAAGTGCTCAAAGAAATCCGCAGAGGACATTCAGTTAAAGATGGTCTAGACGCAATTAATATTCTTCTATCCACTGGTTTCTCTCCTGTTGTTGATATTATACTAGGAATACCAGGTGCAAGTGAAGAAGATGAACACTTTACTATGGAACTGATGAATAATTTCATTGAAGAAGATGTCGTATTCAGAGCGCATGTGTTTATGCCTTTACCAGGAACTACTCTTGAAAAAACAGAATATTCTCCAGTTTCTTCAAAAATCAAAAAGACATTGGGCAGGTTAAGCTCACAAGGAAAAATAGAGGGAAGTTGGTCTCAACAGGAGATATATGCAAAAAACACATGGGCTACAATCAAAAGAATATATGATTTACCCTCCATTAAGAGAGAAGATATTCACTAACAAGTGCTTCTTCTTTTAGGTGTCTCCCACGAGCTTCGACTTTTACTGCTCTTTTCAGAACACTTTTTGCATTTTTCATAGTAATATAATATCCCATCTGAAAAGACTTAAACAATTCTTTGCTGATTTTAGTGTGTGTGCTTATGAAGCATTTCTTTATTAATAAAATATCAACTGCTTTATCTTCAACAGCATTAGAGAATTTTCCTAATCCAAAATCTATGAAAGTAATTTTTTTCTCTGTATCGCTCATTATGTTGCTAGTAGTCAAATCTCCATGAATTATGTCATTTGAGTGAAGTTTTCCTACTTGCTGACCTATTTCATTTACTAATTCTTGTTTTTCTTTGATAGCGATCTTTTGTTTTAGGATTTTCTTAACTAGTTCCCCCTCAATTTCCTCCATTATAATTGTTGTATTAGGGATATCAATCTCATATACGTAAGGTGTTCTTACACCTATTTTTTTAGCTTCAACTATTAAACGAGATTCTGAAATTGTTCTACTATTTCTTAGTTCTTGATCAATTTGAGGTATCCTATATTTTTTAGGTATTCTAATTTTCTTAATGACATTGAATCCTAACCAGTTATCCTTTACAAGAATAGCTTCTGCCCCCCATTCCTCTTCTCTTGAATTGCTATCCTTTGTTTTTGTTCCTTTATGCAATCTTCATCCTCTCTAGTTTTTCCAATGCAACTTTGATTTGATCACCTTTTGATTTTTCAAGAATTTCTCCATCTAGTTTAACTATTCCTTTCTCTTCAATCACTGAACCTACTACATCAAATGGTATTTCCAGGTTTAGAAGAAAAGCTCCCAATTCTTTTATCTTTGCTTCATCGATACAAATAACTAAAACTCCGGAAGATATTATTCTGTAAGGATTGAAATCTAACCATAAGGCTAGTTTTTGTAATAATGAGGAAATGGATGGCTTCTTCTTCAATTCTATTCCAAATTTCCTATAAGCAACAATCTCTGTCAATGAACCATAAATCCCTCCCTCTGTTGCATCGTGAATAAGAGAGGGTTTGAACTTTTTATTGATCTCAAGAGCTAGTTCTGCTACACAAAGAAGTTTCCCCATCTTACTCCCCTGCTTTGTCTCTTCTTCAGATAAAACATCTTGAATTATCTTTCCTGCTTCAGCTAATATTATTCCAATCCCCTCAGCACCTACTTGACCTACTACAACTATTTTCTCTTTTACTTTCAACTCGCTTGGAACTGCAAAATCAGATGGAACAAATCCTAGCATATGACCAGAAACTACACAGGTTCTAACTGCATTCGAAATTTCAGTATGTCCTCCTAAGACACTAATTTCCAAATCGTAACACTGTTCATGAATCTGTTTCTGGATATCTAAGATTCTATCAAAAGATGTTCCTGGAGGAACTATAATTGTCGATAAAAAGCCGTAAGGTTTGGCTCCTGAGCATGCTATATCATTAGCATTTACAATTACTGCATATCTACCCGGTTCTGGAGTTGGGAACGTTATAGGATCTGATTTTTCTACTAAGAGTACTTCAGAATCTGAATTGTAAAATTCTTTTGCTCTCATCTTTGCCTTATCTAAATCTATAACAGCTGCATCCCCTCCAACCTCCCCTGCTAAAACGATGCCTTCATTTTCAAATCCTTTAAATTGCAATATTTTTTCAAGCTGTGAAATTGGTAATTTTCCTTCTTCCATTAAATACTCTTAGAAAATAAATTTCTAAAAGTTTTCTGCCAGAATATAGTTTTATTATAGAAGGCTGGGAAGTAAAACTAGAAACCCATAGTGTTCAAAATGTGCTTTACTATCTTGAATTTATATCCTACATTGATGACATCGTTAACATTAGTTGTCATACCAATCAATAATCTACCTTCAGAACAATCCTCAACTATTATTTGCACTACTCCAGCGTTCAGTGCTTTAATTTCATCTTCTGACCTAATCATTTCATAGATGACTCGTGGAAATTTGGTTATTGTTTCCAAAACATAGATTATCTTTCTCTCTTCAAGATTTCCAGCGTACAACTCTCCCATTACTCCGTCTTCCTTTGGAAAAATATATGCTGACGCAGCTGCTGCGCTACATCCTCTTATCGAGGAGAATAGCAAAGAGGTGATTGCTCTCTTATTTGCTTCATCAAGTATCTCCTGTGTCATCTCGCTTGTAGGTATTTTAGGTACTGTTTCAAATGGTCTTATTTTCTCATATGTTTCTATTCTGGTTTCCATTCTTTCTTGTTCTACCGTCTTTATGGTTGGAACAATCTCTTGTTCTTCAATCTCTCCAGGTACTACTTCTTTTTCTAATTTCTCAATACCGATACGTGTAAAGACCTTATTCAACTCTTCCCTATAAGTAGCAACATTCTGGATTTTCTTCATAACGGTTTTTGTTAGTTTAGAAGGAGTATCGTGTCTTAAAGTATTAAGAATTGTAGATCCTAGTAATTCTACATATTCTAAAATTCTGGGTCTAACTTCCGCACCTATATTTTCAACTCGTGAGACAAACAAAATTGTTACATCAAAGAATGTGATGTAAGTTGCCCTGTATTTTCCTCGAAATATGGTGATTTCATTATACCTTCTCACCCATTGATAGAATTCAATAGGCTGGATGAAATATCTATGAACCTCTTCTTTTTCAGATTCGATAACAATTTGCTCTAATTCAAAGATATTAATACCTTCAAGATCATAAACAATTATTGCCACTAAAGGACTAATATCAATTTTAGGGAAAGGCATAAGACCTCAACTAGAAATTACTAGGTATTTTCTGCTAATAAATGTTGTTGGACTTTACTTTTTGTTGAATTTTCGAAGTAGAAGAGAAATAACTGCTTCTCCTTTGACTTTTTATACCTCTATTTCATTATTCTGCTGTGCGAATACAAAGGAAATATTTTTAGATTTTAGTGATATAATCAGTTTGAGGATAAATAATGAGCTCAAAGAAGAAGTTAGATGAATCTCCATCAAGCAATATAATTACAAGAAAAAGAAAAGTTCCTAAAAAAGATCTTTTCGTAGAAATGGAAGAAACTGCATATGAAACACTAAACATCTCTAAAAGAAAAATACAAACTGGACAGTATCTAAAAGAATTCCTGAAAGAAACTTCTTCAACTGAAGCTGTTATAGAAGCCATACGTGTTACTATAGATGCCCTTCTAGATAGTATTGCTTCTAATTTGAAATCTTTATCCGCAGCAGCCTTAGTTCCACATCCCGAAAGCACAGAAACCAAAGCCATTGTTAGAGGCCCCTTAAGTAGAGATATTGTTAAAAAAATACTAGGGATTTTTAGAAAATATCCTCCTGTTATAAACGATCTACTTGGATCGGATGAAGAAGTAAAGTTTCTAGATACTGGGATTGGATATGTTGTTCTGGAAAACTGCCAGAAAGATAATTTTCTTGTTGGAATAGTTCAAAAACAAGAGGATGTGGATGAGCTTTCTAGAAAATTAAGACATGTCCAAAATGTTGTTGTAGATAACACTCTTATCATTGAAGAATTATAATTGAAGATTAAAATTATTATTTCTTGAGAGAAACCTCACAATTTGGGCATGTTTTTTCATTTTCTTTGATTTCAGAGAAACAGCTCCAGCAAATTGTTCCTGATAACTCTTTTTCTAAATAATCTGCAATCATGTGACAAATCCTAGTTATTAATTTTTCAGAATGGTATTTTTGTTTTAACCTATTTCTAACAGACAGAGGATTGAGCGCTATATAGAGAATATAAAAGAGTCCAGCACTACAAGCAAGTACTATCCCAAACACTCTCAACATTAGTAATCTTTCTTGAACATAACCTATAACAATAATAGGTATTAGAACAGCCATTACTAAGAAAAGAATTAGCCATGCACTATTTTTCAGTCTTAGAGATCTTTTTTCCAACCATTTTCCAAATATGTCAGGAATTAACACGATAACTGACGCTATTTCAATACTCATTGAATTAGATTCTACATGATCCTCTATTGATATTATTTCTCGTTTTATGAATTTTCTTGATGTTAGCTGTAATGTGTATTCATTGATTTCTTCAATCTCGTAGTTTTTTTGCAAGAACTCCTGCTTGATAAAATCGAATAAAGCTGTAAGATTCTTCACCTTGCTTTTAATCTCACTTGTTGCGAGAATATTCCTCTTTATCACACTATCTGATATTGTTATCACCACTATTATTCTATACAGATACCTTTGAAATTCTGATTTTTCAGTTGAGAAATTAAGATCTGTCAGATTAGAAAGATGATTTCAAAAATTCATCCATCATAATTTTGACTACTTTGAATCTCTTAGCTATGACCGGGATTTCATCTCTATTTTTAGTTATACTTACTAACATCCCGCTTTCAGCCTCTTCAAGAATAACTACCCCATCCCCTGCATCTAATGTTTTTTCTTCTATATCGCTATCTAATGTTTGTTTGATAACTTCTGGATATTTCGAAAGAATCCCTAGAACAAATTCTGCATGTTTATCAGTCATCCCAAAGGTTAGGGTTTCGAGTCTCCCATCTTCTCCTGTATAAACAAAACATACACCTGTTTTTGTAGATAAACCTTTGACAACAGAAGAAAGGACTCTTTCAATAGCTACTCTCTTTGTTTCTTCTAACATCTGTTGAGTCAATTGAACTTTTTTATCTTCTTTAACTTCTTCTGGTTTTTCTGCTTTAAATCCAATGAATTCTAGAAGTCCTTCAACTTTTTCTTTTCCATCAACTGGTTGAGTACTTGCACTAGGAGTCATTGATGGTTGACTAGTTGATGGAGTAGGACTTGTAGTATATGGCGAAGGTGAGGATGTTGGAGATTGAGTAACTGGTCTTTCTGGTTTATCAGGTGCAACTGGTTCTTCTCTAACGATAGCAATGGGTTCTGCTTCAACTTGTTGTGGTTTCTTTGTTGGATAAAAATCATATTTAACCTGACTGGCAGCTCTCTCTGATATTAAATTACCAAGTTTCTTAATGAGAGCAGTTTGGGAACGAGGTTCCATTTTATCAATAGCACCATAGTCTTGTAGCTGTTCAATTAGTTTCTGCTTGATTTTATTGATAATTTTCACGGATTCTTGTTCTGGTGCATCAGGTAAGAACATGCAACTTAATATGATATTGTAAAATAGATGATAATCTACTCTGAATACCTCATTGATAAGAGTGATTGTTTGTGATTTTTTCAGCTCCTCTCTTATTTTTACACTGGTGTCTATCACCTGAAAAATAGTAGAAAACGGTGTTTTTTGATTTATAACTTTGTCAAAAATCATATCTTCATCTAATGTAAAAAGACTAAAGCCAACAAACTTATCCCAAGGTAATTCAAAGTCACTCATTTAATTCCCTTAAACTCCTTATTATTTAATAACATATCTAGTAATTACTTTTTTTTGCTTTGTTTTTTCTTTGCTTCTTTCTTAGCAAGTTTCTTTTCTCTTCTATCTTTATTTCTTTCCCATTGCTTCCATTTCTTTACATTCCTAGATGATTCTTGTCCGAATACTACTGCTGAATAAGCTCTCCCTTCTGTTTTTCCCATATCTCTTATATTGAACTCTTCTTCTTTTTCCCTTTGCTTAGAATCAGCTAACATCTGTTGAATGATATCTTCCCTT
The DNA here is from genome assembly GCA_030631995.1 of archaeon. Classification (GTDB taxonomy): domain Archaea; phylum Asgardarchaeota; class Heimdallarchaeia; order Heimdallarchaeales; family Heimdallarchaeaceae; genus UBA460. The sequence goes on along the minus strand of DAOVKB010000002.1, from coordinate 28,184 downwards.
CTCTTAACTTGCTCATCATCAAGATCGGGTATTACCTCAACTTGTTCTTCAATTTCAATAGCACTGTCAGTACTTACTTCTACAGCATCCATTTCTGAAATTTCTTCCGGTTCTGGAACAGAAACAAGCTCAGTCTCTGGAAGTGATTCTGGTTCAATCTCTTTAGGTTCTGTTGTCTCGATTATTGGTTCAATAGTGACTTCGGGTTCAAGGGAAACGACTTCCGTAACTTGCGGTTCGTCAATTTGGGAAACATCTGCAACAACCTCTGTTGGAGAAGTTTGTTCAGCAATTAAGTCAACTTTCTCATCAGCTATTGGACTTTCGATTTCAAGCGGAATTATCTCTTCTTCAGTAATTGGAACGCTCGAGGCTTCATCAATAAAAACCATTTTATGAACATCTTCAGGAATGTGTTCAGGTTTAAGAAGTACTTCTTCGTTTATCACTGGCTCAGTAACAATTGGTTGAGACAGATCTACAGGTTCAAGGTTTTGAATTTGCTCTTCCAGTTTTATTTCTTCTATCTCTGGTTCTTCCTTTACCTCTTCTACAGGAAATTCTGGTTTTTCAATTTCTGTTAGTATCTCACTTGCTTTAATTATTTCAGACTTTGATTCAGGAGGTTCCTCTACTGTTACCACTTCATCTATTGGAAGGGGAATTTGTTCTTTTTCAATAATCTCTTTTAAATCCTCTTGATCTTTTACTATTAAATCTCCCTCTATTTCTTCCCCTGATACAGCTTTAGCTAAACCTATTGTAGCTTCTTCTAGACCAATTTTCCTTTCAATTTTCTTTGCTTCAACTTCATCTATTGTTTCAGTTATTGGTGCTTCTTTTGTTACCTCTTCCACTGCTTTTGCTTTCTCTTCTAGAACCTTCTCCTTTGCTAGATTATAGAGATATTGAGCAAATCGAGTGATATTTTTCTTATCCCATTCGAGTATATCATCGTTTTCATTTAAATTCATGAGGTAACCACACTATTGAAATTAAGGAATCTCTACTCACAATACAACTCATATGTTATTAAATTTTTTTAAACTCTAAGTGAAAACTATTAATGAATCATTGTTAATGAAAAATCATCTACAAGTTCTATTATTATTGTTTATTTAACTTCTGCTAATAATAAACTAAACTTTAATAATCTAACAAATAATTATAATTTGATGAACTCTTCTGTGAAGCCACTGTTAATCCAACTAGTTAGTTCATTCTCTTATTATCTAGTAGATGAAGCACGCAAAGAAAAGGGAAGCGAAATTACAGAAGTTAAAATTGACGATATTGAATATTACAAAGCTAGTGGGAGATTTGGAGATGTATATGTAGTAGACGTTTTTTATACATCTGTAGTGGGAAAGCACAAAAGTAAGCTTGCGATAAAATTTATTGAAAGCTCAACTGATGTTGTAACTGAGATAAAAAATTCATCATTTCTTGAAAAAAAGTTCTCAACTCGATCATTTGTTCAGGTACCTAGATACATCTATGTGAATCTGAAACAACCTACATTTATAGCATATGAAGGCATAACTGGAGTAAATTATGAGGATGCTGATAGCGTTCTTGATAAAAGTTTCTGGGCAGGATATGTTTTATCCATAATTCATGAAGGAAAGCCAAGATCAGTCATCACTGACATTTATGAAGAATTATATCGACGATTGATTTTAACTATTTTTGGAGGAGAAGAAATCGAGCAAGAAATAATGGAGAAATCCAAAGATCTTCTTGAGATGGTGTCGAATTCTCAAGGTGGTAGTGATTCATTCGGAGATTTTCATCAAAGCAATTTAATGATAAGAACAACTCCTCAAGGAGAAATCGTCAATATTGCTATTATAGACCCAACATTCTGGATGCAAGGATCATTCGACCGTTTTGAGGATATTGGTACTTTCTTTGGTAGACAAGCTTTACTCGAATACCGAACATCAAGAACTCTGATAAGTACGATCTCTGACATTAAGCAATTTATAGAAGGATATAATGTTCATCTGAAAGAGATAAATAACGTTCCACTTGAACAGCTGTATCCAAAGGGTTATCCAATTGATTTCTTTCTATCAGTTTGGGCTATGATGGATATCATAGATAAAACTAGCACACTGAATATACCAGTTGACCATCCTGATGTCCTTCTACTGAAAGAATTAGCGATTAATTTCTTAACAGAACACCCAATAAGCAACGAAGTGAACAATTTTCTTTGACAAGGGGAAAAAATTAAAAGAATCAATGAGATAATGGACTGAAGAATGACTCAATATAGAAAAGAAATCTTGATTTCCCCATATGTTTTGGCAAAAATATTGTCAGTTGATTCAATAGAACCAACTAAAGAATCAGCAGGTGTTCTATTGGGATATTTGGATAAGGATGGAGAAACGTTAATTATAACAGATTTTGACACAGGAAGTCAAAAACAAACATCCACATTTGTTGCTATAGACGATGAAGCTCTTGTTCAGATTGTTGGAAATCTACAGAAAAGAGATGGAAATGAAACAATAGTTGGGTGGGCTCACACTCATCCATCGTTTGGTTGTTTTCTCTCAGGAACTGATAAAAATACTCAAAGAATATACCAAAACTTGTTCTCACATGCTGTTGCCCTTGTTGTAGACCCTTCTAAATACTATAACACCTCACAACAGAAGGATTTGGAGATCCAATTTTTTAGATTAATTGATGACCTTGATTACAAAGCAGTTCCTTATGGTATATATTTCGATGATCTTACTCAACACTTATCTAATCTTGTAGAAGTTGATATCAAATGGGATATTCCCCAACTTACAAAGGAAGAAGTTAGGAAGCTTCATCAAAAACTGGAAACTATTGTCTCCCCAAAACTTCTCGAAACTGATAAAAAACTGCTTCATGGTTTTGTTGATATATTAAGTGAGACAAGAGAAGAGCTTGTGGATGTTGGAGAAAGTAAGGAGATTTTAGAATCTATTGATAAGAAACTAAACATGATTAGTGACAATGTTACTCAGATATATAATGAAGAAACATTCAATCTTTACGCAGTTCTCAACATTATTGCTGTTGTTATGATAGCAATTTCTTGGTTCTTGATTGCTTTTTTCACTTGATACTAGAGAAGAATTTTACTAGAGTAGAAGAATTTTTCAAATACTTACTTTCAATACAATATAATGTCCAATGTAGAGATCATCCCAATCAGGTCTGTTAAAATTATAGATGAAGACGATGATTTATTAACTGTACTTAGTCAATCTTTGGAAAATCAAAAAATTTCTCTTAAAGATGATGACATTCTAGTAATTGCTAGCAAAGTAATATCGGTTGTTGAGAGTAGAATTGTTTCATATGATTCAGTAGATTATGGAGAACTAGCAGAAAAACTTGGAATAGCAGCTAAAATACCTCCTGAATTTGCTCAGCTTATACTGAATGAATCAGATGGTAATTATATTGGAGCTGTTCCTGGTGCTATCACAACTCTTAACGAATATGGATTATTGGCAAATGCGGGTGCAGATCAATCCAACGTTGGGAAAAGACATGCTATTTTACTTCCAAAAGATTGTAAGCAATCAGCAAAAGAACTTCATGAAATCATTCGTGAGAAATATGGAAAATATGTGGGAATTATAGTCGCTGATTCTAGAACAATGCCTTTACGTCTAGGAACAGTAGGTGGAGCTTTAGCAACATACGGTTTTAAAGCTGTTTTGGATGTAAGAGGTAAAGAGGATCTATTCGGTAGGCCAATGCATATAACAACCAGAGCAATTGCTGATCAATTAGCTACAGCAGCAGAGCTTGTGATGGGAGAAACAGATGAACAGATCCCTTTCGTTATAATAAGAGGATATTCTACGTTGAGAATCAATGCATCAAAGGAAGAGGATCTCAATACTTTGATAACTGCAGAACAATGTATGTTCATTGGTCCTCTTCTTAAATGCCTGGAAGAGAAAAGGGGTTCATAAACATGATAAAGGGTAATTTAGGGAAACTAGAAGTGGGGGATGGGAAGCAGATAAGGATTGTAGGAGTAGTCAATCTTTCTTCAGCTTCGTTCTTTGAGGAATCAATTGCATCTTCATCAGATGAAATTTCTCAAAAGATTCGACATATGATTGAGGAAGGAGTTAATTGCATAGACATAGGAGCACAATCAACACGTCCAGTTCAGATATATGGTGGTGAAGGAAGAGTTGATGCTGATACTGAATTAGATATGATCAAGAAATCATCAGTCATTGCTTTGGATACAACTAGTAGTTATGATAATATTGAGATCTCCATAGACACAACTCGAAGTATCGTTGCTGAATATGCACTTAAGAAAGGTATTCGCATTATAAATGATATTTCCGGTCTCAAGAAAGATAGTTCAATGGCTAAAATTATTGGTGATTACAGCGGCTGTGCTGTACTTATGGCAGCAAAGAATGAGCCAGGAGATGTGTACGAAATACCTGATGTTGTTGAAGAATTAAGAATCAGCATAGCAAAAGGAATTGACAATGGAATTAAAGAAGATAACATCATCATTGATCCAGGAATTGGCAGTTGGGAAGCAAGAGATTATCATCATGACTACTCACTGATTAAGAATCTCGAAGAGTTCCGCACAGTTGAAAAACCAATTTATGTAGGAATTAGCAGGAAAACATCAATAGGGAAAATTCTAAACGATGCTCCTCCTAAAGAAAGACTTTTTGGTTCTATAGGTGCTACAATCGTAGCAGTAATGAATGGTGCACATATAGTTAGAACACATGATGTTAAGCCAACATTAGAAGCTATAAGAGTTGCTGAAAAAATCATACATTTTAACAAATAATAAAACAGAAAAAAATATAGAGCTTATCTATCTTCGAAAATTACCCCTTTATCTATATTGACAGACCATGCTTGTAATCCAAGTTCTTTATGCAATTCATACTTAGTTTTATTATTCCTACCTTCAAAAAGAAGCACAACACTCCCCCCCAATCCTGCTCCAGTAAGTTTTCCACCTAATGCTCCCTTACTTAATCCTTTAGTGACTATTTTATCTAAAATCGGTAAAGATACACCAATATTATCTCTCAAGCTTTTGTGCTGAGATGTGAGGAGTTTTCCTAATATATGTACATCAGGATTAGATTTTTGAAGTTCTTTCTCAGCAATATCAGTATCTGTTTTTATTGATACAACGCCTTTGAGTATCTTAACGTCATGTTTGGATAATCTTTGTTCAATACTTCTAACGTGATCTAATGATATATCTTTCAAGTTCAGCTCTATAGCTTTTTCCAATTCAAGAACCGCTTTCTTAATCTCACTTACTTTTTTTCCATGAACCTCACTAGTTAATTTAGGCGTATTACTATCAATTACAATTAGGCTTAATTCAGGTTCAGGCAAAAAAGATAACGATGGTGGTTCAGTGCAGATGAGACTAATGATCGAACCAAAAGACGAGGAATATTGATCCATTCTTCCACAAGGTATTCCTAGAATATTGTGTTCAGCATCATAAGCTATTTCTGCTATTTCACTTTTATCTAATTCCAGATTGAGGATCCCATCTAAATGCTTTATCCAACAAACTAGAAGAGCTGCAGAACTGGATAATCCACGTGCAATAGGGATATCGCTATGTATCTTAACTGATAATGGAGGAAAATCTATGTTTCTGATTCTCTTTTTCAAAGCCAATAAACCTGATTCAAGATAATTCTGAAAATTCTTCTGGTTGCTACTAAGCGAGGAAATTCCTATTGGAATGCTGAACACATTACCAACATCCATACTTTGTATGTTTATTTCATTATCACCTGTCTTAGTTGATGAAATGTTGAGTCTTAGGTTGATAGCTGCAGGAATTACTTTTAGTCCTAAATAATCCTGATGTTCTCCGTATAAACACACTCTAGCTGGTGCTGATGAAAAATACATTAGAGTCAGCAAACACTTCCTATTCCTATTAATAATCCTTTTTACATTTCAATCGCATTTCCGTCTTGACAAAGTATATATAGAAAAATTACATAAAAAAGGTGGGGATATCGTGCCGGATAATCTATTAGACAGAGTATTCAAAATTTCACAATATATAAAAGATGGTAGCTACGATATACAGAATCAAGAATTTAGACGAGATCCCTGGACAATGGATTATGTTCCAGAATTATATGTGTCCTCTGAAAAACTAAATAACCAAATCGCAAGATTGGTTCAAATAATAAAAAATGGAAAAGCTATTTGTTCAATTATGGGTGACATTAAATCAGGAAAATCATATCTTATGAGCCTTCTCGATGAAGGATTCAAAAACGCATTATGGAAATATACTGATTTTGAAAACATTCATGTTCTTTTCTTTAATTCTGAAGACATGAAAGAGTATTCTTTAACAATATATATGCAACAGATTGCAGAACAAATTCTTAACAAATTCTATCACTCAAAAGAGCAAATAATTGTAGAACTGAAGAAATATGTTGAAGAGAGTAACTCTCTAGTTGTAGTACTCTTAGATAATTTCAAAAGAGATCAGCTCTTCTCAATCTCGAGAGATTCTGCAAAATTACTAAAACTTCTAAAAAATCATTTTTCTTGTATTTTATCAAGTAACCTGAGTGAAATGCAAACAGTTTCTGATGGGCTCAGACAAGGAGGAACTGATCATTTTTCTTATACTATTCACGTCCCTGAATTATCAATAGAAGAAGCTAAAGTTCTAATCGATAAAAGGATGCGCTATGCGTTAAACAAGTCTTCATTACAGATAACTGAGATTTTTACTGATAGAGCAATAGAAGCATCATGGATAGAATCAAAAGGAAATCCTTGGGTACTTATCTCTATTTTATCAGATGCTTATTCATACGCTGAAAAGAGAGAATCAAGTATAGTCAATCATAGTGATATAGATTCTGTAGTTAATATGTTTTCTAGAACACCCATTCAAGGATTGTATGAAGATCATGATAAATTCATCATACAACAAGCATTGAATAATTTTCCATATAGAGAAAGACAAGTATGTGAGTATTTAATTCACAAAGATGCAACCGCAAAAGAGATTACTATTTATCTCTATGGAGAATTACCTTCTTCAGAATATCGAAGCAAATACATGGGCACAAAAAGCTTCTTGAAACGATTAAAAGATAAGAATGTTGTTGTTGTTAAAGGAAACGAAGGAAGATCGTTACTTTTTGGGCTTAACCCTAAAATGAGAGACAGGTTGACTCAAACACACAATGATGAAGAATTACCGTTAAAGGATGAATCTGAAATAATTGTTACATAAAAATAAAGGGAAAAAATAGCTTTTATTTGGTCGCTATTTTTCGTATTAAAGTTATTACTAGGAATATTATATAGGCTACAAACATGTTAATTAGAAGTAGGTTAGTAAATTCAGTAAAAATGGTAAACCATGTAGATGTTCTAATATAGAAATATGAAGCGAAACCCATTGCATTTTGAAGTATAAAGCTATAACCACATATAATCAAGAATGGTGCAACATTAAGTGTTAGAAAAGTACCTTGATGATTAAATCTCATAAAATTACTGGTACCATTAGCTCTCTGATAAACAATCAAAGCCATACCTATTCCTATTACAAATCCTACTATTGGAAGGATGTAAAAAGCATTCAATAGCTGGACTGCCATGAATTGACTATCAACCATTTTGGCAAATAATCCGTTTAGATAGTATGTATTTGTTTCCCCAAATACTGAAACTGCAGTTGTACTGGTAAATGTCTCATGAGAGAAGACAATGAATACAAGTGCTCCAACAATACTTAAGAAAATCAGTATTTGTCCAATTATCTCAAATTTCTTGCTTGAATGTTCAACAGTGACGTTTCTTCTAGATAGAACAATGAAAACTATCATGTAAATTAAGGAAAAACCGCCTACTATGACGTCATAAAGTGGAAAAGTACCCATCCCACCTCCATGAGCGATTCCAATTGAATTATCATGGAAATTTGAGACTGCACCTTCCCAAGTAGTGAAGAAACTTGCTCCTGCACCAATCAATCCTTGAAGTCCCATAACTATACCTATAGTCAATATAGCTGATTTTCCTGTGATTCTTACTGTTGAAAAGAAACCAGCAAAAAATGCAGTTACGAGATATATGATAATTACAGAGACGAATCCATAGTCTATAGATGGATCAGGACTGTAAAATGAAAGAATAGCTGCGGTGGCTAATAGAATGGAAGCTGCAACATTCTTTGCTAAAGCAGAAAAAACAAGAATTATAGCTATCGTAAACATGATTGTAACAGGAGTTATCCAATCCCACAAAACTTCAATTTGAAGGATTCCTAACCAAGGAAGAAGGAATTCCGTGATAATTATTAACCCTGCTCCAAAAAACGTAGATAAGAAAGCCCTTTTAGTTAAAAACTGTCCGATATGGAAAAATTTTGGTTCTGTCATAAACATCTTTCTCTTTCTATAAATTATTCGATTAACAAACTATATGTACTAAGGTAAAAAAAAGATTTTGGGTGTAGGAAGAGAGAAATTTATCTTGGTTTGACAGACATCAGCATGCAACCAATGAATGTTAGAAGACCTGAAGCTGCTGCTATCATTATTACAGGGATACCTGAAAGGACTCCAACGTTCAAATCTGCATGACTGTTCTGCCAAATTGCTAGGTAAACTGTATAAAGTATCAGAGCAGCTAGCATAAATCCTGTGAGAACAAGATATGCATTTTTCTCCTCAGTTTTATAGACTCTAGATACAGAGCCCAAACCAAAACCACCAATTACTCCAATAGCTATGTAGAATAAAAACCACCAATATTGATTTGTAAGCTGTACAATTGTAATTATTACTCCAAACATTCCAATTGCGAGTAAAGCTCCTCCTATAAAAGATGAAGGTCGAGCTGTCATATTGTCATCTCCATTATTCTTAACTACCAGTTTGCTATATTAATATTTCTAAATGCTTTGTTGTAATTTTCAAAAGAAGCGGGATCAGTAACTATTTTTTACTGCTTGAAAAATCTTTAATTATTGTTCCATCATTCATAATTAATTGCCTAGAAGCTAGCGTTGCTTGTTTTGTATCATGTGTAACATATACTAACGTTTTTTTGTGTTTTTTACTTAAATTCAAAAGAAGTTGTAATATTTTCTCGCCAGTTGAGGAATCTAAATTCCCTGTTGGTTCATCAGCCAAAATTATCTGTGGATTATTTGCTAATGCTCTAGCAATTGCAACTCTTTGTTGTTCCCCCCCTGACAATTGCTCAGGTTTGTGATCTCTTCTATCAGATAGGTTTACCGCTGCTAAAAGCTTATCAACTTGTTTCTTTCTCTCCTCCTTTGACTTGCGAGAAAGAATCATTGGCATTTCAATATTTTTTTCAGCATTTATTTCTTCAAGAAGATTGAAGTTTTGAAATACATACCCTATGGTCTCTCTTCTAAGGTAGCTTAGTTCTTTATCATTTTGGTCACTAAGTTTTTTACCATCGATTATGATTTCTCCTGAATCCACATAATCCAATGCACCAATGATATTTAGAAGCGTAGTCTTTCCACTTCCACTTGGACCAACTATAGATACTATCTCTCCCCTTTTGATTGACAAAGAAACGTTGTCAAGAGCTTTTACTTCTACTTCTCCTAGAGAATAAGATTTGGAAACATCTTTTACTTTAATGAACTCCTTCCCTTCCCTTCTCTTTTCTCGAGCAGTTTCCTTCTTTTGTTCCTTTGCCATTGTTACCCACTCATATAATTACTCTATTTGTGTTTATCGTTTATTGGAAATCTTGCTTTCATTATTTTTATTTCTTCCAACCAGGTCTTCTCCAAATCTATATTTAGCAATATGCATAACTGCATAAAAAGAGAGAAAGCTTGAGCAAATTCTCTCGAAAGGTTAGCGCTAGGTGGTTTTTCATGACCTTGATTTTCTGTTTTATATTCCGATAGAAAAAGGAGATATTTACCTATCTCACCTAGTTCCTCAATTAGATGTATGAAAACATCATTTGGAGAAAAAGATAACCATCCTCTCTCATCTAAAAAATCTCTAAACTCATCTATAATATCATTTAATTCCACATAAAAACCTCAATTTATACTGAATACGATTTAAGATTTCTTTTTGATATCTTTGTTTTACACATGGGACATTCATTCTTTATTTTCATCCACTGCTCCATATGATCGTCATGAGCAACATTGGAGCAATTTGGACATTCTAGGATGCTATCCCCTCTTTTAATTAAACCTTGACAGACTGAACATTTTGAAGGAATTTCTTCACAGTTGTTACATGGGTCATATGCTGACTTGATTATATGCCCACAGTTCAAACAGTGCATCTTTAATGATGGTAAGGTGAGTTGTCCTTTCCTCTCAAAGTATGTGCTAGTAAGAATTCCATTGTAATATCCATGAGCAAGTAATTGACAAATGATTCTAAAAATATCTTGTTCCATTAAAGAGAGATCTGCAGCAATAATATTGAGTCTGATTTTTTTCCTTCTTGATTTTTCTATCTCATTAACTATCCGGACATAATTATCTCCTAACTCCTCCAATTCTCTATTAGGTAGAAATTTTTGATAAGATAATACATTTAGAGAACTACCTCTCATTTCCAAATTAACTAAACCTGAACCAGTTAATTCGTAGACTATATTTCGAGACGCATTAAGGGATTTGCTCCAGTTTTTCTGAATGCTGGTTAATGATACTTTCTTATTCGCAGTAATAAATCCGAATATTTCTTGATAATGAATGGGAAGATCTTCTAATTGTGTGAGAGGAGGAAAGATAGGAATCTCATCTGGTTCTAATCGATTTCCCACAATTGTGCCTTTTATCAGACCTTTACCATAAAAACCATACAACCTTTCTTTAGCATAGATTTTGTCTACCCCTAGTGCTAAAGCTATATCTCTGACATTAATCTGTTTTTTAGCAATAACCATTCCAAGTAGGATCTTTTCCCATCTATCTAGAGTTCCTTCTTGTGTTCTACTATATCTACGGATACTTTCAACATAAAGAGTAGTACCTTTTATTGTCCCAGAAATAAATCCTTCCAAAAGAAGTGTTATAACACCTTCTAAAACCTCACCAGTTGTTCTATTCATGAAAGCTCCTAGTTTTTTAAGAGGGATTCTGTCTTGAGTAGATAACAATCCAAATAAAGCTTCATAATTAAAGAATGAAAGAGTAGCCATTTCCTCAATGGTCCGTTTTGGCTTTAATTCAGGAATAACAATTGGATTAATATAATTTTTTTCTGTAAATACTACTTGAAAAGTTCCTCTTGCAGTAAGAAGAGCTAAAATTTTCATTATTTCTATGGGTTCCTTGCCTACAAACTTTACTAATTCTTTAATTGAAACAGTTTTTCTTAGTATTGTGTATCCAGCGATTTCTTTCTCAATTCCTTGTAAGGCAGCTAGTGGGAGGATTCTAGGTGAAATATGATATTTTTTCACGTTAATGAAAACACTTGAAGCTCCAACTAATTTTGATCGAATCTCAAACTGAGCTTCTAGTTTTCTATAAAGCATTAGAAAAGACAATTTTGTAAATACCTGCTCTCTGGAAAAACCTGTGTGCTTTGCTACGTTTGCCAATTCAGCATCTCTTAGCATCATACAAACTCCCACAATAAAAGTATCTTCTGCAGAAATTGTAACTTTTTCGGGAGGTTTCCATATCCAATTTGAAATTAGTTCTTTGTTTTTAATTTGTCCTATTAACAATCCTCTGCTAATGAAATACTTCAGATGATCTAACAGAATATCGAGCTTTATATTAACTATCCCAGTTATCTCTTTTAGGCTTATTTTTTTTGAATATGCTAATAAACCTAGGATAGCTTTTCGAATAGAGGTTAAACGACCTGGATTTATATTTGGAAACTTATAGATTGATGCTATAACAAATCTATCTTTTCTGTAATAACCTCTGATAGTTAGCGACTGTATCAGTACTTGGATGTACTCTTTAATTGCTTCTAAATTGATCTCATGTTTCTCAGAAAAATCTGCTAGATTTAAATTACGATAGAGAAATAAATGCGTTAGGACCAGAGCTCGTTTAGTTTTTGATAATTTGGGCTCAGGAAGTTCCAGTTTTTTAAAATTGATGTTATAAACATCTTCTCGCTCGTAACTCAGTTCAATCATCCATAAAATGTTACTTTTATATTGTTAAACAAGATTTATTAACCTTCTCTTATTCAGTAGAAAGTTGTGATATGATTCTTGAAACATGGCCAATTAAACTAATTCATACTCTTTCCAAATATGTTTGATACTCCCAATCCCATTCCTGTTCTTCACCTTTATTTTTTGCTTCAAGATATTCTTTGTATTCTTTACGTTTTACACTCAAGAAAATTTCTAGGATCTCATCATTAAGAACTTCTTTAACAAAAGCACTTTCTCCTAAATGATCTAGTGCTTCATTTAGATTTTCAGGAAGCTTAGTTATTCCCATTTCTTCTCTTTCTTGAGAAGATAAATCTTCTATGTTTCTGGTTGTTGATGAAATAGGCTCAATTTTTCTTTTAATGCCGTCTAATCCTGCTGCTAATAGGAGCGCAAAAGCTAAGTAAATATTCGCAGCACCATCAGTTGCTCTATATTCTAATCTTGCATTCTTTTCATAACCAGGAATGCGAATTAATGCAGTTCTGTTAGCTACACCCCATGATTTGAATACAGGTGCTTCATGACCTGGTACTAGTCTCTTATAGGAGTTTGTCGTCGGATTGAGAATTGCTGTCATTGCATCCACATGTTCCAAAATTCCTCCAATAAAATATCTGAGTTCTTCACTTATACCCTTCTCCCTATCAGAGAAAATATCTTTTCCATCTTTGACTAAATATTGATGAATATGAAATCCATTCCCAGCTTGATCAGGAAAAGGTTTAGGCATAAAAGTACCAATAATCTCTTCAAAAGCTGAATCAGCTTTTATAATCATTTTTGCTGTTTGAACATTATCAGCTTGTTTGAGTGCATCTAAAACTAAGAATTCAATCTCTTGTTGTCCAGCTCCACATTCATGATGAATTGTTTTTACAGGTATTCCCATCTTTTTCATATCAGCTGCTATGTCTCTTCTTAAAGATCCCATCATATCAAAAGGAAGTATGTCCATATACTGACCATAATCTATTGGATCGAATTCGAAATCTAAGAAAAACCATTCCAGTTCAGGTCTTGTTTTGTATTCATATCCTAGTTTCTTTGCTTGTTCAATTACTCTCTTCAAAATACTTCGAGGATCAGTAGGATGAGGTTTACCATCATTTCCATAAATGTCACAGATAAATCTCGCTACTCTTGGTTCCCAGGGAAGTATGGCTAAAGTATCAAAATCTGGAATAATTTTCATATCGCTCTGTTCAGTTTTAAGAAAACCTAATGAAGAACCATCTACTCCAGTACCATTTCTCATTTCTTTCCAAATGTCAACAGGAAATTCTACAGATTTTAGTTCCCCAAAAATAGTTGAAAATTGAAATTGTATAAATTCTATCCCATTTTCTTTAAAGTAATTTTCCAAATCATTCATCGCTTTCATCCTAGAGATTTTGCTTTAATCATTATCGTATATTTTCTATATATATGTTTTTTCGATAATTATTTAAGTAGTTCAAAGTGAATAGGGTTTGTTATTCATGTTACCAACAAGATTTTGGCTCACAACAGGGACTGGTCAATCCGAAGGTTCAGAACTAGAATCTATAGATTCAGCTTTTATGGATGCTGGAATAGGGTACCAGAACCATGTTGCTGTTTCTTCAATACCTCCGAAAGAGGAGATTTACCCTAAAGTTGATCGTGAGAAAGGAATCACCTATGTTCCAATTAATGGTGAAATAAAGCTATTACCTTTCAGTTCCATCATTCATGTAGTTAGATCAATGAATATAGGAAACAAAGGAGACAAAATAGCATGCAGTATAGCCTTAGCTAAGATTGAAACAGATGTAGATGGTAAACCCCAAAAGTGTGTGTTAGCATTTGAAGCTCAAAGTTCTTCTCGAAGCAAAGTTGAAGAAAAAGCAGAGATGGGAGTAAAAGAAATGATTGAACTGAGAGCAGGACGAGTACAGGAAGATTGGGGGAAATCTGGGTATAAACTAGTCAGTTCATCTCTCCAGATTGAGAAGCAATATGGATGTGTTGTAGCATTTGTTGTTTTCGATCCTTTCACTTACGAACAATTATGATTTTTATGATTTAAGAAAACGTATGAGACGCAAAGCATAAAAATAGTACATTTTAAAACTACCAAGCACAAATTAAGTGACGCAATATGAGACTAAAGAAATCACTAACCCTACTATTATTGACTTCAATACTGGTGAGTGTTGTATTCAGTGTTACAAACACAAATAACGTTATAGCAGAAGATGAAGCTAAACCAAGGCTTGAAAGTTTAACAGCAGAAGGTTTTGAAGGCTTTCCTGGTCAGAATTATCCAGCTGGAACTCTGATTACTGTTGAATATTCTGTTAAGCGATATGTTGGAGTTGATAGCGTTATATTAGTTGGTGAAGGTTCCAATTTTACTCTAGATATAAATCAGGGTTTGGAGTTAAACTTCTCTAATTCTTTTGAAGTACGATCGTACTATACAGGTACATTCAATTTGACAGAACACTCATACTTCAAAGCATATGGGTGGATTGGGGAAATCACAAATGGAACCTATGAAGAAGTAGATTACTTTGCTCATCTAGGTCCTTGGCACTATCTTTATGTGAATGAAATTCTTCCACCACAATTTGATAAAATTATCAATGCGACTAGTACAGGTGTAGATAAGGTATATTATTCTCCTGCTAATTATACAAATCACACAATTGTTATTCGTTTCAAAGTATTCGAAGGAGGAGAGAATGAAAATATAACCTTAGTAACTTCACTTTATCGTGATAAAATCTCTAACGCATCACTGACTGTTTTCGATGCTGATGTAACATTCATCAAAATGGATTGGGTAAATGAAACTCATGAAGCCTATGAAGTCTATAACACGACAATAACATTTACAACGAGAACACTCTATTTCACTGCAAATAACTCGCATGGGTGGGATACTTGGGATGAAGGATTGATAAAAGATAAGCTAAATATCTACAGAATAGATAATGGTTTCCATTTTGAATCTAAGACAGTATTAAATGAAAGACATACAGAAGTTGACCCTATTAGGTTAAATATTACATCAATAAATGCAACAGAATTCGAAACATTTGGCATTAGTTATTATGTTGTTGAAAGTTCAGATAACAATACAAAAATAGTTCCATGGACGTTAGTAGATGCATCTCTAAACACAACATATTTTGATATTGATAGTGATGGATACAATAGCACAATCAGGAAATTTAATGCAACAATTGGTCCTTTTAATGTTGGAAATGTTATCTACTTTGAAGCATACAATATTTACAAAGGAGAACATTATAACGAAACTACAGGTAACCTTCACAGAGTAGAAATCTACGATTCCACTCCTGTACTATCTCTCACTCCTAAAGATGGAATTTACACAAATAATGAAACTGTAACCTTCTATTATGAGGTCGAATTAGTTCGAGGAAATATTACTGAAGCAACATTCGATTATGGAGATGGAACACCTTTAGATACTCTATCTCTCGAGAGTAACGATACAATTGTATACGATTATCCATTTGGTATTGCAGCTTTCTATAATTACACTCTATTTGTAAACAATTCTCTGGGAACAGCAAATAATCTAACACAACTGATTTATTTGGACTTCCAAAATCCTTTTCTTGACGTAACATCGAATACAAATACTTCAAGAGACATAGTGGATGGATTAGTTGAACTTCGTTTCGAGTATTCTGACGCTTATACTGGAGTAAAATTTGTACACATTGATTGGGGAGATGGTATTGTTCAAAATGTGACTGATGAGCATTATGCATTTCATTACTACGTTGAAAGTAGTACTTACAATGTAACAATAACTGTTCAAGATCATGCAGGAAATAATCAAAGCTTAATGTTAATCTACAATGTTGTACTGTCTACAGAGACACCAACAGAACCTACTCCTAATAACTTTGTTTCAGTTCTGATCGCTCTCGTCGCAATGGGGATTTTGATAAGTAGTAATCTGAAGTTTAAAAAGAGAAAATAAAACTCTTTTACTTTTAATTTATTCTTGAAATAATCTTCTGTTCTTTTGTTCAAGCCAAAAAATAATTATTTCAATTAAGTGTTTATACTACATATCAAATTCACTTATCAGAGCGCTTTAAACTACAAGGATTTAGCTAGCTTTATATATGTCCATGGGTATCTGAACATAGTGAGAAGATAGATGAGTAGAGATCGCTGTCCTAACTGCAATTCCGAAGAAATTGTATCCGACTTTCAGAGAGGAGAGTCTATTTGTAGTAATTGTGGGCTAGTGGTTTCCAGATTAATTGATACAACTCCTGAGTGGAGAGCATTTTCTGGAGAGGAGAAAGCAGCTCGAAGCAGAACCGGTGGTCCTGTTTCAGCTTTGAAATCAGATTATGGTATTTCATCCCAAATTAGTTTTGGCAATATGGATATACATGGGAAGAAACTTGAACCCAATGTCATGGCTAAAATGCGAAGACTTCGATGGTTGAACAGAAGAGATTCAAGATCTCAAATTAGGAATCTTAGAATAGCTCTTAGAGAACTTCGAAGGATTGCAAGCCAACTTGAACTTAGTGAAGAAATAGCTGAAGCCGCAGCAACAACCTACAGAAAAGCTCTGAAAGCAGATTTGATTAGAGGTAGAAGTATTGAATCAATGGTGGCTGCAGCAGTCTATCTAGCGGCTAGACAATACAATAATCCAACAACACTGAAGGATATTGAAAAAACAATTAATGCTGATAGGAAAGTAATTGCAAGATGTTTCCGATTATATGTTCAAGAGTTAAGAATCAGACCTACACCAATTGATCCAGCTGTGTTACTATCAAGACTATGTAATGAATTGGAATTAACAACAGCAACTCAAAATGAAGCACTAAAGATTCTTGAAGAGAGTAAATCAAGAAGACTAGATATGGGGAAGAATCCATTAAGTGTAGCAGCAGCTGCGATTTATATCGCTGGTATTAGAACTGGTGAAAGAAGAACTCAACAACAAGTTGCAAAAGCAGCAAAAACAACTCCTGTAACATTACGAAATCGTTTCAGGGAAATAGTTGATTCTTTAGAATTAGCAAATGTAATAGTAAAAAGAGGAGCTGCATCAGCACCAGTATATGTCAGAGACCCATGGAAATTTGATTAGTTCTATAAATCTAATTTTTCCATTTCTTTTACTTTGATTTGATAACATTTTTTAGCATGGTTTCCTAGTTTACTGATAATGAAATGGGAAGATGCAAAAGAGAAATATCCTGAAGAATTATTCAATACATTGAAGGAATTATGTGAGGAGTTTAATGAATCTGTAAATAGAGAAAAAAGACTATTGACTATCTTCTGTAACTGGTGTTATAAAACCAAAGGATCTTTATGTTTTCCTTGCGTAGATATTAAAAGACTATATCTTCAAAAATATGATTCGGATTTGGAACAAATTCTATCCAAATATGATTAATCACTCCCATGCTATTTGTTAACAACACTTCTCTTCTTGTCCTAATTTATATAGAGCTAGTATTACCCTCATGTTACTACTGTATTAATCTGCTTTTATTAATAGACAATCATTCTAAATATAGGTGTATAATCTATGGCAAGGAAAAGAAAGGATATGCGCCAATCTAACACTAGTTCAAAGGATGAAGTTAAAGTAGTAAATAGTCCTCCTGGTGTGAAGTTTTATTCTTTAATAGATGTGGTTCAAACTGAAAGGATATTAAGTGAAGTCGAAAGTGGAAATCTTGTATTTCTTAACATTAGTCGAATATCTGCATTCCCAGAAAGAAAAACTGAATTCCTCAAAAACCTAAAAAAATCCTCTGCGATGCTTCATGCAACACTAAAAATGGTATCAGAAGAAACAGTAATGGTTGCACCGTCTACAGTTCCAATAGAAATACGTTCATTATCTCCAGAAAAAATTAGTAAAGATAAAATTGATAAATTGAAGATGGAATAAATTCGGAGATTGGATTTTTAACTTTTAACGTATCATATTTTTGCTGTAATTATTTCTTTAGCATTGTTAAGTATATCATCAATTTTTTTAATATCTGGTCCTCCTCCAATTGCTAAATCACCCTTTCCTCCACCTGATCCTCCTCCTAAGAGAGAGAGTTCCTTCACAATTCCAGAGATATCTGCTTTTGAAGAAGGTGTTTTTACACCTACAATTACAATTTTGTTTTGAACATTTGATATTAGGATACACAATCCTTTGTCCATGTTTTTTACTGCTTCACTAGCTTGAATAATTAATTCCTTTTGTTTCCCTTCAGTTTTTCTGATGATAACCTCTTCATCCTTTATTTTCTCTAAAGTTATTTTTGTTGAAGAGAATTGAAGCTCAGCGATTTGCTTGTTCAAATTTTCAATTAGCTTTTTCTGTTCTTTCCACTCTTTGAAGAATCGTTTGACAGTCTTGGGGAGAATTTTTGGCTCAACACTTAATTCTGAAGATGATTCTCTAAGTATTGCTTCCTGAATCTGAATATATTTTAACGCAGGTTCTCCAGCTAGAATTTCAATCCTAACAACACCATCTTGTATTCTTTCGCTTCCGGTCAGTCTAATAATCCCAATATCGCCTGTGTTATTTAGATGAGTACCACCACATGCTTCTATATCCCAATCATTAATAGCTACAATGTGAAGAGATTTTCCAGGAACAACACCGCCCTGATATATTTGAAAACCAAAATCTCTCTCAGCATCATCTCGATCCACATCTTGTTTATCGACTGTACGTTTCTCTAAAATTACTTGATTTGCTAGATACTCTATCTTTTGTAGTTCTTCAAAACTTATAGCCTGATAATGTGTGACATCTAATCTAGCTTTATACTCGGTTTTATCTGCACCTGCTTGCCAGATGTGCTGCCCTAAGACTTCTCTTGCAGCATTATTAACAACATGCACTGCAGTGTGATGTCTCATAATATCCATTCTTCTTTTTGCATCAATTTTACCTTTGATTTTCATCCCTTCCTTCAAACTACTTACTTTATCTAATTCATGCAAAATGGTAGAAGCTTTTCTGAATACATTAATCACTTGAAACACTGTTTCTTCAACAAGTAACTTACCTGTATCATGAATTTGTCCTCCACCTGTTGGATAGAATAGAGTTTTGTCTAGAATAACATATTTGTTATCAATAATGGCAATAATTTTTGCTTCAAATTCAGTTTGATACACATCCTCATAAAATAATGAGTGTGTTTTATATTCTTTATCTAATTTAATTTCTACTGCTTCCTCCTTCGCTTTTCGTTTGGCAGCTTGTTGAGCTAGATATTCTTCGATTTTTACAAAGAAATCATCAGGAACATCAACATCCACATCCTTTTCTTTTGCAAGCTCTTTAACCATCAAGGGATTGATGCCATTATTCTGATATAAATCAGCAAGAGTAGTAAAATTGAATTCTTTCTTTTTCTGGAGAAGTTGACTGATTATTCTTCTACCACTTGCTTTTGTATCTTCATATCTTTTGGTCTCAATATCAATGATTTTGTGTATAATATCTCTATTTTCTTTTACTCTAGGATATGAAACAGAGAGATGATCAATTTGGAGATCAAAAATCTTCTCAACTGAAAATTGAAGTTTGTATAGTTCTTTGAGTGCTATTATCCTGCGAAGTAGAACACGTAAGTTATATCCTCCTCCAACATTGGAAGGAATTGCACCATCAGCTATGGTCATGGAAAGAGTTCTTGCATGATCCGCGATTGCATAGATTGCTTCTTGTGGTCCAAGTTCCTTCAACATTTCTTCATATGACATACCAAGTTTCTTAGCCATTAGCTTTCTCTCTTCTCGAAGATCTTTCACTTCTTCAACAGCAAGTAAACCAGCTAATCTGTTATATTCAATTAATAGCTTGTGATCAGCTTTGTACCCATTTTCTTTTTGCAAGTAATCAATCGCTTTTGGAAAAATAGCTTCGTAAATTGAAGGAGTTCCTTGAGTAAACCAAGAGACTCTTTCCAATCCCCACCCTACATCGATTACTTGCATGTCTAACTTCTTGACAGTGTTATTTTCAAAACCATATGCGATGAATACATTATTTACCAGCTCTGATCCGTATGCCATAGCTTCCAGATTTGGTCCAAAGTTTCCTCCACCAGACCAAATACCTTCAACATACGATATTTCTTCTGGTTTTAGACCTAGTTCTTCTGTAAGAAATTGGAAATTTAACTCCAAACATCTATCCATCCAGTATCCTTGAGTTAATGTTTTGGAATTGAAAGAGTGTTGCCCAAACATTACAAAACTAGTTAGATGTCTTGCAGTCTTTCCTATATTATCTATATCGGAAAAATCTCCTCCTGTCCTTATGCACATCTGAGGAACCACCAATGGATTAGCTGGTGGGTCAATTACTCCTTCTAATACCCAAGGTTGGAAATCTGCGATAGAAGCAATTGTGAAATCCATATCTCCTCTCCATCTTGCTACTACCGGATAATCCTTGATTGCTGTATGTCCATGTTTTACAAAGAAATCTGTTAGTCTATTTAGGGTTTGATCAAAATTTAGATTTTTTCCTTTCTTATCTAGAAATTGATAACCACCAGAACATCTTGTATCTCCACATGTTTCTTGATCTGGTACGAGTGTCCAGAACTGATGATTACAAATTGGGCAATGCTTTCTAACAAATCCTTTCTCTTTGAAGAGATTAACTTCATAACTGTCTTTGTTGAATCTCTTCTTTAGTTCATCTTTGGATATAGACATTATACTCTACAACCAGAATATTTCTGAAATATAAAAATTTGTTTAAAAAAGGGTGAGTTTCCTTGCAATAGTTTTTTAAACGTTTTTTCAAGCATTTTTCTATGAATAAAGTTGAAATAAAGGAGCTAAGAGGAGAAGATGTTGATCCTATTCTTGAGCTCGCTTTCTATGCTTTTTTTCCAACTCCTGGAAATATAGAACAGATAATGAAAAGAAAACCATACATGAAAGAAGACACATGTTTAGTTCTCTACGAAAATGAAAAACCAGTTTCAGGATTGATATGTAAACCCATTCCTCAGAATGTAAGAGGGGTTATAAAGGATATGTGTGGAATTTCAGAAGTAGCAACACATCCAGAAGGAAGAAGAAAGGGGTATGCAAAAAAAATAATGAAATTAGCATTTGACAAAATGAAAGAAAATGATCAAGGTTTTTCAACACTCTATCCTTTCAAAGAATCATTCTATGAGAGATTAGGGTATGTTTCTTTTCCTCAAATTCGAACTGCAATTATTTCAGCTAAATCCTTAGTTCCTTTGTTAGATTTGAAACTTGATGGAATTGTTGAACGAATGAGTTTTAGTGAAGGTTTTGAGATTTACAAAGAATTTCTGAAAAAAATAAGATTGAGAATTCACGGTATGGGAGTTCTTCATGATGCAGAACTAGAACGTCATAAAGATGAGAATAAAATGTGGGTAGTATCTGCGAAAGAAGGAAACGAAACCATAGGAATCATGACTTATGCAATTACTGGTTTTTGGAAGGACATTAAGATAAGAGATTTTTATTGTAAAAACAGTCTTGCTAGATATTTATTTCTTCAATGGTTTGCTCTCCATGCTGATCAAATAAAAAACGTTCATATTCCAATCAAACCTAATGAATATCCTGAAACATGGTTGAATGATACCTTCTGGGGTGAATATGGGAAAATCCAGAGTAGAGAATGGGTTCCATCCTGTATGGGAAGGGTTGTGATCGTTAATAACCTGTCCGATTTAAATGTTGGTCATGGAAAACTATCTGTTAAAATAACAGATGACAACTGTGACTGGAATAATAAAACTTACACATTTGAAGGAAAAGAAGGAAAACTTTCTGTCACAGAATCTATAGAATATGAATGTGAACTTAGTATTCAAGCGATTTCAGCTATAGTGTATGGTTGCTACAATCTGGATGATTTCGAATTCAAAGGATGGGCTAAACTTACAGAAGAAAACAAAGATAAAATACAAGAACTATTCCCAAAAATACCACCTTATCTTCATGCGGATTTTTAATCCCTTTTTCTTTTACATTAGCGACTCCCAAATAGTAGGTGCTGAATCAGGATAAAAGTTTCCGATATCTTTAATCTCAATTGCTATTTGTCCTGTTTTTCCATGAACTGAATAAGGCATTCGACTTACTCTTCGTGTGTCCATTGTAACTTTTCTATCAATCCTAGGGTACCTTCGAAGGATAAACTCGTCAGATAATTTTCTTCTGACTAATGTGTCATTAGGTATGATGATGTTATATTGATGATGATCAAATTGTTCACTCAATTGTACATTTTGAATGATTTCTTTAGCTTTATTTATGGAGATTCCAAGTTCTTTAAGTTGTTCAGGAGTTGACTTTTCTAAAAACGATTTAGCTACTAAAGAATAGATTCGATTCCTAAGTGGTTTTGCTTCATTTGGGATTTCTTCAATAGACTGCGTCCTTTTTTCATCATGTATAAAAGTCAAATAATTCAGAATTGCTACACGTTGCGCTTGATCGAAATCTTGAGTGATTTTATCCATAACCCAGCCATGTACCCCTCTTCTTCCAGAAAAAATCCAGATCACTTCTTTAAATCCAAAATCATCTTTCATTGTTTCATCGATGAAAGATGCAGCATCTTGAACAAGTGACCAGCATTCTTTGCAATACTGATATCCCTTACACCCACATTTTCGGACTAAATCGTACTCATCAATGTCAATATCAAAAATAAATTCTCTTCCCTTCCATTTTATTTTTTGTATTGGAGTTTCTCGTGATGGTGGTGTATCATATATAGCTCCTACATATGCATGTTTAACTGCATTATTAATCATATATTCCCGCAATTGATCAGTGTTTTGAAAAGAAATGTTTCGAACAAACGCTTCCTTACCAACAACAAAACCAAATTCCCTGTTAGAAAAATTAGAGAGACCAATAAAAGACATAAAGTAATCCATTGGAAATTTTTTTTCATAATATTCAGCAAGGAATTCTGGTGTAAGTTCGTTTTTCATTCTTTTATCCCTCTTCATTTTTTTCCTTGTTCTTTGCATCATCCTTCTGTTTCTTACTATGGAACCGTTTGTATACTTGTCTTGAATAATTAACCATATGATTTACTCTATTCCCACCCATTCTCCACCCTGTGAGTAGATTGAAATATCTAGCACAAGCTGTTTGAAATCTCTGATTGATAATAAGTCTTGAAATATCTTCAATAGCTGTCTCTACAACCTCTGTGTTTCTGTCTGCTAAACCAACTCTGATGTCCTCAGAAAGATCCTCTAATTTCTTATGAGCCCAGTAACAGAAAAATCCATCAATACATGTTTTACAGCTTGGTGGAGAATAATCTATTCCTCCTCCCTCTTTGCCATAAATATGTCTAATTTGATATCCCACTCTATTTTTGAATTCATCAAACGACATCCCAACATTATCTACAGAATTTCGATACCAAAAAGCATATTGTTCCTCTATACTCATACCAACTCTCTTGAGATAGGTCCCAAGTTGCCAATTTTCAACATGAGAAAGGTGACCTTTTGCTTGTAAAACGGAAATTAATTCCCGAATACAAGGAGGAAAAGTTTCGGGTTTAGTGAATATTTCTTCTCCTGCTTCTATACCTAATTTTGATAAATCTCCTGACAAACGAGCTGATCTTGCGATTTCATCTATTTTGTCTTTTATGGGTTTGATAGTTACTTCCAAGCTTGAATCTTTCTCAACTATCGTCTTTGATTTCTCGATTATTCCTTTCAAATCCTTCTCAAATTCTCTTTTCACTGTCAGTCTGATATCCGCTAATCTAACAATTGCCCATCCCTGATATAACAAAACTTTCTTTGCAGAAACTACAGATGGGATTTTGAAGAACTTAATCGCAATTCTTTTATCCAAATCTTTTACTTTTCCACCAAATTTACTACTTGAATATCTTTTTTTCTTTGGAGGAACATCAGCTAGATTGAATTTTTTGTGGATATTTATTCTGAAAATCTCATTAATTTCATCTATTGTTTTAACATTTTCTTGACCATAGAGATCCATCAAAACATGAATCTTTTCATCGAAATTTGGGCTACTAACAAATCTAAATTCAAACAAATCTCCCTCAACTTCTACTAACCAGGAAGTTAATCTGGGATCCTTTGCAACTGCTAACCGTAGAAGGAAATGTCCTCCAATTTCCTGAACTTTCGTTTCTATCCATTCTTCGTTTGACATCCATGTTGGTTTTTGTATTATCCATAAGTCTTCAGATAAAAATCTCTCTAATCTGGTATTTGCAAACTTGTACCAACTATTTACATCTATTGTGATGTCACCTGGATCTTTTAAGATATACCAATCTGGAAGTACGACAGACATAGGATTTTCCTTTGCTTCTTTTAAACACTTAATCTGTCTTATTAAAAAATTGTGTTAACGTTTTTTGGTTCTCGTCTATTTTTATAAGATTAGAGATTTTTACACCTACTAATCTTATCTTATCGGGAGCCCTATCTGAAAATTCTTCTAATAACAATGTTATAACTTCTCTCACCTGCTTTTCAGAATTGGCATAGCATTGCAGAGAATAGCTCCTTGTAAATGTTTCAAAATTCTGAAATCTTATTTTTAAGGTAACTGTCTTAAAATTCATTCTTTTCTCTTTAGCTTTTGTTACTATAGTCTGAATTGAGGAATCCAAAGATACCCAGATATCTCCCCAACTTGAATATGTATGAAAGAAAGTTCTTTCTTCACTAATGGATTTTCTTTCTCTACTTACAAATTTTTCATTAGTTTTTTCTGTATTATATCCATTAACTAATTTCCAAGTTTTTAAGCCATATTTACCAAATTTCTGATATACAAGCTGAAAAGGTATTTTTGCTAAATCCCCACAAGTATAAACTCCATTTCTAACGAAGATTTCCTTACTTTTTTTTCCAACACCTGGAATCGCAGTAATATCTAAAGGGGCAAGAACATCTGCTATTTCAAGAGGTTTCAGTACAACGAGGCCATCAGGTTTATCTGTTTCACTGGCTATTTTTGCTAGGATTTTATTTGGAGCAATCCCAACTGAACAAGTTAAGTGCTCACTCGCATAAATATCATCTTTTAATTCCATTGCTAGTTTTCTTGCTTCCTCATAGTCTGATACAATATCTGTCAAATCTAAATATGCTTCATCATTTCCTGCAACTTTCATTACGTTGGAATAGTGCTTTAGAATACTCATAATATTGTTAGAAACTTTAGTATAGAGACTAAAAGTTCCTCTAACCATAACAACATGAGGACATAATTTAACAGCTTGGGAAACGGGCATCCCTGAATGTATACCATATTTCCTTGCTTCATAAGAACAAGTACTAACAACTCCCCTCTTTGTTTTAGGATTTCCTCCTACAATTATCGGTTTTCCAGCTAAAGAAGGATTTTCTCTGATTTCAACTGAAGCAAAAAATGCATCTAAATCCATATAGAGAATTATGGAATCAAATGATTGCTCTTTTTCAGAGAAATAAGTTGTTTGGTTGACAAGGGCCATGTCATGAGAAAATGGTCTTTTTAATATATAAACCCAAAAAAATAGAGAAAAAGAGATATTATCTCTGTATTTTTCTTCTTAAGAATACTACAACTAATGCAGCAATTGTTATTATTGGTAAAACTAGCAAAGTAGTAAATCCTGGACCATCTGGTTCTACTATTCCAGGTGTAGGCGTATCTATTACAAAATCTGCATCACAATCATCTGAATCTTCATTAGGTGGACTTCGCTGTAATGTCTCGTCTTCTCCTGTTGCACTTCCAGACCAACTGATAACTCCGGATACAGATCCTGATCCCCATGCAACCGCATCTTTTATACCCTCATCTGGATCTTTGAGTATTATTTCATCGCCTGTATTTGCTAGAGCAATATCGCCTAATCCATAATCAGCAGCTGATACAGTAATTCCTAATGCACTCATCTCACTTACATAAGTTGAACTGCTTTGTGCAAATACCAATACTTCATTCGCATTTATCTGAGCTCCATCTGGTATAGTATATTTCCCCTCATTATCCGTCAGTATCCATCCTTCAATGGCTAGTGCGAAACTAAAATAATTGTAAATCTCAACGAATTCACCATCTGGTTCAGTATTGGCATCGTATCTTACTTCCGTAATTAGAAGATTCCAATCAGCTGTATTCACTATGTTGATATTTTTCTCGATTTCTATAGGTGATCCTGCTGTGGGGGTTCCTATAACCTTCACTGTATGAATTCCATCTGCATAAGCAGTAGTATCTACTATGTGACCAACAATTCCAACAGGACTGGCCCATGTATGAACTGAAACTGAATCTATGAGTAGTTCTCCTGATGTATATGTATTAACAGAAAATGATGCTTGGAAGTTAAAATTGCCATCTGCGATTCCTCCTCCTTTTGGTGATACAAGATCTACAGGTTTTGCAAAACCAGTAGGTGTTTCACTAACAACCCAATCCTCGTCAAAAACATCTTCGTAGTATGCTGCGATATTAGAGTTCTTTACAATAGCTCCTGATTCTCTATTATAGTCAACAGAGTTATTTGACCAATTAATGCTTGAAATTTGTACGGTCTCACCATCAACTAAAACAAACTTGTTGTGATTATGTCCTAAACCTTTGAAGAACTTAACCTGTATGCCGTGACTGATGAGAGTTTCAGTAACATTTTCATTTGCGACTCCTGGTTCTGGAATTAGAACTCTTATAGAAACACCTCGTAGTGCAGCATCTAATACATCATCTAGCAAATCACAATCAAATTTCATGTATTGTAATTCTAAATCTATAGAAGTTGTAGCAGCATCAATGATCCCAGAGAGTAGTTCATAACTATTGTCTGGTGCAAAAATAGGTGTAACTTCTGTATATTCATTAAATGTATCTACTGAAGAAACGGGCGTATAAGTTCCGGTTGTTTCATTACCTTGTAAACTACCGCCACCTGAACCAAGTGCATATGGAGTAGAGATTAATCCATCAGCAATAAACACATTTTCAAAATATGCTGCAATTCCGGCATGATTGAACAGAAAACCCATCTCTCTATTTGTTCTAGCGCCTGAATATTGAGGAATACTTGAAGGTGCCCAATTGCCAGAGTAAACGAATGTTTCTATTCCATCGATTATCCAGAATTTTGCATGTGTGAAAACAAATTCAGTTCCATTAGTCCAGTAAACGTCAATTCCTTGTTTCTTTAGTCTATATGCAGCTTCTTCTGTATAAGCATCTTCATAAGAGTTTACTCTATCATCGGAAAGCTGAACTATTACTTCCACTCCTCTTCTATCAGCTCTAATTAATTCATTAACTAAAGGCTCACTAGATAGTGTATATACTTCAAGATGAATTGATGTTTGAGCATGTTTTAACGCTTTGTGAATTACATCATAAGCATAATCTGGTCCTACTATTGTAGTTACATTTATTGTTCCAGTAAACGTTTGTATTGTAATAGCATCTGGTGTAGTTTCGGAATTATCATTAGTTAAAATTAATCCATTTGTTGTGTAAGATGTCTTTATTGTTGTGAATAATAACATCCCTAGAATTATAATATTAACAAAATCTTTCTTTTTCATATTATACATAAAAATTTCACTTAATAAATATCTTACTACAAAACAAGAAAACAGGAAAAAAGATGATTAAGATATATTTTCTAGCAGATTATTTGCTTTAACAACATCTGCGGGGGCAGAAGCATTACTTGCAGCCACATTTATGTATCTACAGTATTGTTGAAAATCACTTTCACTTATTTCCATTATGGCTGTTATATCCTCTATTGTTAATTCACTCATATTTGGGATTTTTACTATTTCGTTTGCAAATACAAGTGGTGACATCTTTAGAACAATTTTCTTGATTGGTTCTCCCCAGAATTGTTTTAGATAATTAACATCTTCATCTTTAGCTCCCCAAACTTGTAT
>DAOVKB010000083.1:0-4929 GCA_030631995.1 archaeon | reverse complement strand
TATTGATGGAAAATATTCCATAACATATTCTGATGCAGAACCTTTTACAGTTAAAATAAATTACAATGAGTTAAACAATAACGTTTTGGACGAGCTTCTGGGAATGAAAAAGCTAGAAACTAAAGACATAACATGGGATGTTGTGCTCGAAAATGGTACAATTAAATATTATGAATATCGTAATACTAAAATTGTTAGGATTGTCGTAGACAGCACACCCGGTCCTAATGTAGATGTTGGAAGAATCTTTGTTATAATTGCTGAGGTTTTAGCAGGAGTTATAGGAGTAGCTGGTGCTGTTTACATCCTTTACAAACTTCGTACTCGTCTTTCAACAAAAAATTGTGCAGGTTGTAGTCAGCAAGCAAATAGTAAATGTTCAAAATGTGGTCATTTCTACTGCTCAGAATGCTCTGTAAAAGGTTGTTCCAATTGTGGCAGTAGACAGTTCATTAGACTTTAATTTATCTTCTTTAAAATTCTTAAGAACGAAGAATTTTTAATTCTTCAAACTTCTTTTATCAAGCATTTTATGTGAATAGATAAAATTTGTGCCAAGATAACCAAGCGGTAAGGTGGTGGTCTCGAAAACCATTGGCGTTTGCCTCCGGGGTTCAAATCCCCGTCTTGGCTCCAAATTATAAAAATTTATACAGAAAACATCCATACCCTCTTCTTTCTTAACTTTTGTTTCATTAACTTTTTATTCAATACTGTTCTATCAGCCAATAAGGTGTTTATGTAATGGTTTCCCCAACTTTTCGTGTTAGAAGTATTTATGATGTTCCAATTATAAAATTGATTACAGAGAATCTAAAGTATAATCTTGTTCAACCTAGCCCTGAACAAGCAGATTTGTTTAAAATAAAAGAAAGAATAGATCCATATGATTTAGAGATTCAAGACATTCTAGACGGATATGGTATTTCTATAGAGGGAGATGAAGAATATGTTTCTGCTATTGCAGCTCTTCTCCATAATAATATACCTGATTCTATCATCCTTCAGCATCCTGTTCAACTACATGCAGTGTATAATGGAAATGTAGTTCATGTGAATCATGAAAAGAATCTTTCTGTTGTTGATATAGGAGAAAATATTAATACAATTCTTTTTGGCTCAGATTTACATAGGGGGCAAAAAGTTGTGGTTCAAATAAAACAACTAAATATATTTGAAGACCAATTACCTGTTTGTTCAACAGTAGTTCATTTTCCTGGGCATTCAGTTATTCTTGAAAGAGACGCGAATTTTGTTCGTGTTTCCCGAAAGTTACCTAAGCAAGAACGAGATAAACTATTTACACTTGGAAAGGAACTAAGACCTCAAGATCATGGTTTAATCATGAGAACAAGTGCAACTAAGGCATCCCAAGAGAGCATTCAAGCTGATATCGATCAACTTGTTCAACGTGCGGAAGAGCTTGATCTTTTAATTTCCGGATCATCATATGGTCCCGGTATTCTTCAACCAGGGCAAACTGTGGCTCATGCATTATTTGTTAAGGAAGCTAAAGATAAATTAACTGCAATGCATAATGAAGTAACCCCCACAATACCAATGTATCATTGGTTTATGTCATATTCACAGGATTTAAAGCTCTCAACAACTTTTGCTGAAAGAATATCTACAGAAATTGATAGAAAAAAATTATCTCCAATTCTGAAGGAGATAGTTCTTGAAAGAGATTTTGCAGAAAATTCTCTCTTGTATCTAGAGGAGTATAGACTGACTTCTCCACCTCAAGAAAGAATTTTAGGCCAATTAAGCTGGTCTGATGAGGTTTTAGTTATAAAAAGAAGTTTTAGATCCTCAAGAGGTGTGCATTATGGACTTGAAGAAGATATCCAACAAGGTGATTCATCTATAATAATAACCAAAGAAGGAAGTTGGTCTGTTCACATGAAAATCAATCGTGAAGATTCTCTATTGGGAGAAACTATCAAAATAATTACTCCTCTTGAACTATCAAACGGAGGAAAACTGCGTTACATAGATTTAGGTTTAATGATAATTAAGAAAAACGATGAAATCGAAACCAAAGATGCGGGAGTAATAAATGATTTAGTTGAAAAAGGCATAATCTCATCAAATTTCAAAGATAAAATTTACAAAATATATGAAATCTGCAAGAAAAAGATTGAAGATGGAGAAGAAGAAATCATTATTCTTTCAGAATAAAGAGATCGTGGAGATGCTATTGAAAGAACACTTAATGGCTGTCAAATGGGATCCTTCTACTCCTCCATATGCTTTTCTTTTTTTACGTAACTTAGAAGAAGAACCAGAAGAAGTATACAAAAAACCTCTTCAAGCACAAGATTCCTTTAATGTAAAAGTGTTCAAAGAAAAAATCTGTATAGGGCATTCAATTAACAAGGAGAAATATCATCTCTGTTCTAATTCAACTGGAGTACAATACGCAAGATGTTATAATTGTGAGCAAAATGATTTTGAAAAGTGCTTCTTATTCTGTGATGCTTCGAAACCATATAGTAATTGCGCTCAAAATCCAGAAGCTTATGAATATTGTGTTTCACATCCTTGTTCAGTTTATTTAGCGTTAATTGCTAATAATGTGAAAGTTGGCGTTTCTTTCAATCCATTAAAGCGTTGGATAAATCAAGGTGCTGATATTGCTATTGAGATATTTAGGGCAAAGAATGGTTTAGAGGCAAGAAAAATTGAGAAGGAAATCTCACAAAAGCTAAATGTTCCTCAAACAATCAGAAAATCACAGAAAGCACGAAAACTTAATTTTAATCTTTCTAAATCACTCCCTGAATTTAGAGAACTTAAAGAAAATGTTGTAAATTACTTAGAAAATACAGATTATGAGCCAAAAGAATCTGAATTATTGTACAAAGAAACAGAACTTTCTTCATACTATGGTAATATCTCCTCCCTTGATGTAAACCCAATATTAAACGAAGTCGAAAAAACAATGCAGATATCAGGAGAACTTGTAGGGATAAAAGGAAAATTAGCTGTAACTAGAATTAACAATAGTTACTATGTCACAAATCTCTCTAAACTGATTGGGCATATGATCTCATTTTCAGAAGTTCCTCTTAAATTAAAAGGGCAAAAATCCTTATCGGATTTTCTTTCAAATTGATGATAAGTGATTTGTAATTAGTAGAATAATTTAAATTGTTAATTAAAACTAGATTACTGATAACATGAGTAGCTTTAAGGAACGAAATATTGAATGCATACTTGCTATTCTAAAGAAACAAAATCCTGCAACAACAAAAGAAATAATGGCTATGCGAGATTTATTCCCTGATTTATGTGCAGGGTGTACATCTGGTGGTGATATTATTTTAGCAGGAAAAGAACTTGTTGAACAAGGCGTTGTAGAACGAGAGTGGTCATCGACTGGCTTTGTTTGGAAACTAATATCCAGTCCCGATGAAGATACATAGAATGGTGATTTAATGGTTATATGGTCTCGGATAAGAAAAGATTTTCCTGTTCTAAATGAACTTTATGATGGAAAAAGTTTGATTTATTTTGATTCAGCTTGCATGGCACTTAAGCCTGTTCAAGTTTGGGAAGCAATGGAATATTATTACAAATATTTAGGGGCGTGTGGTGGTGCTGGAAGATCAACACATAGTCTTGGAGTAGAAACAAGTTTACTCACAGAAGAAGCAAGAGACAAGCTTACTAATTTCATAAATGCGGAAAGCTCAAATGAAATAATTTGGACAAGAAACGCGACAGAAGGTTTGAATCTTGTAGCCGCAACAATACCATTGGAAAAAAACGAAAATATTGTTACAACAACTCTAGAGCATCATAGTGGAATGCTTCCTTTTTTCAAAAGGTGTAAAGAAACTGGAAGCGAGCTTAGGTTAGTTGAAGCTAAAGAAGATGGAACACTTGAACCTGCTGATTTTGAAGAAAAAATAGATGATAAAACAAAGATTGTTTCATTTGTTCATGCTTCTAATCTTACTGGCACAGTAGCACCGTTAAAGGAAGTTGTTGAAATTGCTCATGAACATGGTGCTTTAGTTATCTCAGATGAGGCACAATATGCTCCCCATCAGAAGTTAGATGTAAGAGCTATTGATGTTGACTTTTGTGTATTAAGTATGCACAAAGCATGTGGTCCTACTGGAATTGGTGCGCTATATGGCAAATATGAACTCTTAGAATCGTTGGATATGTTTCTAGTTGGAGGAGATGTTATCGAAGATGTTGTTTATGAAGGAAATACAATAACACCAAAATATCTTCCACCACCTCATAAGTTTGAAGCAGGATTACAAAATTATGGGGGGATGTTGGGTGCAGGAGCGGCAGTAGATTACTTGCAGAATATAGGTATGGATAATGTTCATAATCGTGAATTAAATTTCTCAAAAAGGCTGCTTGAAGGTATTCTAGAGCTTGACAAATTTGAAGTTCTAGGGCCATTAGACTACAAGCAAAGAGCAGCACTTGTGTCTTTTCGTCCAAAATCTGATGCTGTTAATCACAATGATATTGTAGAATATTTTAACGAAATGGTTCCTAATCATAAGATATTGATGAGATCAGGGAATATGTGCGTTCACCCATTCCAATATCAAATAGGAATAAAACCAAACAAAGGAGAAGGGGTTGTAAGAGCTTCACTCTACATTTATAACACCATTAATGAAATTGAAATATTCCTTGGAGCATTAGAGGATTTTGCAAAAGCGATTGAATAAAGTAGGTCGTTCTCAAAATGGAGAAAAATGTATTGGTAACTGGAGGATGTGGTTTCATAGGATCACATCTAGTAGATTTACTAGTTGACCAAGGTTTTTTTGTTACAGTTGTCGATGATTTAACCGCTAATACATCAACAGAATATTTGGAAAAACATTTTGAAGAAAAAAAAGCAGATTTTTACAAATACGATATTAGAAATTTAGATTTTCTATTGTCTAT
>DAOVKB010000111.1:0-2179 GCA_030631995.1 archaeon | reverse complement strand
TTCTTTTTTTAATACTCTACACAGTTCAAATCCAGAGTTTTCTCTCTTCATCATTACATCTAATATTATCAAGTCAGGGTTAACTTCCTTCACCTTTTCCATAGCCTCTTTACAGGAAGATGCCCAGGCACACTCATAAGAACTTTTTTCCAATATTGTCCTGGTTGCTAAAACAAAATCTTGGTCATCATCAATAATAAGAATCTTCTTTTTGACCATTATTGCCTCCTTTCACCACCAAGAACCTATGCTATAAGAGCTTTTGATTTATATTTTTAACCTTCTGTATCTGTCCTGGCTGTTAGTATACAAGGTTTGTATTCATTAAATACAAACGCAACAATTCTACTAACTGAAAGACTTGTCACTTCAAAAGAAATCTGAATCATCAATAAGAAATATTTTGTAATTTCTAATCTTATAATCCGATTCATTTAAGTCAAAAAAAGCTGAAATTATACATATTGCTGTATCTTTTCTAATAGATCTTCAGGCTTTATAGGTTTAGTAATGAACTCATCAACTTTGTGAGTGTTAGCTAGTGTATGTGCAAAGTCCGGTTCCTTAAATTGTTCACTAAGGGTTGTTACGACAAGAATGGGTATATTATATGTTTGAGAATTCGTTTTCAATTCACGAGATACTGTAAATCCATCTTTGTCGGGAAGCATAGCATCCATTACAATAAGGTCGGGATACATTGTCATTGCCATTCTAATCCCTCCTTTAGCAGTATTTGATGCCTGCACCTCAAAATCATTTTCCTCTAATATGAGTCGCGTCGAACGAACGAAATCATAGTCATCATCAATAATTAGAACTTTCTTTTTCTTTGTTGGTTCAGAGATAGTAATTTTTCTGCGAGTGATTAAGGCATAAACCCTGGCAATTAAGTCTTTTGGGTCAATAGGTTTCTCTGCGTAACCATCTGCTTTGTGGTAAAGAGCAATCAACTCCGCATATTTTTCTCCTTCTGTTTTAGCACTGACAGAAGTCAGAACAAGAATAGGAATTTCGAAAAAGTCAGTACTTTCTTTAAACTCACTGCAGAGTGAGAACCCGTCCTGACCAGGTAGCATTATATCTAGAATAATTAGGTCTGGTTTCTCCTTTTTCAGTTTCTGTCGAGCTTCCCTGGCATCATAAGCAGGAACTACTTTATATCCTTTGCTCTCAAGTATCTTAGTTGTTGCCTTACAAAAATCGACATCATCGTCTACAAGTAAAATTTTGGCTTCTTCCATTTTTTACCTCCCTTTTTTCTCCCTGGGTAAAAATACTTTAAAAGTACTTCCTTTCCCGGGCTTACTTGTTACCTTAATAACACCAGAATGGGCATCTACTATTTTCTTTACAATTGATAAGCCCAGACCGGTACTACCAACAACTTGTGTTTTCTTACCTTTGATTCTATAGAATTGTTCAAAGATAAAAGGCAATTTATCTTTTGGAATACCTATCCCGGTATCTGTAATTTCTACTATTACATAGTCATTCTCTTTTGCTGCTCTCAAAGTGACATTTCCTCCTTCTTTATTGTAATTTATACTGTTTTCCATTAGATTTAAGAACAGCTGTTCCAGACTTTCTTCGTCACCAAGAACCATTGGTAAGTCCTCGGGGATATCCATTTTCAAGGTAATATTTTTTTGTTTCGCTAATCCCTCTACCAACTCTTCTGTTTTAGTTAGAATGGGAAGCAAACTTATAGTCTCCAACTTATCCAAAATCTTGTTTTCATCTATTCTTGATAAATTAAGCCAATCTTTTATAAGTTTCAAAAGGTCATCAATACGAATCTTTGAACGTTCTAGCATTTCTCTTTGTTCTTTTGTAACTTTACCAGCCATACCTCCAAGAATTACTTCAAAATATTCTTGCACAGCTACAAGTGGCGTTTTAAGTTGATGTGAAACCATACTGATAAATCCTTCTCTCATTTTTTCCATGCGATGGATTTCAATAATTGATGCCCTTTTCCCCAGGGCTCTTTCAGTTATTACTCTGAGTTGATCGGGTGTAAACGGTTTGGGTAAAAAATCATATGCTCCTCTTTTCATCGCTTCCACCGCTGAATCTATCGTAGCATAACCTGTTATAACTATAGATATAATTTCTGGATCTATCTTTTTAATTTCTTCAAGAACCTCCATACCACTCATCCCTGGCATTTTTAGAT
>DAOVKB010000085.1:0-4831 GCA_030631995.1 archaeon | reverse complement strand
GGCAACATTATGGAGATGAATGCTAGGGGAGCAGCAAGTATTGCAGTGATGGAGGAAGGGGATGGAGAGATAGAAGAACTAGTGAAATGGAAGATGGAAATACCAAAAGGATACTCAGAAATGTTTTCAACAATACCATACATTATTCCGCTTCAACTCTTAGCATATTATACAGCTGTGAGAAAAAACCTAGATCCTGATTACCCAAAAAACCTCTCAAAAGTTGTAACAGTTCTTTAAATTTGGTAATATGAAATAAGTATATAATATTGAAAAGACAAAGGTGTAATAGAAAATGAAAGCTGTTATTCTTGCTGGCGGAAAAGGCACTGATCTGTTTCCTTTAACCCAAACAAGACCAAAACCTATGATTACTTTACTGGGAAAACCCATTCTTCAGTATTTAATCAAAGAATTAAAAGAGATTGGTTTAACTGATATTTTAATTGTTACTGGTTATAAGGGAGAACAAATTCGTGATTATTTCATAAAAGGGAGTGATTTTGGTGTTTGTATTCAATATGCAGATCAAGGTGAAAGTGAAGGGATAGAAGCAGCGCTTTTAGCTTCAGAGGATTTTGTTAAGAACGAAAGCGAATTCTTACTACTATTCGGAGATGTTGTTTCAGAGAAAGGATTGATGCAACGTGCACTGAATGCTTTTGAGAATACTCAAGCCGATATGACCATGACTCTTACTCTCCAAGGAGATACTGGAGATTTCGGAATTGTAGACATAGATTCAATGGGTATGGTTAAGAAAGCAGGTATCAAAAAAACCGAAACAAAATCTCAAAGCAATTATGTTGATGCAGGATGCTTTGTAATTAGAACTGACATTTTTGAAGAAATAAAAAACAAAGCAACCTTGAGTCAAGCGATAAATAATAGAATTGAAAAGGGAGATAAAGTAGCAGCTGCTATTTGGGAGAAAGCTTGGATAGACATAGGAAAACCATGGAACATTATTGAAGCTAATAAATTATTACTTTCCAAACTTACCGTATCTAGAATAGCTAAAGATGTTTACATACCTCCCAACGTTGAGCTAAAAAACGCCGTAATAATTGGTGAAAATACCGAAATCAGTTCTGGGACAGTCTTAAATGGACCTTTATACATTGGACCAAATAGTTACGTTGGAAATAACGTTTTAATTAGAAATCATTGCTCTATTGGTAAAGGTTCGATTGTTGGTTTTGGTAGTGAAATTAAGAATTCGGTTTTGTTCGATGAATCAAAAGTCTATCGTCTATGCTATGTAGGGGATAGTGTTATTGGTCAGAATAGCATTCTATCTTCTGGAGTAATTACTGTAAACACTGAAACTCCTAGAAAAGAAGTAACGATGAATATCAACGGAGAAACAGTTAATACAGGTTTAATGAAGCTCGGTGCTATTATTGGAGATAATTGTGAAATCGGTGTTAACACATTAATACTTCCTGGTCGAAAAATTGCATCGGGTTCCACTATTCCTCCAGGATCAATAATTAAAGAAGACTCTTAGTTATGTAGGAAATTAATAGAAATAAAAGAAAAAGAGAGAATTCTTCATAGAACTTTAGTTTCTTATGATTCAATAATCATAGTCTGTAATCTCAAGAAGCGTAATTATCTGTAGTAGCATTGTTCTTGCGTGAGCAGGACAATTTGGATCTTGAGATATTTCATCTAAGATTTCGATTGCATTATTTGCTTTTACTGCTAGACTTAATTCTGAATCTGGCTCTCTAATTATCTCGAGTGAGTTTACTGCTGCCCTTCTAATGTTTCTAGGAACAGTCGTATCTTCGCTTATTCTTTCTAATAGATGAACAGCTTCGTTTACCTGTTCGAGGGTATCATCGCTCATTTTAACACCTCAATAAAAAGTTGTGTCCGTATCATGACTGTCTCTTTATTTTTTAATGATTTCGGTAGAAGAAGATATTGTTTTCAAAAAAAAACAGTTAAAAGTACGAAATACGATAAGCAAATTTATAAGATTCAAATCGGTTTTTCGCGTATGGTGGAAAAGAAAGAGGACAAAATTAGAAGATTTTCCAGATGGCTTTTACCACTATTTATAGGGCTCTTGAGCATTTTATTACGTATCCCTAAACTACCATACATAAACGGTTATGACGGATTTGAAGTTATTTGGATGGCTTTTGCAATTAATAATGGAGCTTTAGTTAGTGATCAAACATGGCTTATTCACCCTCTTTCATATTTTGGTTTCTACCCATTTTCTCAATATCCAATTGCACTTCCATTACTATTAGCTGGATTGCTTTCGATAAATATCTCATTATCAGTCTCAATAGTTATTATAGATCTCTTATTGACAATGATATGTGCAATTGGTGCATATAAGCTTTCAAGCTTACTTTTCAGGAAAGAGATTTTTAGAAATTTGTTTCTTATAATGGTTTTATTTGGAAGTAAAGATTTCTACAACTATACTTACTTTACTCTTCACCCAAGAGGTGTATTATTGGCTTTATCATTTTGGTTTCTCTATTATCTTCTGAAACTTAAAGACAATGAAAGTACAAAAAATACAATTTTCTCAATAATTAAGATATTAGTAATTTCTACTTTAATGGTGCTAAGTTATAGAATTTCAGTTGTGTATTTACTTTATTTAGTTCCTCTTGTTTTTCAAATAATTGTAACGTCAAAGAGAATTAAGCCATTTGCGCAAAAGATCATAGAAACTAGAATAACGGAGGTTTTCTTTTTGCTCTTAGCAATCGGAATGCTAGTTGTGGGCTTTATAATAACACCAGATTTTGATGTATCGTTGTGGTCCCCTATATCTGATAGTGGAAATACAACAGCTCAAATTATTTCACTGGGAATGGTTTATTTTTCAAGTCTTGGTGTAATGTTAATATTCCTTCCAATCGGATTGCTCTCTATCTTTTTCTCAAGAAGGGAGGTGAATTTCGATAAAAGACCATTTCTATTTGTAATTATAAGCTTCATGGCTTTATCTTGGAAAATTCCTGTATACTCAATAGTTCTTTTCTTACCAGTTTATGTGTGGATAAGTGTTTTAGGAATAAAACAAACTGTATCATTTTTAAGGAAAAGGGGTCGCACGAATAAATTCTCATTCATTTTATGTGCTTCGATTGTAGGCGTAACTGCAGCATTAGTTCATGTCATCTACATCTCAATAATTACATATGTCAAAATTACATATTATGTTGTTTTAGGTGCGATTGGGATTTATGTGTTATTTTTCATAATGAGAAGATATATTTTTGGTTTCAAAAGAATGCAATGGGTTCTAGTTTTTATGTTTATCATAATTACAAGCAACATACTGTTTCTTCAAACAGCCTATGAGGGTCAAGAAAAATATGCTAGTTTATGGATAGCACCATATTCATTAGATTTTTCACAGAATCATATTACTAATGATGAACTTTTAGTTATTGATTATATAAAATCTGAGGGAATTAATGGAACCATCCTTACATCTTCAACCACCCTCTCTAGACGCATAGGAGGTGCTGG
This sequence comes from archaeon, assembly GCA_030631995.1. Classification (GTDB taxonomy): domain Archaea; phylum Asgardarchaeota; class Heimdallarchaeia; order Heimdallarchaeales; family Heimdallarchaeaceae; genus UBA460. The sequence continues at coordinate 1,321 of DAOVKB010000085.1, read as the reverse complement.
ATTTCTACCTACGATCCCAGGCTATCATACTGAACACCCTCTTTATTATGGATGGATACCTGCAAGTTCAGTTATTAATAGTACTTACTTCAGTTTCCAAGGATTTATTGAAACTTTCAGTTTAGGTTACTATGGTTCTTCATATGAAGATCAAGTTTTATCTTACATTAGAGGATTGAATATAACTCGTGCATACACGATTAATATTCTTGTTTCACTTAATATTCAGTATATTGTTGCTATAAAAAACACAAGTAATGACACAATATATCCATACTTGTTTCACCCCTATGGAAGCACAAACTATTTCATTTTTGAATCTTTGAATAATCTAGTGCCTTCTTTTAACACAAGTTTTCTCGCTGTTTGGAAAATTTACTAGCTTGTTTCTATAGATTGAATTTCCAAACAGGAATAAATAATCTCTTCAGAAATGCGTAATCAAGCTTGAGATAACCACTCAAGATACAATTTTATTCCGTTACTAAGAGATACTTTTGGAACCCACCCTAGTTTTCTTAATTTAGTCACATCGGGTGATACAAAAGAAACATCTCCTTTCCAACCTCTTTTTCCTTCTGTAAAGGAGTATTTTACATTTTTAATTTTCATTAATTTAGTGATTTCATCTGCAATGTCTACTACATTAATAGTTTCATCAGAACTGACGTTAAATACATCATATCCACTTTTGATTGATTGAGAGAGTATATTGAAAGCTTCAATTGTGTCTTCAATATAGAGATAGGATTTGGTTTGATTACCATCTCCTAGAATTTCCAGTTCTTCTGGATTTGTTTTTAGTTTATGGTAGAAATCATACATTACCCCGTGTTTAGATCTAGGGCCATAGATATTTCCTAGACGCAAGGAAATAATATCTAAATTGTATAATGAAGAATAACTTGAACAATACATCTCTGCTGCAGCCTTAGCAGCACCATAATTACTGATAGGTCTTAATGGGTGAACTTCTGGAGTTGGAGAAGTAGTCGTATCTCCATATACGGTCCCCCCTGATCCTGCAAAGACTAATTTTCGTATGTCTTTCTTCCTCATAAGTTCTAGAATATTGAATGTTCCTATGGTATTTACACTGAAGTCATATTCGGGATTCTCTACACTCTTTTTCACATCTGGTTGAGCTGCTAGATGGAAAATTGCTTCAAACTCCTTAGGGATAGACAATAGAAAATCTAAATTTCTAATATCGTATTTGTAAAAATCTGCTTTTTTTTCTTCAAAATGTTTTTCCAAATATTCTGTTGATGTATTAGCGGTTAAATCATCGACAACTGTAACAAAAAAACCTTGGTCAACT
>DAOVKB010000071.1:0-6407 GCA_030631995.1 archaeon | reverse complement strand
TCTCCTGAAAAACTATGCCAAGATAATTAGACCGAAAATCTGCTTTCTCTTTATCATCTATGAGTTCTAAATACAAACCTGCTACCTGTATATCTCCCTCATCTGCTTCTAATAATCCAATTAAAAGATTTAGAAGTGTTGTTTTCCCACTCCCACTTGGTCCATATAATAAAACTAGTTCATTTCTATCTATATCTAAATCAATTTGTTCAAAGATTACAACATCTTCCCAAAATAACTGAAATTTCTTTGATATACCTTCAAATTTTATTATTTTGTCCATCTTCTTTGACCAGAACAAGAAGATAATTGAACGCTTATGAGTTTTTTTATCGACATTATTATCAAATGTAGATTGTCATAAACTAATGCTTCTATTAAAAGAAAATAGCGAAGTTTCGAAATGAGACTATCATTCAAGGCAGTATGCTTAAGTCAAGTCCCACACGAGGAAACTTCGCTAAATATTAGAATCTCTTATTTCTAATAAATCCTACTTTTAATACCAATTATTATAATGAAAATTATACAGTGCGAAAGTCAATGTAAATATGAATTAAATTCAAGCTTAATGAAAAAGTAAAAGGTGCTATGGGATATTGGATAGATTGAGAAAAACTTGATGTTCTCGCCTCTACTCTTAAATCATCACTTCTGTTTCCTAAATCATATGGTTCTATTACTTGGTTTATTTTAATTATTTGAATTTTTGTAGGTGTATTAATGATTGGAAAATATTCGCTTTGACCTTCTAAGATTCTAGATGTGTTTAAATGAATAATAATGAAATTAACCTCGAGATCATTCTCGCTAATTTGTTCTATGCTAAGAAAAACACTATAGTACATTTTTAGAAGCTTATAGTCATCAAAGGATTGATGTACAATGTTTGTCATTTGAGCTGTTCTGTTCAGAGAATAAACTAGAAGTTCAGGTCCTCCAAAATCATATATGGCACCCCCCAAACCTCTGAAATTTCCATTGAGTCTATATACAACTTCTCCTGTGTGACATGAATAATTAAATAATTCATTTCCCCCAGAATTGATAATCAGAAAGACTTCTCGTTCTTGTTCCAAATCTAATATTCCATTTCCAAGGTTATATCTAACCACACTTGAAGAATTTACAGGAGTATTGACTAGTTTCTTTATCTCTGAGTCGAAAGATAGAAACGCATTTGTTGCCGCTGTCAAATCACTTTCTGTTTGAAATCTTTCTAGAGACGGTATAATCTGTGAAAAAGCTAAACCTAAAGCAGCAACCATTATTGTGAAGATTATTAAAGTTGAAATGATACTGGAAACTCCACGTCTTGATTTCATCTTTCTCTTCATGCAGTTATCATTTTATTTTTTGCATTATTTAACTTTGCGGAAATCTCAACCATCCAGCCAAGTACTATTTATCAAAATCTTCAATTGTTAATTTTACTTTATTCTTATCCGCAAGAATTAATGTATTATCTTGAAGTATAGGGATAATTCTATTCTTTAAGGTAACATATGCTATTGTTGTTTCTTCTTACAATTCTTCAAATGTAGCTTCATGATTTAAGGCTGAAGATAACGCAACAAGAACGTCAATATTCTCTTTCTGACTTGGTATCCAATTAGAGATGATTTTAATCGTGAAAATGTATCCTGTTTGTTCTTGAGTTAATTTTCCAATTAACTCATCTTGTTCTGAACATTTCTTTTCCAAATAATTGAGACTGTCAACTGTTTTTCTTAATTGATTTCTTTCATATGTTAACTCACCTACTTTTATTGAGAGTTCTTTTATTTGTTCATTAATTGATGAGAAGCTATCTCGTGTCTCTTTGAATTCTTTCAGATTTTCTTTCAATTCATCTATTTGGTCATTCAGTCTTCTTGTTTCAGAGTCTACTATCTGATCAATTTTCTTCAGAAGATTCTAATTTCTTCAATCATCATTTTAGGAGGATATCAATAATAGTATTAACATTTATGATAAAAAAGAGTGTATTTATGGCGTATTATTTTTGTAATATTGATGTATAATGATTTTTGCCTATTTTAGAAAGTCTTAAAGTAGCAATTCCTTAATGATCATGATGTTCTTAGTTACAGACCTTGAGATAATAGATCACGATTTTTTGTGGGAAAGGTATGTGTAACTTCTTCTGTATTATATAATTTCAAATACAATTTTAGTTATTAAGTATGATAATCAAAGTTGTTCACAAAAAATATGAAATTTATTTTAATTTTAATGAGAATCAATTCATATTGAAATCTATTTCTCTATAAAGAAATAACGAAAAAATATTTGTTCAAATAAGCGAGAAGAATAAAAAACGCATACCAAAACCATTCACTGAAATTCTCTTGTTGTATCTACTATTATTTTCTTTTTAATATATTAATAATGGAATTCCTGTGAAAAATTATTTGAATGTTTTCAGATATAATTTCAAATTACCAGTTTTAAGAAGTACTTACAAAGAATCCAGGATTGTCTTTACTTACTTAAGATCAACATTCTTTTTTTAAAATATATAATTAATCATCAAATCCAGAATTACTTCTTAAGGGTTTTTTTCTTTTTTCGAAATATTTCTTATTCAACATAGATTTCAATCTAGATTTATTTTAGTTAGCTCTTAGATTGATATTTACTATAATTTCATTATTGACTAAGTATTTTTTTAAAAAATACATTTTTCGTAAAACATCCGACATAAATAGCTATTGCGAAAAAATACCGAAATTGGTAGCTTACATTAAGAAAAAAACATTTTTTGTCGGCATAAGTTCTTTTTTTCGATAAATAGCTAATCTTAGTTCTTATTCTTGTGTTAGATATGTATTTAGTGGCGTCTAGAAATATTCTAAGTGGTGCTTGGAAAATATATTATTTTCCTTTTATCAGTTTATAAAAAGAATAAAAGACACCTAATGCTAAAAGTCCTAAACCACAGTATGCAAATATTAAATAATCAGCTATAAATCCCTTTAGGATTAGAAAGATCAAAAAGACAATTGTAGGTATTCCAATAACACTATTTATCAATGCAACGACGTTTATTTTTTTCTTTTCTTTTTCTTCTTCTTGTAAATAACCAATTGTCAATTGAATCAATATAGATATTTACTTATCCTATTTATTCCCCACAATTATCCAATAAAAAAAAGTATTAAGAGAAAAGGAATGGAGAGATTGTGTCAGTTCCATATTTCTCTTTAGCTTCAAGTAATCTTTTACGTTGTTCTTCTAACTCAATGAAGAATTCCTCTGGCATATCTTTTTCATTAACATAGAATTTTTCTATTCTGTCAAACTTATCTAGAAACTTACCTACTCTTATAGAGAATTCAGCTTCATATCTTGATTTTTCATAATCTATGTTAAATGCTCCTTTGAACAGATCTACTAAATCTTCATATTTGGGAAGATAACCGACAGGCGTTTCTATAGCGTCATAATCTCCATGTACCCTACCTTCAGCCCACAGCAACCATATCTTTTTATCAAGAATTTCATCATAATATTTTCCTTTTGCATCCTTAAGGAAGTAATTAGTTGAGAAAATAAGAGGATGATTCTCTTCTTTCACTCCTTTTATGAAGTTAAGATGTGATTGGAAATATTGCCCAAGTGGAACAATAATAAAATCTAAGTTAGCCATAGGTTGATGTTTTCGTACACCTGCTTGCCCTAATGTTGCTGAAGTTGTTTCTGATTCCAATACTACGCCAACAAAGACACCATTACTCCAGTTAAATGACTGATAGACCGGAACAGAAGTATCACTGTCTCTCCCCCCATAAACAATGGCTGATACTTTTACACCTTCAGGATCATGTAGCGCTTCATCTGCATTTTCTAATTCTTCAATTCTTAGTGTATATCTGGAATTTGGATGAGAAAAGCTAAGTTCTTTTCCATCTTTGTCTTTCTTTCCTGCGAACCATTCACCAAGATGAGAAGATGTCCAATTTATTCCTTCTTCAGGTATTTTTACATCATCACCCATTCCTAGCCAATATGGTTTTCCTTCAGTTATCTGGACATTCGAGAAAATTATTTCACATGGGGAGGTTAAAGCTTTGTATATTTCTGGATCGTCTTTTGGATTAACGTCCTTAATAATTCCAAATATCCCACTTTCAATATTAACAGCTTTTGGTATATTTTCTTTATCAAGACGTAGATAAGCAATATCATCACCTACTATAGTATTTCCGGGTATCATGGCAGTTGAAGTCTTCCCACAAGCACTTGGAAAAGCTCCTAGGAAGTAGGTTTTTCTGCCTTTATCCAGCGTGTATACAGCTGAAATAAACATATGTTCTGCTAACCAGTTTTCCTTTAGTGCTTTATTTATAGCTAAACGTAATGCGAGTTTCTTTAAACCAAGACTATTTCCTGCGTATTGATTATTAACTGTAAGAACTCTATTTTCTTCTAGATCAATATAGATTCGTCGATTGTCAATATTCTTTGTTACGTTCTTCTTTGTTAATTGTCCTGCTGAATGAATAAAATAAAAGAAATCTTCTGAACCTTCAAGACGTTTGAATTGCTCATATCCTTTCCTATACAGTATATCTTCAGAATGCGCTACATATGCTGAATCAGTAATTTGCAGTGCTGATATAGAAAAGCGAGAGTTGGTTGGACCTAAACAGAAGAAACGAATTACTGCTAATTTTCCTTTCATGCAACCATCCATTATATCAAGGATTTCTTCCAATCCTTCGTCTCTATCAATTGTATTTATGTGGGTTCCATATTCTTCTTTTTCAGCTGTAGGAACAAGAAGTCGAGTATTTCCTTTATCACGAGCCTGATCAAAATATGAGTCATAATGCACTGTATGTCCAGGCATTTCTAGTTTTATTTCTTCTCCAAGATCTTGGGACAGTTGTCTAACGTAATCAATATCTTCTTGTGAATCGTCAATTACAACAACCTTTGTAGGTTTACAGAGTTTTAAGAATCTATCAACAACCTTGACAGCTTTAGGATTGTTAAGGGCGTTTATTTTCTCTTTATCCCTATCATTTAAACATTCATAACCATAACATTCTTCAGAAGTCATTATTATCACTTCATTTATTGTAAATTCGTTTCAAGCACAAAAGAAACAAATTAAATACATTTTGCTTGGACACCATTTGAGGTTGTTGAAACAAGACAACAGAACTTAGGTAAAAGAATTCGACGCTATTTATTCTTTCTCCCCAAAAAGTTCTTTGTACAAATTCATTGAATGAGTTATCGATTTGAATGCTTCTTTTTTGGAATCCCAACCTAAGACTTCAACCTGCTTTCCGTGCTCTAAACCTTTGTAAGTCTTGAAAAATTCCGCAATTTCTTCCAGAGTATGTGGATAAACTTCCTCTAAATTATACACACTGTGAAAGAATGGATCTTTAGAAGCAACTGCTAAAATTTTATCATCATGACCTTTCTCATCACGCATGCGGAGAATCCCAATTGGTCTAGCAGCAAGGACACACCCTGTAAAGGTTGGCTCTGAGATGAGAACAAGAACATCTAATGCGTCACCATCTTCAAAATATGTTTGAGGAATTAAGCCATAGTCTCCAGGGAAATGTACAGAAGAGTGAAGAACTCGATCCAAGTAAATAATACCATCCTTCCCCAATTCATACTTGTTCCTACTATCTTTAGGGTTTTCAATAACTACATATATTTCTTCAGGAGGATTAGGCCCTGTTTCTATTTTATGCCACAGAGAATCTAAAGTTTTCATTATTACCAACATTAATTCACTGATGAGCGATAAAAGTTTTACCAATGATAGTTAAAGCAGAGCGAAGATATTTTATAGTATTTTCTCCTTTCTAGTAATGATATACTGCGTTAGTATGTTATTACCGAGGAAAAAATGTCGTGGGGACAAAGTATGCTAGATATTGGAGAGTTTCATAAAATACGGAAGAGAGTTTTCGTAAACAAAGATAAAATCCATACTTTGTCTGATTTGCATGAATATTACCTAGACCTTGAAATTATTTGTTTCAATGAACGATCTACGGAATTAGCAGAATTACTTAAACATACAATAGAAATTGCTAAACAAAAAAAGAATAACGAAATCCTCTTCAAGCTTTATTGGTTATTCTTTTTACACACTTACTATTATAAAAAGGAAATAAACAAAACAGAGGAAATTGTTGATTCAATGAGAAAAATTGCATCCAAAGGCAAGGATGTAGAACAATTGGCAATAGTTCTCAATGCGGAATCTCTCCTCAGCCAGATAATTGGTGAAAATGAAAAATCTATTCAGAAAATTACTGAAGCTCTAAAACTTCTCTCTCCCCTAAAGGAAGAGTTTCCTGAAACATTTTACAGAACTTTCTACTCATATACCTTATTCACGTCATTTGTTAATAGGGATTACACTACTG
>DAOVKB010000024.1:0-15710 GCA_030631995.1 archaeon | reverse complement strand
TTAAAACTGACTTGGTTATATTGAAGATTTACATAAAGATCGAATAATATATCCTTGACTCCAGGAATTGTGAGAATATACAAACCCCATAAGATTCCTATAGCAAGAGGTAGGGAATAAATGCCAAAAATAAATCCCCATTTTTTGTAAGAAAATGATAGTGTTTCGCTTTTGATAACTAAATAAACACAATAAACTGATAGTAGGAAAATTAGAATTCCAGTGCCTAAATAAATCTCAAAAATGGACTTTCGTATTAGCTGAAAGGAGAAACCTGCAATGATTAGAATTCGTAAAACCTTACCAATTTTATCAGAAGGCATTGCTACAAATAGCACAATAGGAATGATAAAACCACTAACTTTACTAAGAATGCATCCACTAAGTGCAAGGGAAACTAAAAGCGCGAAATAAAATTTGTTTTTAGTTTTCTTTTCTTTGAAGAACTTTCTGAAGAAATAGAATGCAGCTGTCGTAAAGAACATCACATAAGTTTCTTGATAGTATTGAAATTCATACACTAAGAAAAATACAAATGGTGTTGCCAAGAAAGCTACAGATGCTATTAATGAATTACGTTTTGTTATTCCTTCAATTCTTGCAATTTTATAACAAAGATAAACTGTACCAGCTAGAAACATCATTGGAACCAGATGTAACATTTCCGATTGTGTGACAAAGAAAACATACGCATACAGTAGAACATTGAGGGGAGGTTTAAACTGAGGATAGAAATTTAACTCGTTGATTTTCCCCAATTGTCCGGTTATATATACTCTGAATGAATTTGGCAGGTAGAAATGTAAGAAATCCCAACCTCTTAAAGGGTAAACAAGCCCTTGTAATGTATAGAAAAATAACATCAACAAAGCTGTAACCAAAAACAAAGTTTCAACCGATTTAGTTATCTTCTTTCTTTCACTAAGTACAAGAGCTGGTAATTTCTTTCGTATCCACATGTATATTTTGAAAACTAGATAAGATAATCCTATTGCAAAATAAATGTAAACGAATCTTTCCAGAATTTTGCTACTATCAATTCGATCAGCTAAAATCCCAACAGCAAGCATTGGAATAACTAATGAAATTGAACCTAAAACTAAAGATTCAAGGAGATACTCGAGGATTGAGTCTGATTTTTTTATTTTCAGTATCCACTTCTTAAGAATATCTACCTCTAAAGAACCAATCGCTAGAATGGAGATTAGTGGAAGAATGATTCTTGTATCTATTACTTCCATCTTTTATTCCTCATATTCTTTTTCAACATCAGCAGCAGTCTTGGTTGCTGCAAATCTTCTCATTAATTCCAATTTTCTAAAATGAGTTATGGTAATAATTAAAGGTATAGTTATTGAAATCGCAGCAATGATAAACCAACCAGAGAGAGCATTTCCATCTCTTAATGTTTCCCAACTAGCAATGTAGTATAATATTGATAATGCAAATAATCCTAAAGACCAAATTGTATACTTAAGTTTCTTACTCATCTTCCCCATGGTTATAGTTTTTTCTTTCACAGTTCTGTCAAAATCCTTTCTAACACCCAATAGAGCACTCAAAACCGCCCAAATGAGGAATGATTGAGCTGTAAGCATTAGTAAATAAAATGCTGTTATTGTCCATGTCTTTCCGAAGAAACCTCGAAGTCTTATCATCCTATCTTCTTTTTCTTCCCTTCTCCAGGCCACTAATGCCATAGCCAAACTTGCTAATGAAATTAAAATGGGAGCAAGCAATAAGAGAGGTATAGTCTGTGCCATGTCAGGTCTAAGAAAGTCTATTCCTGTCTTATACATTATATAGAGCAAGAGGTTAACAAACCAAATTGAAACTCCGATTATGGGGGTGGAAATTGTGCTCATTATGTCTACTTTATTGATGAATGAATTCTTTCCTCTAAGAATTTTAAAGAGTCTTTTACGGAAAATCGCGGTAATTCCGTTAGTCCACCTCCAAACCTGATTAATCATACTAATCGGATTCCAAGGTACTAAACCCTTAGAACAGACTTCATGAATATAGTTTGTCTTGTATCCTTCTGACATTAGAGCGAAAGATGTATCTGTGTCTTCTGCTAAAGTATCTTCAAGAAAACCTCCGAATTGTTTTAACAAATCAGCACGAAACATCCCTGTTGTTCCTGCAAAAATCACCCCGCCTCTAGTTCCCCTACTTTTTTGGTAGATATGGAAGAATTGAGTATGAATATATGCACTGCTTCTCATTAAATAATCATCTTGGTTGACAAACATCGGTTTTCCTTGTACAAGTACAATATCATCAGAAACAAAGCCAGATAAGCATGTTCTTATAAAATTAGGAGTAGGGATATGATCTGAATCAAGAACACTAAAGAAATCACAATCAGTTTGTTTCAGAAGATTATTAATTGCACCTGCTTTGAAACCTTTTCTTGATTTTCTTTGTACAAAACCCACACCATTTTCTTTGCAGAAAACTTCAATATCTGTTGAATGATCAGGAGGGCTATCATCCAAAACTATGACCTCAAACCTATCCTTTGGGTAATCAATCTGTAATGCGCCTTTGATAGTCTCCGATACAACTGCTAAAGGTTCCTTATACAAAGGGATTGCTACAACAACTTTGGGAAGTGGATCTTGAGTAAGAAAAATATTCTTCTCATCTTTTATTATTTTATAATCAGAAGAAGATCCAATAAAATAATAGATAAAGACTGAATAAAAAGCGGAAAATAGTTCGGCTAATAGTATAACAAAATTACAAATAAGAGTAATAACTTGTTTCCAAATGGCATCTGTTTTAGAGAATTCTCTAATGATATGAATGCTGCTAAATATAATATAGTACGTTAGAAAACCAAGTAACAAAATGGTTAAACTATACCAAAGCACTTTTTTCCATTTCATTCAAATCTACTCAGTATCTTGTGATAAATGTTGGTAAAAATAAGGTTTGTTATGGCGAGTTGTGAGGTGATAATAAAGAGAGACAGGAAAAGTTGCTATTAACGATGACCCTAATAAAAGCAAAACTAACCATAGTGTTTTAGTTACTCCAAAGAAATCAAAGAAAGCAATAACCAATATTCCAGCTCCCAACAAAGTAAAGAGTAATGAAAGAGGGATGAGAGGAACTTTTTCATTCCAAGTATCTCTTCCCTTTTCTGGGGGTCTAATTCTGAAAACAGTCTTTAAAACAGCATATACTGTAAATGGGTTCAAGGCTAGAGCAATAATTGAGAATAACACTAAATCATAAACTCTCATGTGAGTTAAGCCATTTTTTCTTGCAAAAATTATTGCAATTATTCCAGAAATCTGATATGCAATAACGAAGGATATTGGCATTATTGCTAAAGGGAGAAAATCTTGTATGGGGAGTCTTACTGCTTTGTTTCCTGTGAAAAACATGATTACGTAAAATAAAATTGTCAAATACATAGAGGACGCTATAAAGAAGAGAGAAGTACTGAAGAAAAGATCCATTTTATCATAAAATGATAATTTTGAAAAAAGTATATTTTTCCATCTTTTTTTTAGTGTATGCATACTGCCTTTAGCCCATCGTAATATTTGGGATAACAATAAAGAAAGATTAGCTGGTATTAATCCTAAACTTCCATAATCATCTATTAATCTGGATGAATAGCCTTTAGACAATATTTGTATCGAAAGATCTATGTCTTCAGTAAACGTGTTAACAGGTACTCCTCCAACTTCATCCAAGATTTTTTTACGAAAACATGCAGTTGATCCATTAAAGAGAACTGTTTTTCTTTGATTTTTAGAACGCTGAAAGATTTCGAAAAACTGTGCATACATTACTGATTCCCATATTTGGAGCTTTGATTGAATGTTGTAAAAATTCACTTTAGATTGAACAAAAGCTATTTTCTCATCTTCAACTAAAGCACTAATAGATTGTTTTAGAAAGTTCTTAGACATTTTATGATCATAATCAAGGAAAACTATGAATTCTGAATTGATCTCCTTTAGCATAATATTAAGCATCCCCGCTTTAAAATTTAAATTCGAAATATCATATATGTAGTTAGAATCATATCGTGATGCTAATTCTTTGATTTCAGGAAGTTCGTCATAACTTTCGTTTGTATCATCACCTAGTATAATCTCTATTTTTTCTCTTGGATAATCGGAATCTGTTACTGATTTTAGAGTTAGTTCTAAGATATTAGGAATTGCTTCATGAATAGGGATCAAAACACTAACTTGAGGATATTCTTCGATAGTAATATTTTTCTGATTACGATCAACAGGAGAGTGATAGCTTGTTGTTCCAACATGTTTGAAGAGCATAACAGTATAGAAAATTCCTATAACTTCAACAAGAAGTGATAGGAAGTTAAGGATAACTGCACCGACTGAAAAATCATTTGGAAAAAGTCTTCTTTCTAATATAATTAATTTCGCGGACCAAATAAGGTAAGTCAAACCAACAACTAAAACAGCTATTGTAAAGAAATATAGAGACACACCGATTATTCTCCAAAGTTTAGACTTATGCCGTTCTTTGGTGTTCTGTTTATCCATTAAAAGCAACTACTGAATCTCTTACTTAGTGGGAAAAAAAATTGCTATTAAAAGTTTCGATGAAAATGAGAATAGTGAAATCAGAGTGAGCTAGGTAAATCATAAACTCAGTGGTTGTTATTATTCTTCATGTCCACTATTCTCAACCTATAGAATGAGAGAGATGTTTTATTATTTCTTATTAAGGATAAAATTAGAAAAGTGGAACAAAATCATTCTTCCTCAGTTTCAGTTTGTTGTTCTTCATTTGAGGTATAGACGACAATTGGTGGTTCCTCTGATTCTTTTCTTCTCTTTTCTTTCAGTTGTTCAATAGTTAAAACCGCTTCGATTTGGTTCTTAGGAACTGGTGGAGGTTCATAGCGTTTTAGTAATTGAGCAATCAGATCTTTCTGTTTTGTAAGCTTGAGTTCGTCACAAATCTCATTGAATTTTTCCTCATACAGGTATAATTCCTCAAGAAGTTTGTTGTAAATACTATTGAGTTCTTCATCTGTTGAAGAGATTACATCTTTAGATGTTATTTCATTGATGTACTCTTTGAGTAAATCTGTATCTTGAGCACTTTCACTTAGATAGATGAGGAATTTTGAGAAATTATCTTGTGGGTTATGAACAGCAGTTTGTATCAGAGTTTTTCTGTAATCACTAAGAAGAATCCCCATAAATTCATCCTTTGACATTTTTAGCTTTTCAACCAAATTAGTATCCCAATCTTCTGGAAGTTTTGCATAATTAAATGCAAGAGCTGGTACTAAGTAATCAAATAATTTGGGTTTAATTTCTCTCATTTCTTCTTCTGAAAGCTTATCTATGATTTTCATGAATATCTTGTAATGATCTTGATTCCCTGATGCTTCAAAATATCGAACGATGGGTAATACAGATTCTATAGGTTCTATTTCCCTAAAGTAAAGCTTCATGATTAATGGTCTCGTAAGATAAGGAAACACTAGCACTAGAAGTAGAGGAATCATTGCAAAGAAATTTAATGCGTCCATAACTTGCCAGATGATTATAAAAATCGCTATTGCAATACCCCACAGGCCGAATTGGAAATATTTTATTAGTTTTCTAGCTCTTGAAATATTATAACAAAGCTGACAGATTCTTTCTGCTGCTGTATTATATTGCTGATCTAAATTACACAGTGTGAGACCGCATAAGGAGCACTTACCATCTGTTTCATTTGTAAAATGGAAAGCACAAAATTCAGTTCTATCTTTTTCAACCATGTTAACACATCAAAAATTAGGTTTTTTTAACTTTATCTCCTTCGTCATTTTCTTAAACTTCTTTATTTAAGTGAAAATTCATCAAAATAATTGCTTCATTTTTGTATTTGGACTCAGAAAAAATATATAGTGCGAAAACGAACAAAACATTATAATAATAAGTTTCAAACATAATTAAATGTAAGTAAAGTTGTGGAATGTGATTTAAATTGAGTACTGAAGATACAGTCCAAGTTACTATCCGTGAGGCCAAAGATATCTTAGCTAAACAATCTGTAGAAGATTTTGTGAAGTTTCTTGAAACCAGAACTATTGAACTTGAAAAAAAGGATCAACTACTGGAATCAGTCATTTTGTGGCATTATTTTGAGGAAACAATGGAAAAATTCGAGGAAGATGATTATCTTGCTTATGCTTTTAGCAAATTAATAAGCAGATATCTATTTTTAGCAGATTTAAGCAAGGCAAAAGAAATATATGAAAAATCTATCAAGAAGGATCTTAGTAGCTTTCATTTAGATACTGTTAGAACTATCTATGAAAGAAGAACTGAAACCAGAACAGACAAAGAGATAGTTGAAATTGGTAAAAAGGATATTTTTGGGGATTTCACTACAACTGTAACATCTCCAAATGTGCTCTTTGAAAACAACACACAAGTAAGGAATTTTATACTTAATGATTTACCAGAAGGATCTTACTCAATAACTATTTTCAATCATAAATTAGAGAATACTGAAGAGCTTAGGATGACTACTGAAACCCTCGAGGAATACGAAGTAATTTCCGTTAAAGAGACAGTGAGGATTGAGTAAAATGGCAGAAAGAAAACCAGTTTGGGGATCATCAAGGTATTTCATAGAAATTGAACCAGACACTAATCTCTTTAGTACCGCAATGAGTGGTTTAGTTTCGTTTTATGACACAAGAGATTTGATAAATGAAAAAGAGTGCATCAATCTTCATGAACTAGTTAGAACCGTATATGATTTTTGGGCAACAATCTTAGCACCTCATGAGACAAGAGTTGCAAGATGGATTGAAGAGTATTTTGAGAATATGGGGATTAGAAGTGATTATTCTTTATTATTACGATTAATAAAATCAGAAGAAATGATTATCCAGCAATTAGAGGAAATAATACTTGAAACTTTGAAAATACCAACTGATCATCTATCTGATCTTTTGGAAATTGATGAAAATACTGCAATAATTGGTCGATTAATTAAGCTTCAGCAATTACCTGAAGACGAATTGGTGATGAATGAACTAGTTCAAAGGGTGTTGGATGCACATCAATTAGAAGTTCCTACTAGAATTAAAGGAGTTCATCAATTCAATCTAGGGGATGAGAGGAAGAGTGTAGAGATAGAGAAAAGCATCAATGTTGGAGATACAATAGGAAGCTACTCAATAACTTCAACTATTATAAACAGATATGATGAACCAATAAAAGATGTTGATGTAGTAGATCAAATACCATACAGTTACAATGTGTTAATGGTAGAGTGTGATAAGAAAGAAGCTAAGAAAGAACAAGCTAAAGGTGAAGACTCTTTACTCATGAGATGGAAGCTTTCTGAACTAGGTCCAAAAGAGAGAGTCAATATTACGTATTATGTAAAGAGGAGAATAAATAGAATAATATTAGAAATTGCAGAGAATGATATTACTGTACTAAAAACTTTTGAAAATATTAATCCAGCAGATTTGGAATATAGAGCGTATACTAAGTATGTAAATCCCCGTGAAGATCAGATTAAAGAGCTATACATTGCGGATACTATCCCTCCTGAATTCAATATTCTACGTACTATCCCTGAAGCAATTGCTCCTCAAGGTATCATTGAAAGAGCAAAAATGAAAGGGATTACAGTAAGGTGGAAACACACTAATGTAAAGCCTAAGGAATTAATCGAGAAATCTTATCAATTGGACTATTTCCCATATCTATACAGAGGTAGGAAATTAGTAAAGGATAAAGATAACAGAGACATAATGAAATGTTTGAAAATACTTCAACCTTCAGCAAGAGGATCTGGGTATAAGATTGTTTATGTCATCAGAGCATTAGAGCATCTAGATGAAATGATATCCTTTACTGATAGAATACCAGCAAATCATGTATTAGTGAACACTGAACCAGCTGAAGCTCAAATAATGGAGGAAATAATTGATGAAAATCAAAAGTCTCTTACATGGGTAACAAATCCTCCTGAAAGAAATCAAGACCTTACCGTGGTACTAACAGTATCTGGAGATACACAACCTCTGTTCGAGATATTCTCAGTACAACTTGGAGATAAGACTGAAGTTGAGGTTCTGGAAAAAGAAACTAATGTGGAAAGAGAACTTTTAGCATATAATTTTGATCTTCCATTTTAATGAAATAGCAATCTATTTCATTTCATTATATTTATATGGGAGTTGTTTTTTAATCACTTAATGACTGAGACTTTCGATGTGATAGTTATTGGTGCAGGACCTGCAGGAATCAGCTCTGCATTGTATTGCCAAAAGGAAGGTTTGAAAGTTTTATTAATTGACAAGAAAAGGGAAGAAGATATTGGAGACAAAATTTGTGGTGAAGCTATTTCAGAAAAAACTTCGCATCGATTCTCAGAAAAAGTGAATGTTCAACCCCCACAAGATAATGAAATTAATGCACTTATTCAAGTTCTAGCTCTACGAACATCATTACCAATAGATCACATAACTTTACCTGCAATAGGATATATGATTGATCGTCATAAGTATGGACATAGATTATTGAAAGTTGCTCTTCAGAGAGGAGTTAAATTGTTTCCTGAAACTAAGGTTCTCAGACCCATAATTAAAGAAAACAAAGTTACTGGAGTTATAGTGAGGAATGGCAAGAATAAGGAAATGGAACTATATTCTGAAATTGTTATAGATTGCAGTGGTGTTCTAGCAGTAATCAGAACTAATCTTCCAAAGGATTTTGAACCTTTATTGAATAAGGAATTAACAAAGGCTGATTATGCTTCTTGTTACAGAGAAATTATAGAACTAGAAAAAAAACATGATTTGAAAGGAAAGATTGTTCTTCAATATGAAAAGGATATACCTGAACCAGGTTACATCTGGTTCTTTGCGGATGGAGACAAGAAAATAAACTGTGGAACTGGGTTTATCAAAGAAGGCAAGAACCTAAGGAGAGGAGTAAAATCAGTCTATTTCGAAGCAATGGAGAAATATTATCCAAAAGACACATACAAAACTATAGATGGAAGAGGAGGTTGCGTACCAATAAGACCTCCATTATGGAATGCAGTTGCTCCTGGTTTAATCATTGCTGGTGATGCAGCATATCATCCAGATCCCTTAACAGCTGAAGGGCATGGATCTGCTTTAATTGCAGGTTGCTTTGCAGGAGACGTTGCAAAAGAAGCGATATCCAACAAAAGATTTGAGACAGATTTTCTATGGAAATATAATGAACTTATTTTTTCTGATTTTGGTTCAAAACATGTTAGAAGAAGAATACTGACAATTGCACTTAATAAACTAGGTCCTAAGAAATTAGAATTTTTACTAAAACGGAAGGTAATCAAGCAAGAAGATCTGACCTCTGAAGGGATACTGAAAAAACGTTCTATTCTTTCGTATTTAGGGATAGCTTTGCGATGCTTCCCAAGATATGGTTTGTTGCTACTTATGAAAAAAACTATCGACGTTAGTAAAAAAACGAATATACTTTGTAAGAATTATCCAAACTCTCCTAAGAATTTTCCTGAATGGAGAGATGAAATGGAAAATTTGTATAAAAAATTCTAATTTCATTGTCGAACTCGCAAACCATAATTTTTAAGTTAGTTACATCAAATGTTTTTCAATTATGTCTGAACAAGAAGAATTTGACCTAGGTGATGACACCGAAGAAATTATTGGTCGAGGAACATGGATTGATAAAATAGCTCTAGGTGTATTAGAAAGAAAAGATAATCTTAAAGGAGATCATCCTGCCATTATTAGAACTGAAAGTGGTTTAGGGGCATCTGGCTTTCCACATATTGGTTCATTTGCTGATGCTTCAAGAGCATATGGATTCAAATTAGCTATTGAAGATTTAGGTAGAGAATCTGAATATGTAGCATTTGCTGATGATATGGATGGTCTAAGAAAGGTTCCTGTAGGAACACCTCCGGAATTGAAAGAGCATTTAGGAAAACCAGTAAGTACAATTCCAGATCCTTGGGGATGTCATAAGAGCTATGGAGAGCATATGTCTTCTTTGCTAATCGAATCTTTAGTATTAGCAGGTATTGAATTTAATCCTCAATCAGCATACAAGCTCTACACATCTGGAAAAATGGCACCACAAGTTAAGACATTATTATCCAAAGCTAAACTTGCAGGTGAGATTATTAAAGAAACAACAGGTCAAGAAAAGTATCTTGAAGTTTTACCTTATCATGCAATCTGCGAGAAATGT
The DNA here is from genome assembly GCA_030631995.1 of archaeon. Lineage (GTDB taxonomy): Archaea > Asgardarchaeota > Heimdallarchaeia > Heimdallarchaeales > Heimdallarchaeaceae > UBA460. Next base: position 5,481 of record DAOVKB010000024.1, on the reverse strand, counting down.
GGAAAAATCTACACTACACAAGCAATCAATTTTGATGCAAAGAAAGGATTAGTTGAATATATTTGTGAAGGAGACGAAATTAGAGGTAAAAATCTTGAAGGTTGTAACCACAAAGGTTGGTCTGATATATCTAAAGGTGAAGGAAAATTAGCGTGGAAAGTAGAATTCGCTGCAAGATGGGATTTACTACAAATCGATTTTGAAGCTTTTGGAAAAGATATCTTTGAATCAGTTACAAGCAATGATAAAGTTTGTAAGAAAATTTATGAATACGAACCACCTGCGCATGCTCGTTATGAAATGTTCTTAGATAAAGGCGGTTCAAAAATATCTAAATCAGCTGGAAATGTCTTTACACCACAGACTTGGTTAAAATATGGTTCAACACAGTCACTAGCTTTACTAACCTACAAACGAATGACTGGTAGTCGATCTCTAGCAATTGATGATGTACCAATATATATGAAAGAAATGGATTATCTAGAAGATGTTTACTTCAATCGAATCAAAGAAAGTAATCCAGCTCGAAAGAGGAAATTAAATGGTCTATATGAATACTGCTGGCATCTTAAACCACCAGAGAATAGATCATTGCATGTTCCTTATAATTTACTAGTAAATCTTATAGCTGTTGCTCCTGAGAAATCTCGAGAAGAATTTCTAGAATCTAGATTGATTGAATATGGATATCTTCGAAATGGTGCAAAGCTTAGTGATATTAAAGATAGATGTGATTATGCTACAAATTGGGTACATGATTTCAAGAGTGTAGAAGATATTACAATAGATCTTACTAATGACCAAAAAGTGGCAATTAAAGCTTTGACAAAATCTCTTAAAGGACTAGATGAAGCTGATGCAATTCAAAGTGCAATCTTTGAAACAGCAAGAAACAACAACATTAAACCAAGAGATTTCTTTAAATTATTGTATCAAATGTTACTTAATACCGATCGAGGACCAAAACTAGGACCTTATATCCATACAATTGGAGTAAATCACATAATTAAAATTTTAAACAGGAACCTAAAATAAAAGAAACTGATTGGTTTATCATCAATTCTTTTTCTTAAATTTTAAATATAGAAATCTATCATACTGATTCAACATGTTTTTCTTACAGTTGGTGGTAGAAAAACAAGTGGAAGTACAGGAAGTGGAGTTCCTGTCTCTGAATTTCATAAGATGCTTAACCAAGAGTCATTCCGGTATCTAATCTATAGACATAATCTAAAGAAGAAAAAAAAAGAAGAGAAATAGATCTTTAGGAATCAAGTTCTTTTTCTTTTGAAGCTGGATCAGCGACAAAGAAGGGTGCGAATTCTGGATTTCTCTTTAATAATTCCAATACTCTAGTTCCTAAATCGGTTACTGACCATCCCCTTTCCTCTTGTTTTATCAGGCCGAGTTGAGTCAAAGATTTTGAATGCTTACCTGTTTTAACATGAGAACGAATTGTGTCCAAACCGATTTTCAGCTTCTTCGAAAGCTTCTTGTATCCGGCAGCTTCCTTCGAAAGCTCTATGAGTATTAGGCGTTTTGTTCTACCTAACCTATTAGTTAGTTCTTCATGAATTTCTCCATTTTCTACCACTCAAATCACCGGATAGGTAATTTATTTAAGGAAATAGCCTTTAAAAATAATGCGCTTCTTTTTGTTCTATATTCAAAGTTATAGGGTTCTTGAACGCTAACTATTCAATTTTGAGTTTCCCTCAACAATACATTTAATAGAAACTTAACGTCAATAATGCTTGATGGTAAACAAAGTTTGTTTCAGTGTATTCGATGATACAGTAGGGACAAAAGCGATTTATTTTGATAATCTATCTGAAGAAGAATCTCAGAAGATATCTATTCGTATGCTTATGGGAGCAGCAGCTACAGATATTTTAAGAGAAGCAAGTGCAGTTATGCCGCTTCATGACATAGGTGGAGTTTCTTACTCTTTCTTCTTTGGTGTTCCTTGCAAAAGTAAGAGATCTCCCATAACAATGGCGTGTCTTACCTTTATTATTCCAGAAGAATTACAATCACAATTATACACAAAAGTGCCAGTTTTCAATTATCATAGTTCAAACATAGCAAAACAAATCTCAGGTCTTCTTTTGTATGAGCCAGGCTATCAAATGGACGAAGCACTTAAGACAAGAATATTCAATTGGGCAACAAATCTCAATTCTATATTAGAAAGTAAACAAGATGTAACTGGTGTTCAGACAATAGAAATAGTTAGGTCTGCTGCATCACCTTATTTCTTTATGAGATTAATCAACAAAGGGCAGGATAGAGTGGTTCATGCATTACTGAATGGAAAACCAGTAATAGTAATGTGCTCTAAAGAGATGGTTAAACCATTTTTATCTTCTCTCCAATCTTTTCAACCCAGAAGAGAATTACTAGTATCATTATTCCCACCTGAATATGTATCACCAGATCAGTTTGATGTCTTATTCGCAACCCCGGAACTTCTATCAAATTATCCAGCTAACGTAATTTGTGATTTAACCGTTGGTTCAGCAAAAGGAGGAGAAGAGAGTGAATTCTCGAGGGGTATTCTCCAAAAACTACAAATTGATGCAGAAAGCGGCGAGTATGTTCATAAAAATCTAATTGATACAATAATTAGAAAACTAGAAGAAGAAGTTGTAAAAATCATCAGATATTCAGGTACAAGTATAATCTCACAATATTATGCTTTAACTACTAATCCTAAACAGCAATTTGCCAATTTAGAAGAATCTGAACTAGATATGGCCTTCCAAATTGCATATACTAGGTATCCTGAGTATGCAGGTAGTATTGACAAACTATATCAAGAAATAACAGGAAAGAAACGAAAATTCAATATTTAAAAGCATCAATGAGACAATAATTATTCTCATTTTGATTTTTTCACTATACATTTTTATTTATGGGTGAATTATTGAGAATATGAATATTGATTCCATTATTGAAAAACTTGAATTAGTAGATCACAGTATAGTTTCAGTAATTGGAGCAGGAATTTCCAAAGCTTCTGGAATGCCAACTTTTCGTGGCGATGATGGTTTATGGAATCAATATAGAGCAGAGGAACTAGCTACACCATATGCATTTGCTAGAGATCCTAAGCTAGTCTGGGAATGGTATAGAGCTAGAATGAGAATATTGCTCCAAGCTAAACCAAATCCTGCACATTTTGCTTTGGCAAAACTAGAGAAAGCTAATCTTACTACTGGAGTCATCACTCAAAATGTTGATGGTTTGCATGAAATTGCAGGGATTAAAAATTATGTTGAAATTCACGGGAGAATTAGATATGCCAGATGCACCTCGTGTTCTCATATTGAAAGATGGGATAAGCTGGAATTAGCACAAAAGAATATGGAACCACCTGTATGTCCTGAATGTAAGGAAAATCTGCTTAGACCAGATGTTGTTTGGTTTGGGGAGACATTAGAGAGTAATAAGTGGAGCTTAGCTCTCGATTGGACTTTGCAAGCACAAATTTTGTTAGTTATTGGAACTTCAGGAATTGTGCACCCTGTTGCTTCTTTACCTTATCTAGCAAAACGTAATGAATCCTTGATTTTAGAATTCAATATAGAAGAAACACCTATATCTGATATAAGTGACTTTTCTATTTATGGTCTGTGTGAAAAAACTTTACCTGAATTCGTAGATAAGATTATTCAGAAAATTGGAAGAAGTGATGGAAGTGACTAATAAGAAGAAAAGAGTGACAATACAAGTGTACGGTATAGTTCAGGGTGTTTTTTTCAGAGCTAACACGTGTGATTTCGCTCAAAAACTTGGTCTAAGGGGAACTGTCAGAAATGTGAGAGATGGTTCAGTTGAAATTGTTGCAGAGGGTGAGGAAGAGGATTTAAATAAACTGATTACTTTTGCAAAAGCAGGACCACCTTCTGCCAAAGTTTACAATATAGATGTAAATTGGGAAGATTCAAAAGATGATCTACCATACTTCAGTATAACTTATTAGTTAAAACTTAAGTTTAAAAAGGGTAAAATCGTCATTCAAAAGAGAGAGGAATTGCTTTGACAGAAGACGTTGAGAAAAAATTACGAGCAAAAATCATAGAATTGGGTTTAGAGGATACAGAATTAATACATTTTGGATCTCTTGCTGAATTGCCAACACGATTTGGTGAATTTAAAATTATCGGTGTCCTTAGCTTGAGGGATATGAAAGAACATACTGTTATTTATCGAGGGTATCCATTTGAAAAAGAAAACATTCCTGTTAGAATTCACTCAGAATGCCTAACAGGTGATGCTTTTACATCCTTAAGATGTGATTGCAGAGAACAATTAGAATATGCATTAAACATTTTATCAAAAGAAGATGATGGGATTTTAATCTATTTAAGACAAGAAGGGAGAGGAATAGGGTTGTTCAACAAACTCAAAACATATTCTCTGCAAGAGATGGGATTTGATACAAATGAAGCAAATGAATTGCTTGGCTTCAAAGCTGATGAGAGGTCTTATTTGGTAGCAGTAGATATTCTAAAATCTTTGAAAGTTAAATCTGTAAAATTAATAACTAACAATCCAACTAAAGTTGCTGGACTTTGTGAAAGCGGAATTAATGTAACAGATAGAATCCCTGTTGCAATCACACCAAATGTGTACAACAAAAAATACTTAGATACTAAAGCTGAAGATGGGCATCTAACGGGTTCAGGTTCGTTGTATTGCCAAGATGATGAAGAATAAAATCAAATTATTCCTCATCTAGTTTTGGGGCAACATCGTCTTCATTAGTTTCTTCAGTATCTTCATTTGATTTTGAAAGAAGATTTTCTAACTTTTCTTTATCTTCATCAGATAAAGCACTCATAGCTTCTTGACTCTGTTGCATAATATTCATCATAATGATATTGTAAAGCACAGGTAAGAGAGCACTTGATGAAGAGAGAGCTGAAAAATGTTCTCTAGCTACGTTCCTAGCTGATTCCAGAGATTCAGCTGTCATTGTCCCGTTCCCCAACCCTGGAGATTCTGAATCTATAAGATAGAAAGTTTCTCCATTAAAAGCTAGGGGATAAGAGGCACAGTGTAAAGGCATAGAAGAGTACAAGTTACATATCTTGTTCCCATGATCATAGAGAGGACACCCGGAGGGATTTGGATCTTCTCCTTCAGCAGGAGGTTTTTGCAGAACTAGACGGACATATGCTGGAGGGGTAACTCGAACTTGAAGAAATGGTAATATATATTGAACGCTTCCATCGATAAGCCATCTTTGCATATCTTCTATGTAGATGGGAATCTCTTGCCATTTTTCACAACAAGAACCACACTTTGTGCAGTTGTGAACATATCTTTTCTTTTCTTTCTTTGTCTCTACCTCAGATTCTTCTTGAGATTCTTCTTGAGATTCTTCTTGAGATTCTTCTTGAGATTCTTCTTGAGATTCTTCTTGAGATTCTTCTTGAGATTCTTCTTGAGATTCTTCTTGAGATTCTTCTTGAG
>DAOVKB010000098.1:0-3763 GCA_030631995.1 archaeon | reverse complement strand
TGCTCCCTAAACAGCGGGGATTGCCGAGTGGTCAAAGGCGCTAGATTCAGGTTCTAGTCCTTAGTGGTTCGGGAGTTCGAATCTCCCTCCCCGCACCACAATTTAATCAAAACAATTTTAACACAGAAGAAGAATTCAGAATAAGATGAAAATTGGAATTATGAGTGATTCTCACGATAATTTGAACAATATCAAAAAGACAATTGAAATATTCAAGAAACAAGGAGTAGAAGTTATTTTACACGCTGGTGATCTCATTTCTCCTTTCTGTATTCCTCTTTTTGAAGAGTTCAGCGGAAGATTTTTCCTTTGTGCTGGTAACAATCTTGGAGATACTAAATTTTTAGAAACTTTGATAGAAGGAATTGGAACATATTACTCTGAAATAGGAGAAATTGAACTCGATAATAACAAATTTGCACTTTATCATGGAACCCATGAACCCATTACTAATGCTCTCTTTGATTCTCAAAATTACGACTATATAATAACTGGACATACTCACCACAAGGAAATGAAAGAAAAAGGAAAAACAGTTCTGATTAATCCGGGAGAAACCTTCGGAGATTTGTATGGAACCGCAACCATTGCAATTCTTGATACTGAAAATCGGAAAGTAGATTTTCATGAATTGATATAATTGACCTGAGTGAATGATCTTAACATGCTTACGAAAATCCCCATTATATCCAAAGAAATAGAAGCCTATATTACCGATTTATTTGGAGAAAATATAGCTAACAAATACTTTGACAATATAAGCACACCAATGGAAGAATATACACTTCATGTATATAAAGATGAAGAAATAATAGATGAAATACTGCAAACATTAAAAAGAAATAAGTTTCAAGCCAGTATTCATAAAGAGTATTCAAATTTAATAATCTGTTCTCCTAATGGACCATTTCAACTTGACTCACAACCAAATTTAAAGAAAATAGTTGTAGACACGAAAGCTTCTGAAATGATATATCAAGGTGCAGATGTTTATGTACCAGGTGTAAAAAGAGCTAACAAAGTCAAACAAGGGGACATTGTTCAAATTGTTAATCAACAGAACATACATGTTGCAAATGCAGAAGCACAAATGAGTCACAAGGAAATGTTGGAGAATCGAAAAGGTTTGGCTGCAAAGAATCTTCAATCTCCCTATGTTGTCCCCAGTATTGAACAACTTAATCTAGACCACTTACCTATTTATTTTCAAAGTTTTCCTGCATATTTAACATGTTTAAATTTAGAACCAAAAACTGATGAAAGAATACTGGACTGCTGTGCTGCTCCAGGTAATAAAACAATTCATCTAAGTGAGATAGCTGGAGATAAAGCTAGAATAGTTGCTGTTGATAGATCTAAGAATCGTTTAAAGAAGTTAAGCGCAAAAATCGATAAATTTGGAATTACGAATATTGAAATTACATCAGGAGACATTATAGAATTAAGCAAAAAATGGAATATAAAATTCGATAAAATATTATTAGATCCCCCTTGTACTGCATTAGGTTTAAGACCACGGTTATCAATAAACACTACTACAGAAACTATCAAATCAATGTCAAGATACCAAAAAGCCATATTTCATGCATGTAATGATTTAATAAAACCTCAAGGAGAAGTTATTTACTCTACTTGTACTATTTCAAGAGAAGAAAACGAAGATGTAATTGAATATGCAAATGAGAAGCTTAATTTTGAAACAATAGAGCAGAAATACAAACATTCGGGTTATGCTTCTGTTGTAGAAGATTCGAAATATACTGTTCAAAGATTTATACCTGGGATTCACAAGACTCTTGGGTATTTTATCGCAAAAATGCGTAAGATTTAAGCAAATACCAAACTTTTTTTAATTTAGTAATCTCCCTTTTCTTGTAATGCCCTCTACAATAAAAGACTCATGCATCCTAATAAGAAGCTCAAGCAATAAAGATGCAAGAAGATTAGCTATCGACGCCTATCATAAATTAAAAGAAAGGAATTTTAACGTGTTTTTGGATACTCTTTTATCAAAGGGAGTGGATGATGCCAACAAGATATGTATAGATGATAAAATAGATTTCATTTTTGTATTTGGAGGAGATGGAACAATACTAAAAACATATGCTAGCTGGAAGAATATACCGATTCTTGGAGTTAATTGTGGAAGAGTGGGATTTTTAACAGAAATTGCTCCTGACGAGTTCGAGAGCGCTATAAAGAAACTCGAGAAGAAAGAGTATTTCGTAGAAACCAACAGTACATTGGCAGTATCTACAAAAACATACCCAACAATCTCAGCAGCAAATGACGTCATAGTAACTTCAGATAAAATAGGGCAAATGATTCTTCTGAGAATCGAAGTGAATGACAAGTTCCTTTATACTGTGCATGGAGACGGATTAATAATTGCTAGCTGCGTAGGGTCTAGTGCATACTCGTTGTCTGCAGGAGGTTCTTTAATAATGCCTCAAGTTGATGCATTTACTTTAGTACCTATATGTCCTTTCTCAAAACGAGTAATTCCCATCGTTGTCCCTTCAACAGCTAAAATCACTGTAAAAAATCTAAGTAAGTATAGAGCAGGAAAAGTCGTGATAGATGGACAATCCTACTATAGTCTTGGTTATAAAGAAACCATAAAGGTGGAAAAATCAAATGAATCTATTGGTTTTGTAAGGTTTTCAGAAAGCTACGTATCTCGAGTAAGAGAAAAATTACTACGATTTAATCCTGATGATAAAGATGAGTAAAAAGGATTCAAAAGAGCAGAAATATCTTATTATCGATTCTACAGCCATAATTCATGTAATGTCTAAGGAAGATTTTTCTGACGAAAATACAACACTAGTTTTTCCTGAAAGCATTAGAAATGAGATACAATCATTTCAAGCAGAAGCAGTTTTTGAGGCTTTAAAGGCAGATAATAGGTTAGTATTCTCAACACCTACCTCAAGATCTATTAAGAAAGCTGAATCAATGGCAGAAAAAACATGCGATATTGTTAATCTATCTGAACCAGATCTCCAAGTTATAGCAATTGCATTAGATTTTCCAAACTCCACAGTAATAAGTGATGACAATGCAATCCAGAATGTATGTTTCTATCTAGAAATACCCATTAAATCATACTCATTTAAAATTAGAACGGCAAGAGAATATTTTTGGAAATGTACAGTCTGTGGACAAAAATACAAAACAAAACAAAATCAATGTATAGAATGTGGGAGCCCTACAATACGGTTGTTTGCTAAGAAAAAATTATCATGATTATTAATTCTTAAAGAAGAGATTCCAACAATTCAATGAGTGCTACAATAAATCGATCATTTATACTGGAATCCCCTAGAGTTACTAGAAACGTCTCATCTCTATGCTTAAATGTTGGGAACTCCTCAAAAGTACGAACTATAATCCCTTTACTACTAAGTTGTTCAAATAACTCTTTAACATTATTCTTATATTTAATGAAGATAAAATTGGTATCACTTCTATAAACCTTCAAACCATTTAACATTTTCAAATGCTCAAAGACTCTTTTTCTTTCAGAAACAAAACCGTTGATTAACTCCACAAATCTGTAAGGAGTTTGTAAAATATGATTAGTCAATAATAGATGTATGGGCGGAATTTCTTCAAAGGAGTATGTCTCCTTTAAAACATTCACGAAAGAAGGATTTGCTACCAGATATGCACAAGATGTAGCACCCAAGCCCCAAGCTTTAGAAAATGAACGAACTATTGTCAAATTAGTATAATTCTTAACTTGATTAACTAAAGAATA
>DAOVKB010000081.1:0-4963 GCA_030631995.1 archaeon | reverse complement strand
TCTGAGAACGACTAAACCATTTGGTAGAGATTGAATAATCTCATAATACCCATCATTATCAATATCATAAGTAACTGCATGAGTGGTAGAATAAACCACTGAGGGGATTGCTATATCCCAAAAAGTACTGTTGGGTGGCTCTAAAGCCATTACGTATAGATAACCGAAAGTTGACGCTATAGAGAGTTCTTTCTTTCCATCATTGTTGAAATCATTAACAAGTGGAGTAGTTCTGAATTCTTCCCCTTCTAGAAAATAGTGTACAGGGATTCTAAAAGGAAATCCATTTACTAAACTACCATTTAAATTCCAAGCGTATACCATCCCTGTGTCCGTACAAACTATTATATCATACTCATTATCATTATTTATATCTTCAACTACTGGTGGAATAAATTTAGTACTCTCATTTACTGGTAATTGAATTGGCCAATCTGTAAAATCATTTCCTTCTAGATCTAAGATATGTAATAATCCATCATGGCCCAGAAGAACCAATTCTTCTTCTCCATCTTTGTTTATATCAAAGTAAATTGTTCCTTGATTAAAAGAACCATTCAAACTTATGCTGATGCTTGGTTCAATTAGTCCGTCCTCCTTAATAACTACAAAAGAAGTAGTGTAATTACCATCTAATACTGTTGTATATCTAAGAATAAAACCGTGCTCGCTTCCACCGTTCAGGTCAATTTTTCCGACAACTTCTATATTGTTTGTATTCAAGAACAATTTTACTGGCCAATTCTTGACAATTTCCTCATTCCTGTAAAGAAAAATCGCAACAGTTCCAGTATTATCATCATAACCTATTATAACTGCTTCAAGAACTTGATCTCCATCTAAATCTAGAACAAATGGTTGTATATGATAATCATATTCTTGTGGTAAAATGTAGTGACGATCAAAATCTTCTACATAATTCTTCAAAAGATAATGAAGGTGATTATCCTTATCAAAAGATAATGAATTTACTGATAATTGACTAAAGGAAGAGCTTTGAAAAGAAGTAAATATCAATATGAAAACTATGAGGATAGATATTCCCCTGAATGTGTATTTCTTGGTGTTTATTGACATTTTTCTTCATTCTCTATCAGTAGTTCTCAAATTTATTATATATTATTAATAATTTCACCATTCTTTAAATTATATCTTCTTACAGAAACTATGTTGAAATACTTATCAATCTTTGTTCTGTTCAATTCAAAATATTCCACTGTTTAGCTCACAATCAGAAAATAAAATTATAATAGTAATTCTTAGCTAAAACACCCCTCCAGATACAAATAAAGTTAAAACTTTGAAAGCTATTTGTATAGTGTGAATGAAAAAGAAGATGCTAAACAAGATGCTTCCTTGACGTTTAAACGAAAATTTGGAGTACAAGTCCAAAAATACTGGAAATATACTAGAAAATGGTTCCCTTTTGCAATTTTCATAGGTGCTATTAGTGGAGTAATAATGTCACTTTTTACAAGCTTAGTTTTTATTGTTCAAAGACTGATTATTGATTCTCCTACAGCTCTCACGTATCTTCTGTATCCCGTTGTGGGGGGAATAACCTCCCTTTTCATGTTTTTTGGTTTCAAAGAAGTATATGGAGCGGGATTATCACATGTTCTTGCTCATAAAAACACTACAACTCCCCTGCGTCCAAGAGGTATATTGACAAAGTTTTTCACAAGCTTGATTACTCTTGGAATTGGTGCTCCTGGAGGAAGAGAAGGACCAGCAGTAACAATTGGAAGCACTGCTTCCTCTGTTATAGGTAATAAAATTGGGATGACTCAAGAAGATGAAATGCATGCTATTACTATAGATTTTCAAAGTGGTTTTGCAAAAGATAAGGAGCTTGTCGAAGATGTCATGACGAAAAATGTAATTACGGCATATCCTGATGAAACCCTTTCAACGGCATTTGATAAATTAACTAAATTTAGAATAGAAAGTATGCCTGTTGTTGAAAGAGAGAACAATAAAGTAATATTAGGAATCATCTCCTTCAGAGATATTGAAAATAGATATGAAACCGCTCTCACTAAGCTTCAAAGTAGAAGAAAATTAACAATAGAGGAAATAGAAGATGATATTTGAAACTAAAGGAACTCCTTTCCATGAATTAGAAAACCTAGATTTTACTCTGGAAAACTGGCTTAAATTTTGGTACCCAAAAATATGCGAGTATCTAAATATTGATTCAAAAGAAGATGTTAGTGCCCTCACCTCAATCGCAGAATTATATCAGTCTAATTTATCTGAAAGCGATTTACAAGGAAAAATCAAAGCACAAGAAATTGTTATTCTCGCTCCTGGAGTAAATCTAGAACAAGAATTCAATACTTATCTCTCAAGCAATTCTATTACTGATAAACTTCTTATGTGTGCGGATGGAGCTACTTCTTTTCTAATATCGAAGAATATTATACCTGATTTTATAACTACGGATATTGATGGTAAAATTGAAGATCAAATATCTGCTCAAAAACAAGGTTCTACAATTCTTTTGCATGTACATGGAGATAATGCAAATTTAGTTGATGAGCATATCAAAAAAATCTCTAAGATGAATTTCTTGATCACAACACAATCCCAACCTGTAAATGGGACATTTAATTTTCTAGGGTTTACAGACGGAGATCGAGCTGTATGTTTATCTGCTCTAATGAAAGCAAGAAATGCTACATTAATAGGGTTTGATTTTGGTCAAACCATTGGTAAATTTTCGAAAGAGGATGTGCTTTCCGAAAATATGAAGCAAAGAAAGCTGAAGAAGTTCACTATAGCAAAATCTATAATAAATTGGTGTGCAAAAACAGGTATAGAAATTAATTTCGTCTAAAGGAATTCTCAATTAAACCTTTTTGTTGTTTCTTGGAAAGAGTTCATATGTTGCTCCCATACCCTCATATTCAAAAACCGTAACAGTAACTTGATCGATGTTATCTTTCTTTAGTTCTTCAATATTTGCTAATTTCTTTACAAAATAATGGCTTAACTCTTCAACAGTGGTGTTTTCAATTGGTAACATGACAATATCGCTTTTTGGAAATTCATATTCTTTATCATAATGTGGGATACGGATTATCAGTTGTCCTTTCTTTTCCTTTAACTCGAGATACTTATTTTTCGTTGGAATTAGAATATAATGATCTAAGGAATCAACTATTGGTTGTAGAATACGTTTGATAATGTGAAAATCAATAACCATATTGTCTTTTCCTTGGTCTCCGTAAATGTTTATTAGAATTTTGTAGTTATGACCATGTAAGGGTTCTAAGATTTTCTGTCCAACAACAAAGTGAGCACACGAGAAGGTTAAATGGTCTCTACTAAGAAACAAATCATAGCTCATTAAGAATAAAAACCTAATGAGAATTAAAAATCCTTCTTTTTATTAATCATTTTTCTGAGCTTTCTAAAATAAATGATTCAAGCTCTTGTATTCCTAGATCAATATCAACTAAATAAACAAGAAAATCAGATAAAATAGAAGCAAATTCATTACGAAATTCCTTACCTAACTTTGTCAAATCATCATAGTTATTTATGTCATCAAGCCCCCAGGAAAGAACATCGCAAAGTTTTCCTATTTCGTCATCACTAAGATCATCATTTTTTTTCTGACCCTTTAATTGAATCTGTGATAATATCTTCTCGGCACTTGATACTTCATCTTCGAAAATAGAAACTAGAGGATTTATACAAATGACTAACATCTCATGTAATGTCATCTGAGCTTTATCTGCAAGATCAATTGCTTGGAAAGAGAGATCAGTTGTTTGGCTGATTAAGTCCTTCTGAATTTGTATATTTTCTAAATCTGATAGACCTGATTTATGTAATTGGTTGTATTCATCCTGTTTTTCCAGAACAAGAGCTAAATTATTCCTTATGTTGTTTTCAGTTGTTGATTCAGGAGAAGTTCTATAATAGACATCTTGCCATTGGTTATTTGTTTCTTCTTTAAGCCTAAAAAGATCGTTGGATCTTATAACTAAGCTATCGATTTTCTGAACTATAAGTTCGCGTTCGCTCATACCTTTTAGGAATGCTCTTTCCACTTCCTCTTTGAACTCTTCTGCTGCTCTGCTACCTGATTTAAGATAATCAACTAATGAACTTTGATAAAAGGTTCGTGCAAGCAAAGACATTGATGATAAGAGCGATGTTCTATGATTGTATAAACTATCCTCGTTTGAACTAAGAAAACGATCTATAGAGCTTAGCAGGCTATTCATTAATGTGTATATATAGCGGAGGGTTCTGTAATTTAGCCTGTCTAAGAACTTACCCAGAACCGTTTGTCTTTCAAGAACCGCCTCTATGTCTTCTTGCATTCGTGAGTAATTGATATTAATACTTAAATAAAAGCCTTATCTTTTAATTTTCTAAAGCAAGTGGGTTCTAGGGGTGTTTTTCTTAAAAAGATAAGTTATTTGTATAACTCTTTCTCTAAACTATTCCTCTAAAAACAGAAAAACACGCGGAACGACTATGCTTGACTAAGATTTTTACCCAAATAATTGATATGTATACACATTGAGTTCATCTTTGATTTCTGAACTTGGTTGATAGGGAAGAAGATTGAATCCAGACTTCTTAGTTTTCTGTTGAACTATGTGTTTACTTAAATCCGAAATAGGGTGAGTATCTAGATTAGCTACTTGAAGAAACTGTGCATCAGATACTTCAAGAAAATCACCAGCTAATGGTTCCCCACCTAAGTATTCCAATCTGAAAACTATGTACAAATCGGAGATTAATCCTTTTCCTTCTTTTTCATTAGTCATATGGCGTATTGCAAGTAGTTCTAATGCTTGAGTTTTTACACCAGTTTCCTCAAGCACTTCTCGTTCTATTGCACTGGTTAGGGATTCACCAAGCTCCACATATCCTCCAGGAAGTGTCCACAATCCCTCACTTACACCATACTTGTGTTTAACAAATAATATCCTGTCCTGAT
>DAOVKB010000054.1:0-8088 GCA_030631995.1 archaeon | reverse complement strand
TTCTTCTTCTTCCTAACAACTTTGCGTTCTTGTGACATTATTCTCGGTTTTGGGTTTATATTCTTGTTTTTAAGTTATTCGATTGACTAGGTTTTTCTAGTTATAGATTGATAAAATTTCAATACCACAAGCTTGATAATATTAAGAATAAAGAGGGCTTATGGAAAAGTTGGAAATTCTATTGGACACATTGAAAGGTCAGAATTCTGAGCGTACTTTGTTTAGTTTATGGAAACATTTTCCTTACGATGATAGAGATCCGATTAAATTAGCAGAAACTCATGTAAAATTTTATCATCGTCATAACTTTGATCTGATGAAAATATCTCCCCACGGTCGTTATCCCGTTGTTGATTTTGGTTGCAAGATTGATGAAGAATATGATTCTATTACTGGGAGCACTAGATGCAAAGAATGCACAATAAAAACTCTTCAAGATTGGGAGGTATTAGAGCCAGTAGACACTAGCGAGGGTGAATTTGGAAAGCAATTACAATTAGTAAAGCTGATTCATAAGGAAGTTGATTTTCTTCCTAAAATGATGACAGTTTTTTCTCCGTTGATGGTGGCATCAAAAATGGATAATAATCTGGTAAAAAATTTTAGAGAAAAACCTGATGTCATGCTTGATGCGTTGCACACTCTTCAAGACACAATGGTGGAATTTGCTCTCTCCTCATTAGATGAAGGAGCAGAAGGCATTTTTCTTGCATCACAACATCTAAGAAAGACAGAATTAAATTGGGATGAAGTTGGCAAGTTTGAAGTATCTTTTCTTAAGAAAATTATAAATCAACTCAAGAAAAAAGCTGAATTTGTAGTTCTGCATGTCCATGGTCAAGAGATTAAATTTAGAGAAGCTTCAGAACAGCTTAATGTTGATGCACTAAATTGGCATGACCAACTAACATGGCCATCGATGAGTGAAGCAGCAAAGATGTTTGATAAAGGATTATTTGCAGGGATTGATGAAACGCAAACACTTGTTGATGGAGATGTTCCAAAAATTGTCGAAAATATCCAAAATGCTATTAAGGTCTCAGAGGAAAATGAGAGAAGAATAATAATAGCACCTGGTTGTGTAATTCCAATAACAGCTTCAAATAATTCTATTGATGCTATTTCCAACGTATTTAGAAACCTTAGAAAATAGGTGTATTAAATGAATGAGGAAGAACAAAAAACAGCTGTAATTTCAAAGAAACCAACAAGATTCGGTTGGAAAGATTTCATCCTAAATTTATGTTTTAGTTTAATTATGATAGTAAGTATTTATTTCTTTGATATAAGAGAAAGACCTGAGGATCTTATTATCTTAGCTACTAGCATTGTAGTTACTGTTCTTCCTTTACTTCTTTTTTCAGTAAGAGTGTTCCATGAACTATCTTATGGAAGAGATTACATTGAGATCAGAGGAGATGTGCTTAAATATCGCTCATCACCCCTTTTAACAACAGGTTTACGTTTGAAAAAGGGTGAGATTACTCTTAGGGAGATAAGGAAGTATGGATTATCAAAAATTCCTCGAAAAATCTCTTTAGATCTCTGGAAACACAAAAAGAAAGCTATACTTGTAATCTCTCTTAAGAGCGGTAAAGAACATTTCATTGGTGAATATATAGACAATGATGATTTAGCTGAAATATGTGTTCATATACAAAACATCTACCCAAAAGCTAAGCTAATTACAAACCTATCTGAAGACTACCCAGAACTTGCTAAGAAACAAGCCAAATTAGCAACTGAAAAGAAATCAAAGAAACTTGAAGAAGAAGAGGAAGAGGAACCAGAAGGTACTGGATTTAGACGAAGGTAGGGAAAGTATCTCAATTCTTATTAATGAAATTCAATAGAGAAATAATTGATGGCACTTAAGCGGACAGATAATTTTTCAACAACAAAAGGCAATATTGCCGTATTGGAATTCGGAGCCACTATTCAAAATATTATTATTATAGATCCTGCTCATCCAGAAGAACCTTTGAGATTTGAACGTTTTTATCTTCCAGTAAGAACCAGAGGATCAGAATTAGAAGGCACACTGAAAACGCTACTTCGCTCTTATGCAGATTATAGTATAAGAAAGTTCATCTTAACAATAACTAGTTCGTTTTTCTCTTCGCCAAAAGAAACTGTTGAGTATGTTGTAGATTCTCTAACCAAATTTATTCTACCTACAAATATAGTATGTTATACAATTGACGGTAATTTCATTACAGTAGAAGCTGCATTAAGAGTTCCACATAAAATAGTATCAGCAGGATGGAAAGCTCTTGGTATAGGTGTCTGGAAGCTAATTAAGAAAGATGCATTAATCGTAGATTTCTCAACTAGGACAACAAGCTTCATTCCAATTAAAGAGGAAAGAATACTTTCTCAATCACTTTCTGATTATGATAGAATCAAGAACAATGAAATACTCTATTTTGGTCTACTAGAAACAAATGCTGCATTTATTCAACCAAACCTTGAATATGATGGATACATTTACAATTTACCGTTTGAAGCTTACTCTCAAACAGCTGATATCTTTCTGATAACTGAAGATCTACATCCCACAGATTATATTGTTGACACTTCTGATAAGAAAGCTAAATTCAAGGAAGATTCATTAAATAGACTCAAAAATATGTTACGTATCACTGATGATTCCTTCGATGATTATGAGTTAATTAAGATCGCACACTTACTCAAAACAAAGCTTCTAGAGGAGATAAATCAGAATATTAGAAGAAAGTTATTTGAGAATGAACTCAAAGTGATTATTCTAACTGGAATAGGCTCGAATATACTCTATCAATATCTTAAAAGCAAGGATGAATACGACGAGCTTATTCAGGCAACTGATGTTATACGTACAGCAGAAATTAACCCCTCCTTCTGCTTAGCGTATCTTTATGCATCTCAAAAGATGATGGCAGATGGCTGAAAGAGCAGATCTTAGAAATAGAATTAACGTGATGTTATTTCACTTTGATCAAAGGTTAGGCCCTAGGTTACTATTTAATGTTGCAGAGATACAAGATGAAAGAATAACTGCTTCCCTAACTAGACTAATGGATTTTAATTTCTTGGAAGAGCATAGAGCTTTTGTCAACGCAATGGCTAATGTTGTATATTCAAGCATGTTTTTTTCTATACCTAATCCCCTAGCTCGCGGAGGTGCCGAACAATTTATGCTTTCCTTTGTTATCTTTGATCCAACTATTACAGAATATCTAACTATTTCTTCATTAGAAGAAGAGATGTCAAAGACTATCAGTAAACTAATCGAACTTTCTGAAATGTTCATAATTATCACTTACTCCAAACCCATTCTAGATGATTTCCCTGAAGTTGGTAATTGTTTAAGCTCTTTAAGAGATAATGCAATTAACATCTTTCAAGAGCTTTTTTACGGTCAATTTGAAGGGAGAAAAGATGCGATTTCTCAAATATTAGGGAAAATTGGTTATGAGGCGGGTAAAGCAATTTTGTCTAGATTAAGACCAGAGCATTCCGATTCGTCAAGAACCTACTTGGATGCGATATTAAGATCTCCAACAGTAAATAGATGGGGAGTCATAAATATACTGCACTTTGACCCAGATGAAAAAGTTGCAACTGTTTCTCTCAAAAACTCAATTTGGACAGATTCTCTTGGTGTAATAGCCACAAAAGCTTGTGCATATATAGAGGGGATGCTAGAAGCTATTTTTAGTCAAATTCTCGATGAACCAATAGTTAGTAATGAAATAAGATGTGCAGGAGAATACAGCTATGTCAAAGATTGCATATTTCAAATTGCACCTAGAGGAGTTAATAGAGAAACAATCTCCTATAGAGAAGATCAAACAATTCGAGAGATGGGAATTAGTGATAGGAAAGAAACAATTGATCTTATTAAGCAAGATATAGGAGAACAGATCTATCAGGATTTAGATCCAATGATTAAGTTGATTCAATTATTTAATAAAGCACCTTTCATCTCAGATTTCTTTTTTGATGAAACAAAATTCCTTGTAGTTTGTAATTATTGGAGATACCCTGATGAGGTAATCTGCAATACCTGTGAGAAGTGGCTGAAAAAATCAAGCCAGGTTCAAGTTAATTTAACAAAAAGCAAACATAGGATTTGTGAGATTACTTACGAAACAGAAGAAGAAAAAAGTGAAAAATAATTTATAAAAAATTACTGTTGATACTCTCCAAAACTTTTTATTTTAGTTGATTTGAGATATGCTGCTCGCTATGAAAGATGTAACTGCGGATTCCTCTACTAACATAGAAGAAGAGACCATATCCTCAGAACTCCAAAAGCCCAATAAAGCTCCATCATCTAAAGAAGTAAGCATTGCTGTTTTAATAACTTCAGTTGGGGTTGGCGTCTTTATAGCTTCTATTGATGGTACTATCACCAATGTTTCCCTCCCAGTAATAGCTAATGATCTCGGAGTAGAACAGAATATTGCTCAGTGGGTAATTTTATCTTATCTTTTAACTTTAATTGGTTTTACAGCAATTGCTGGTGATTTAGGAGATAGGTTTAGCAATAAGATTATTCTACAAATAGGATCAATGATTTTTGTCATCGGATCTCTTCTTTGTGCGTTATCAACAACGTTGCTTTGGCTAGTTTTAGCAAGAATTCTACAAGCTTTAGGAGCCTGTTGTGGGATGGCAAATGGAACTGCAATTATTACAAGGTTTACAACCAAAGAGAATAGAGGGACAGCATTAGGATTAAACGCGTTAATAATAGCTGCAGGGATCACTGTTGGCCCAATATTAGGAGGACTATTAACCGATAGATTTGGATGGCCTAGTATTTTCTACATAAACATTCCACTAGGAATAATAGCAATAATTTATGTTCAGTTTGCTATTCCAAAAACACCTCCAATGCAGGAAGAAAGAAGAGAAGCAGATGTTATTGGTTCAGTTAGTTTCATGCTGTTCTTAACTTTGTTAGTTTTCAGTTTAACAGTTTTTGTAGATCAAAATATACCTAATCCAGTGCTTTGGGGAGGAATAGGTATAGCTACGAGCATTGTATTATGTGTTATCTTCATCCTTTGGGAAAAGAGAACGAAGAAACCAATTATAGACCTTAATATGTTCAAGAACAGAAGATTCGCTTTTGGTATTTTAGCTGCAGTTTTAGCTTATCAAAGTCTAAATGTTATTTTCTACCAACTACCTTTCTATTTAAGAGAAATGCAGAATATGGATGTTATACAAATAGGATTGGTTATCATTGGAGCACCAGTTGGAATGGCGATTGTAGGACCATTTTCTGGCAAGCTTTCAGATAGAATAGATCCTAGAATAATATCTTCTATAGGGATGATTGGAATTACTGTTGATCTAATGCTATTAGCAATTTTCCTCAAAGAAGATACTTCATACTGGTTTTTTGTAATAGCAGCACTTATTCTTGGGATGTCGCTTGGAGCGTTTATCTCACCAAATTCTAATTCTATTATGTCAGCAGCTCCAAAAGATAAACTAGGTGTTGCAGGTGGTCTTATGAATCTATCTACTCAAGTTGGATTCAGTTTAGGAACAGCTTTATCAACAGCAGTATTCTTTATATTGAGAAACGCTTTTCATAGAAATAATGGATTACCAGTTAAGGATCCAATAAATTACATCCCAGCTATGAAAATCATGTTTGCTATTTTTGTTGGGGTAGGAATATTAGCAGTAATTGTATCATACCTTAGGGGGCCAGAAGAAGGGAAAAAAGAGCTAAAACTTAAATTTCTCAACAAAGATGAGAATTAAAGAGGGAAGATAAAACATCTACTACACTTTTTTCTTAGCTATGTATTCAATCATTCCCATATTGTCTACCCATCCTTCGTTTTTTAGCAAAACCCATTTTCTTATGGAAATGAAATCGAAATTTTCAAAATACATATCTGCTTCCCTATCTTCATAGTAGGAATGAAGTACTTCTTCTCCAAATTCCAATTGTAGGAACTCTCCCTTTTCTATTTCCTTTCCTTCTCCATATCCTACACATTCGTATGAAGGAAAATTAATGAAGACTAGACCATTAGGTACTAATACTCTTTGCATTTCTTCGATAGCTTTTCCTACCTCTTTCTTACTCATGTGAAAAATCGTATGATGACTGAAAACAAAACTAAAGGATTCATCTTCATAAGGAAGTTCTCGCATATCTCCTTTAATAATATTGAATTCCATATTATGCTTTTCAGCAAAACTCTCTGCTCTTTCAACCTGACTTTCCAAAATCTCTATTCCATGAGTTTCATATCCTTCATTATGGAAAATAGCAAGGGGAGGTGAACCACCACCAGCACCACAATCAAGAATTTTCTTAGGAAGGGTACTCTTATTGCACTCATTGAGAAAATCTAATACTGGTGTATCTCTTCTGTGTAAATTTAACATAATAAACCTAAAAACTCAAAAGGCACTTAAGATTTTTTCTGTGTAAATGAATAGTCTAAACTAGATTTTATCCTTATACCATTGATATGTTTCCCTTAAAGCTTCCTCAAAAGATTTCTGAGTTGAGACTCCGAGCTTCTTTTCAATTTTCTCTGTATTCACTAGTCTTGATTTTCCCATTTGTTTAACTCTATATCCATTAAGTAGTGGTCTCTTCTTGAATAGTTTCCATTGCAACTCTCCAAACAATCCCACCACCATAGCTATTTTATAATTAAGATTGAAAGATTGAAACTCTACGTTACTTATTTTGGCTGCAGTTTCGAACAATTCTTTATTTGTTACTTGAAAACTGGTATGATTAAATACCTCCCCTTTTGATTCATCTAATTCTTCCATTTTCATTAAAGATTCAACTATATCACAAACATAACTATAAGCATAAACAACATTGTCTCCATTTATCAGTGGTATTTTTCTACCACTCTCAACTAAATTGAATATATTAGGTGTCCAATGATAATCTCCGGGACCAAAAATAATTGGTGGTCTTAAAGCTGAAGCTTTGAATCCAAACTCTTCAGCATACTTGAAAACCTCTTTTTCACCTAGATATTTGCTTTCTCTGTATCCTGGAATTAAATCAACTTCATATTCCTCATCTATAGGATAATCAAGTAAATTAAAGCCATAAACACCTAATGAGCTCATATAAATGAAAGTGTTTGAATCTGCCTTAACAAATTCTTCTAGTAGATTTTTTGTTCCTAAATGGTTTATTTTGTAAAAACTTGACATTGGTGCAAGATCATCAACAATTGCAGCAAGATGGAACACAGATTCAATTCCATCTAAACATCCTTTCAGACTATCCCTTGAACTTATATCTCCAAAAGAGAAACTTATTTCATATTTTTGATATTTCTCACACATTTCTCTTTCATGTGGAAGGACTAGTGCGGTTATCTCTCTAGTTGGATATTTACATCTTAACTCTTTTATTAAATGAGAACCGAGAAAGCCTGTTAAACCTGTAATAAGGATAGTCATAACAAATATCAGTGAAATCTTTTAAAAATAAAAATCTTTTGCAAATTTGTTCATAGAATAATAATAGTAAAAAAATAAAATTAGTAGGGTTTAATTTAACCCTATTATTTTTCCATCTTCTGTGTAATCCATTCTATTTGCAGCTGGTACTGGAGGTAGACCAGGCATTAAGAACATTCTACCACAAACTGGAACAATAAAACGTGCACCAGTATAAAGACGAACTTCATCAACATTGAGTGTCCAACCTTTAGGAGCGCCCATTAAACCTACTTTGTCTGAAAGACTAAGCTGAGTTTTAGCCATACACATTGGGAAGTCAGCGAAGCCGAGTTTCTCAATAGAAGCAATATCTTGGAGTGCTTGAGGAGAGTATTCTACATCTTCAGCACCATAGATTTTCTTAGAGATCTTTTCGATTTTAACCTTGATTGGATCATCAAGCTCATAAGCGAATTTAACGTCACCTTCACCTTTCTCAATAGCTCCAAGAACAGCTTCTGCTAGTTCAATTCCTCCTTCACCACCTTTCATAAAGACTTCACTTTCAGCTGCAGTTACACCCAGAGCATCACATTTGTCTTTAATCCATTTGATTTCTTCATCAGCATCAAATGGGAAGCGGTTGATAGCAAC
>DAOVKB010000114.1:0-1983 GCA_030631995.1 archaeon | reverse complement strand
TCCCTTTCCAAAATCTAAACTCCAAAAAGTAGGTCTAAATCCAGCTACAGCTGAAAAATGGTTAGATCTAATCGTGTATATACAGAAGCAACCTAGAATTAGATTGATAAGAACGAAAAATAATACAATAATAGAAAAACAAGAACAAAAGTTCCACACGATGAGCAGAGAAATATTCATGGATCCGAAGAAGAGCTACAAAGAACGATTTCATTCGTTGAATGATTATCTAAGAGCGCTTATGACTTCGGAAAGATTGAACGAATAGAAAGTATCAGAATTCAGATATCAAGGCAACAACATCTGGTCCTGTGTGTGCAGAAATTGTAACCCCTGTACATATTGTTCTTATTTTCACATCTTTGAAATGTTGCTCTAATTGTTTCTCCATTCTTCCAGCATATTCCAGATTATTACCATGGATAATAATAACTTGTTTTGGAAAGTTGGTAAAATTCTCTGAGGTTAATTCTAGAATCTTATGAATACCCTCGTCTGTTTCTGTTACAGTTGTAGCAACTTCGTTCTTACCTTCTTCATTGACAACAGTAATTGGCTTCTTTCTTAGCAGTGTTCCAAGAATATATTTTGTTACTGAGATTCTACCACCCTTACGTAAATATTTCAATGAAGGAAGAAGTATGTAAGTTTTGATGGTTTTGGCTTTTTCTCTTAGTTTTATTGCTATTTCCTCGCCCTTCAAACC
The DNA here is from genome assembly GCA_030631995.1 of archaeon. Classification (GTDB taxonomy): domain Archaea; phylum Asgardarchaeota; class Heimdallarchaeia; order Heimdallarchaeales; family Heimdallarchaeaceae; genus UBA460. Next base: position 1,277 of record DAOVKB010000114.1, on the reverse strand, counting down.
CTGTTTTTTTAGTTTCATACCTTCTTCTATCAACAACACTTCAGAATATGAAGCATTCAATGCATCAACAAGATGAACTTTAATTTTGTCATTTTTCCTTTTAAGCATATTTACCCCTAAACGTGCGCTGTTAAGCGTTCCACTTAAACCCGAACTTAGAGTCACTACAATTATTTCTTCTACTCCATCTTTTGCTAGTTCTTCATAAACAGTAAAAAAATCATTAGGGGTTGGTTGAGCAGTTTTTGCAGAGAAATCGTCAACTGAGTCATATTTACCATAATAGGAATCAAGATTAAAACTTCTATCCTCTTTATGTACAACATCAACTGCATCACTAAAAGTTACACTCAAAGGAACAACTTTTACACCTATTTCTTCAGCATAATCAAGATCGATATCTGAACCACTATCTGTAACAAATCCTATCTTCATAGGTTTTTCATTCAATCACTCATTTATAAAAAGTTCTCTGAAACAAGAGAGTAAAAATGGTGGCCGGACCGAGATTTGAACTCGGGATCACTGAGTCCCAAACCCAGGGCCATACCAAGCTAGACCATCCGGCCAAATTTCCACACTATCTCCCTTTTACGTATATAATTAAGCTTTTCGATTTTGTAAAGTACAATATTAATCGAACATAGCTCTATTCTTCAAAATTAGTAAAATGTCTTCAATTAACCAGTTGTTTACTTGAAGCCAAAGTAAATTGGTTGTAAAATCAGCAATTGCTTGTTCAGGAGTTGAAGGCTTACTCATTACACTAGGTGGGAAATCCAATCTATCTCTATCGTGAGCACCGAAATTATGGCTGATTTCATGTTGAATAAGATTCTCAGCCCAGTCTTCAACTATAGCAATCCAGCTATATTCCCCTAGTTCTTCTGATTGACCAAAGTGAAAAGCAGCATTTCTTTCGTAGTACGCAAACCCATAATGCTCTGAAGTTCTATTCGAGAATGTTAGTAATAAATCGAAACCATGATTTTCAGGTGATCTACCATAGACTATGTCCCAATCGTCCTGAAGATTCAGTATTTCTCCAGCATCATTTAAAGCAATCAAATCCACTACTTCTTTGCTGGTGTTATTTGGGTACCACTTCAACTCTAGAATCGGGATTAGTTTTATTCCAAGATACTTCTCAAAGAAAAAAGACGTATCAACCATACTCTCAAAAAGATTCTTTCTCCCTACTTCATCTCCAATTACTTCCCAATTATCATTTAACATCACAACAAACACTCTGTGTTCGTATTTCGCAATCGATATAT
>DAOVKB010000097.1:0-3779 GCA_030631995.1 archaeon | reverse complement strand
TGATAAAGAAAGAAAAAAGAATTAATATATTAATTTACTTGTGATTAATTGACAGCTATGATATTTTGCGATTTCCTCAAGATTCAATAGAAACACCTATCACTAAACGCCTATTGTTTTTGATAGAGACAAAGTGAGTTTTTCTTCCACTACAATAGCATTATATCGAATCTACTTCTTATATTATCTCAAAGTGCATCTGAAAACATTACGTGATGTTGTAAGTTCTTGAGTTAAGTTACGTTTTTGAGTTTTCAATTAATGTTTTTTTTGTACAATTTAACAAAAAAGTTTTTATTTTTAAAGTAAATTCAAGCAATAATAGGCATAATAATTTGCAACTATATTCTCTATAAAATCAACTTAAAATAAATGTCTTTAGGGTATAGGGGAAAAGAAATGAAGAAAAAAGTTGGCATACCAAGAGCTTTGCTTTACTACAAATTTGAGGTTATGTGGAAAAAGTTTTTTGAGGAACTTGGGGCTGAGGTGATTATTTCGCCAGAAACAAATAAAACAATCAAAGATTTAGCGGTAAGATATGCTCCTGATGAAGATTGTTATTCCACAAAATTATATTTTGGACATGCTATCTATCTTAAAGACAAAGTAGATTACTTCTTCATACCAAGGTTTGGTAGTGATCATGAAATCAATGTTGGTTGTCCTAAATTCATTGGTCTTGCTGAGGTTTTGAATTCTCTCTTTCCTGATTTTCCTGAAATTATAATGCCTTATTTTTCAAAAGCTAAAGCAAACCATGGTAAGAGAAGACTTCTTAGGATTATCTTCGAAATAGGCTTTAAATTCACTTACAATCCTCTAAAAATTCTTAAAGCTGGAATTAGAGCTTTTGAGGCTCAAAGAAAGTTTGAAGAGCAATTACATCTCTCTGAACAAAACTTAGAAAAATGGATAAACTCTCAGATTTTTCTCAATGGAAAACCAAATTTGGAAAAGAGAAAAAAGCCACTGAAAATTGCTTTAGTAGGTCATCCTTATATGTTAAATGATAAATTGTCTAGTTTAGATATCAGAGAAAATTTATTACAAAAGGGTGTAAATCTTATTACTTCTCTACAGATGCCTAGATGTACAATTGAAAATCAGATGGAAAAACTTAATTTTAATTTGTATTTCCAATACGAAAGAGAGATTCTTGGAACAATAATGTATTTTCTAGAAAACAATACAATAGATGGAATATTACAACTAGCTGTTTTCAGTTGTGGTCCAGATTCAATTGTTTTAGAACTAGCTGCGAGATATTCAAAAAGACAACCTGAGACTCCATTATTACAACTAGTTATAGATGAACTAACATCTGAATTAGGATTTAGTACACGCTTAGAAGCATTTTTTGATATGATTGATAGGAGGAATTAAATTGCCAATTACTTATCCACACTTTGGATCTTTAACATATGTTTTCGAAATAGTTCTTAGAGAACTTGGAAGAACAGATATTATGCTTCCAAAAAAACCAAGCAGGAAAACTTCTGAACTTGGGTCACGTTATTCACCAGAATTCGTTTGTACACCCTTCAAGTTAACTCTTGGAACTTTTATAGAGATGCTAGATATGGGTGCTGATGAGCTCGGAATAGGAGGAGGGAATATGTATTGTCGCTTTGGTCTTTATTGGCCTGTTCAAGAAGTCATTTTAGAGGATTTAGGTTATGATTTCAAATTTGTTCCTATTCCAATTTATGATAAACCACTTGGTCTTATTAAATCATTACAAGCTGAAAGCAACAATTGTACTGTTTGGGAAACAATTAAAGCTTTTAGAGTCACTTGGATCAAAACTAGATATATTGAGTTGGTGGACGAGCTACATTTCAAATATAGAACCTTAGAACTTGAAAAGAATCAGGCTGATAGGCTCGCTGAAGAAGCTCACAGAAAGATTGTGGAAATACAAGGTTTAGGAAACTTAAGGGAATATGGTAAAAAACTTCCAGAGCTGTTCGATAAAACTATTGAGATTGATAGGAAAAAAGAGAAAGAAGCCATAAAGATTGGTGTGTGTGGAGAGATCTATGTAGCTCTAGAACCTGCTTTAAATCTAGATGTTCATAGAAAACTGAATAAATTAGGAGTAATTACTAAAAACTGTGTTTCTTTAGGAATGCTTATCGATTTTGGACGAAAAATCAACCCATTTATAACCTTACCTTATCAAAAAGCTCGAAGAGTAGCTAAACCATATATAGGACAAAGATGTGGAGGAGAAGCTCAAGAAAATATAGGAGATATAATTCTCTACAAGAAGAAGAAATGGGACGGATTGATTCACCTATACCCCTTTACTTGTATGCCTGAAATAATTACTCGAAGTATAGCTCCTCAAGTTAGTAGGGAGTATGATATGCCTTTCTTATCGTTGGTAATCGATGAACAAACAGGAGAGACAGGATATCAAACAAGATTGGAAGCTTTTGTTGATTTATTAAAAAGAAAAAAGGAGAAAAAAGTAGCTAGATAAAACTAGTAGTTGGTGAAATTGAAAATTTAAATAGGGATGGAAAATGTCGAAAATGAATTAAGACGAGAAAGAAACAATATTTTTTTTGTTATCTGAACCAAAATAAGAAGAAAGAAAAAAGAAGATTAGAAGATTTTGAGTTCTCTTCCTAGTTTCTCAAAAGTTCCCAAAGCTAAATTAAGATCGTCTTTAGTTAAACCTGCATTCATCATAACTCTGATTCTTGCCGTTCCCCTTGGTACCATTGGAAACATTATTGGTAAAGCAAATATGCCTTCATCCATTAATCTGTTACTCATTGTAGTAGCTACTTCGTTCTCACCACAAATAATAGGAACAATAGTAGTAGGACATTTAGCAGAACTTGCGGATAAGATTTAAGCGTTGATACGTCCTATATAATGGTGTAGCTCCTAGGTGAGAGCTCTACAAGTACCAAGAAGGAATAGTAACGTTATCATTAAGCAACACATTTTTATTCGTTGGGAGTTAAATTTTAAGAAGAGGTGATAATAGGAAATGGGTGAAGAGAGAAAGAGCGACATCACTGCGTTAAAAGAGATGTTGAACAAATATGCTGTCGGTTGTAACACTGGAGATTTTGATTTTTGGATTTCCTTATGGATTGATGATGGGAGACAGATGCCACCAGACACTCCTGCTAGAATCGGAAAAGAGCAGATACGAGAAGGAATGAAGCCCGTATTCGATAAGATGAATTTAGATTTAGTCATCACTAGTATAGAGGAGGTTAAGGTATATGGTGACTTGGGATTAACTCGGTGTAAATACAAGTTAGATTTGACTCCCAAGGCGGGTGGCGAGACAATACATGCAATGCGAGATGGTAAAGCCTTAACCCTATACGAAAGGCAATCTGATGGTTCTTGGAAGATTGCATACGATTGCTTCAACTCTAGCGAGCCTCCAACCTAACCAGAAAAGGATTAACAGGTGCACTCGAAAACATCATCTACTCTCCTTTTTTTCCTTATTTCTGTCAGTATTCTGTTCTTTTTTTGTTTTTATTTTTTAATTTCTATTGGTACTTGGTGAGTTATCGATTATTTACCAATCAATACGTAAGAGAATAACTACAAAGATGGAACAAGAATTTACCAACAAATATTTTTAGAGATTCTATGTTTAGCATACGACATAATATACAAAAGAAATATTATGATTTGGAAAAAAGAAAAAAAGAAGATAAGATGATTAGAAGATTTTCAATTCTTTTCCTAATTTCTCAAAAGTTCCTAAAGCCAAGTCAAGATCGTCTTTTGTCAAACCT
>DAOVKB010000086.1:0-4683 GCA_030631995.1 archaeon | reverse complement strand
TTGTAAACGGAATTGATGTTTCTTCTAATCCCAAGGAAATTCGAGGGAAGATAGGATTGCTTCCTCAATTCTCAGCAGCTTATTATGATCTCACCTCAAGGAAGAACATCAAATTTTTTCTTGAACTACACAAGATTAAAATGGATACAGTTCAACCTGCATTATCTGATTTCTTCAACAGATTGGAAATAACTCCAGAATTACTCAATAAACCTTTCTCCAAGCTTTCTGGTGGAGAACAAAGAGCTATCTGTTTTATTATGTCAGCAATCACAGATAAAGAATTTCTTATCATGGATGAACCAACAAGTGGGTTAGATATTGCCAGAGCTAAATATATCAGATCAATAATCAAAGATCTTTCAGAAGTACAAGGGAAAACTATTCTCTTATCATCCCACATAGTTTCCGATTTAGAGGAATTAGCAGAATATTGCGGAATTCTTGTAAAAGGTAAATTAGTCTTTCAAGGAAAGAGAGAAGAAATAATTGAGAAATATGCTCCAGAAACTAAGGATTTTGAAGATGCAATAGTTCGAGTTTTTAATTCAAAGAAAAATGATATACAGATACCTTTTGGAGGGATTTGAATGGCAAAATCTGATATATCACTTAAACAATTTCGAGCGATTCTGAAAAAAGATCTCTCTATGTTATTCAGAAAAAGGGTTGCTATCTTTGTCTTTGGTGGTCCTTTTATTATGATGTTTATTCTCTTAGGCTTACCATCTCTTTTTACAACCCAACAAGCTATAACTCTGCTTGTATATAGTGATGATTTAGGATATACTGGAGTGAATATTGGAGATGCCATAATTGGTAATATTAGTCTATATTATGAAAATGATGACACAATAACAATAGAGGAAGCAGCCAATTTTACAGAAGTACAGCAAACTAGAGAACTTGGAACTTATATACCTTCTAACTTCTCAGAATTAGCGTTTACTGGTTCGCCTTCTATTTATACTATAGATGCTACTCAGTCCCTCTTTACCTCGTCTCTTTTTACAGAGATATATACAATTGCTTCAAAAATAATGAGTAATTTTATTGCAAATAAATCAATCCCGAATATTCAGAGTATTCAACTCCCTCCAGCATCTTTAGATGAAGAAGCAATACTTGGTCCAAAAGCTGCAGCTGTTGCAATGCCTCTGAGTTATATGATTTTTCTTCTAATAGCACTTAATTCAGGTTCATATTCTATAATTGGTTTCGCACGAGAAAAAAGAATGAGAACAATGGAAATACTGTTAGCTTATACTCATAAACATAGTTTATTGGTTATCTCAAAAGTTATCACTGGTCTTGTAGCCTCTCTGGGGTCTACACTTTCATATGTTTTAGGAATTCTAGTTGCTACCAGTCTTTCAGGATCATCAACAGGAGATCTCTTTGATATATTCGGTTTAAATTTCAAGACCTTGGGAGGAGGTGCAATTGTATTAAGCTTCATTTTTGTTGTTTTAGCACTTCTTATTTCTACCTTAATTACAATGGCGGTGGATACAAACTTGGCAAGAGAAGCAGCAGAAAGAATCAGTCCATTAGTTTCAATAGGACTTGCTATGTTTTTCTATTTCATAGTATTAACTAGTCCTCTTACAGTTTCCACAATACTCCTTATCAACCCTTTTTACTGGTGTTATAGGCTGTGTTTACTTTTGGTAGCTGGCAAATTCACTACTGAGGTGTTAATTTACTTCTTACTGATTGCAGGTTTGATGTTCGTTCTTATACAACTAGCAACAAGAGGAATTCAAAAAGAAAAGAGTTTATATCTAGAGTAAGAATATCAGTTTTTCTGCTCTTTTTTCCCTTCCACATCTAGGATGAAATCTCTGATTTTGTTAGAAGTCACTCTACTGTGAGTCTTATGGTAATGAACCAGATTCTCAAAGGTTGAATTAGGAATCTTCTTTGCAATATTGACACTTTGCTGATAAGAATGCATTTTATCTGTAGAAGCTGCAAAAATATAAGTGGGACATTTGATTTTGGAATAATCTACTTCTGATTTGTAGTTAAACATATGCAATGCACATTTCTTCATCCTTTTGGGTTTGCTGGTTGTCATATTTCTCTTATTAAGATAATATGTTCCTGCATCATTTTTCATATCAGTTCTGAAGTGCTTAAGAACTAATAGAAGAAAAGGTAAAAGGGGATAATAAAGCCAATGAGGAGCTACACTAAACAGAGCTTTCATCCATCCTGAAAATGCAAAACTCTCTACCGGACTGATTAGTATGAGTCCCTTAGGTGATGGATATCCTTTATCTAAATAAATCACAGCTACTTCACTACCGAAACTGTCTCCGAAAAGATAGTACTCATCGAAGTTGTAATTTTGGGTAATCTTGTAAATATCATCTGCATAGGTTTCCAAAGAGAAATCTGCATCTTTCTTTGAGTGTATTGCTGAGCTTTTTTCTCTTGACTCGATGTGATATACTGTACCTATCTCTGATAATTGCTTATCTAAATCAATCCATCCTATGAAATGAGAAACAAGGCCAGCAACAACTAGAATTTTTATCTTTGAATCCTTGTTTTTGCAGGGAATTTTGAAAACTCTGAGTTTTACTCCTTCCTCAACTTCTACATAATCTAGCATAAGCCATGGAAATTCTCTATAGTCTATTTTCCTCTTCGAGGATGTTGGAAGTTTTTCCAAAGGTATATCTTGCATATAATTTTAAATTGATTAAAACTCTTTTTTTAAGCTTTTTATGAATGAGCTAACAAAGGTTATTTGCTTAATTCAATTTTTACTTGTTCTAAGCTCTTTTGTAGATAATACTAAGAGCGGAATAGTAGCTAAAAACCTTGCTGCTGCAATAATTAACATGTAAACTTTCATTATAAATAAGAAATCATAGACCTCAAGCATCTTCCCAAATATTGCTCCACTAATGAAAGAACCTGCAAAAGTGACGATTCCTGTGAACAAATTATATGTTCCAGTATATGTTCCTCTCAATTCTGATCCTGAGATGTGCAATAATTCTGAATTTAGAGCAACCATAAAGAATCCATTCCCAATACCACCAAATATATTTGCGATAAGTATTATATGCCATGAGTTGGTAAAAGCTAATATTAAAGGCACAAAGCACAAAATAATGAAACCCAAAGCTGTAGTAAATTTCCTGCCTATCTTATCTGCGAATTTTCCACTAATCAATTGACCTAATGCGATAAACGCTGAAAAAACCGCTGAATATACTGCAACTTGCCAAGTTGTTGGAGAAACGCTATCCATAATAAAAGGGGCAATAGGCCATAAGAAACTCATCACAAACCACCAAAGTGTAGTTGATCCAAGAAACACTAAAAATGATTTATCTTTCAAGGGAAAAAATTGAGAAACTTTCTTTTTTGTTTTTTCTTTAGAATTAGTTTCTTTAATTAATAAAACAATGATAGCGGAAATTGCAAAGAAAAAGGATCCAATTAATATCATTGTTCGATATTTCTTGAGCAAGTCACTTGGTAATCTATCTGTAAGAAATCCGAGTATCAGCAGAATGACAGAGGAAGCGATGGTTGCTATCATCCCCAATTGGCTTATAAAACGAGTTCTAGTTTCTTCTGTACTCATATCCCCCTGTAAAGCATTCCAAGTTGGAATGATCATACTTAGACCTACAGAATACAAAGCTATAATGATCATGAAGATTAATGGACTAACTAACTGTGAAATCACAATAGTAGTGATTGTAGCAATTACGAATCCCAGTATCAAAACTATTCTTCTACCTATCTTATCAGACAACCGACCAAAAAATCCTTGAAGTAAAGTTGTCCCTAGATTTTGAATAGCTGTTATGAAAGACATCTGAATTGTAGTTGCTCCTATACCGACTGCAAGCAATATCCCATAATTATAATAGAGTTGTTGCCCTCCACTGCTTCCAACTGCTATAATTTTTGCAAAAAGTGTCTGTTTTTTTGTAGTCTGAGTTTCTAACACACTTTCCTCGTCTGGTTTCAAGATGTCCAATTGTGAGGATTATAATTAATAATAAAGTCTTTGCATATCTAATAGGAGGGTGATTAAACTAATTGAGTATTAATGAACCTTTAAATCTCAAAAAACCTTTAATATTTCCATAAAATACAGTGCTTACAGAAACTTTAAAAATGTAAATTCATCTCGAATGAACAAATAATAAGGTTACTTGAGGTTATTTAGATGAAAGCAGCGAAAAAAGGACAAAATCTATTCATTGTGACTTTTATCATAGTATTATTTTCTGTTGGAATTTTCTGGGGAACCGCTAATAGTTTTATAAAAATGCAACCTCCCAGTGATGGTTTGTGGACTATTACAGGTCAAGAGCTAATTGATTATGATGTTATTTTAAATGGTTCAGTCGATATTAAAGGAAGCGGAGAACTAACAATAAGTAATGCAAATGTTTTATTCGATTCAAATAGTACTCATTCTCTTACTATTAAAGTTGAAGGGACACTAATCATTGAAAATAGCAATGTTTCAGTTACAAATCTGGATTATGATTTTACAATTTCAGGTCAAGGAGGTTCAGTAATCTCAGTTACAGGCAGTATGTTGGATAACGTACGTGTTTCTTTACTAATCTGTGATTTCACAGTAGAAAGCAGTACTATAAACAATCTAATTACATTTAATGGATATTATCTAGATGAATTTAT
>DAOVKB010000092.1:0-4338 GCA_030631995.1 archaeon | reverse complement strand
TATTGCGACTAGAATTAAAAGAGATCGAACAACAGCAGTCAGGCTAGTACAAAACCTAATGAGACAAGGACTTGTAAACAAGGAACAAGAAATGTTACCCCACGGTGGATTACGTCACCTTTATTCAGCCATCCCTCAAGAAATACTGAAAGAGAAACTAAAAGAAACAATAAAGGATGTCGAATTTATCGTTAAAACTATAATAGAAAAAGATTGGTCAAAAGTGAGAGATAGAAAGCAAGAGGGAGTCAAAATTTAATAATCTGCTAGAAATCAAAATCCTCTAACTCGTCCATGGATCCTGTTAAATCACCTTTAAGTTTTTTTTTCTTTTTCTTATCCCTAACTTTATTCACCGCAGAAGAGAGTTCTGAGATAAATTCAGTAGGCATTGTAGGATCCTGTTGCATAACATCCGGGTCTACAGGCTGATCAAGTGAAGGTTGCTCAACTAAAGGTGTGGGTTCTGAAGAAGGAGGTACATCTTGTTGCTCGCTTGGTTCAGAATGTGCAGGAGTATCAACCATTGTTGATTCAGAAGGTTCAGAGCTTTCAGAGGAAACATCTGGTTCTGAGACTAATTCTACTTCAGAAGCCATTCCGCTTAAACCAGGGTGTGTATCTTCTGCAGCTTGAGCAACAGTTGATTCTGAACGATCAGGTACTAAACTACCATCTTGAAGCATTTTTACTATTTCTTTACAAAGTGCTCTGTTCTGTGGATTTAGCTGGTACATATAACGTGGGAGGTTAGTTTTTATTTGGTCAAGAAAATAAACTGCTGTTTCATGGTCTTGAATGTAGAAGGCCTGAAGAGCTTGCATAATTAATTGCTGAACGAGTTTGTCAGGTGGGACTGATGATTGTGGAGAATGTGGAAACATATGTTACCCCTATGTTACTTTAATGGAGGAAATATAATAAAATTGTGGAAAAGGAAAAGCAGTAGAAGAAGAAATAAAAATAGATTAGAAAAAAAAAACGGACTAGGATTGATATTATTGCAATTTCAGCAAATTTATATTTCCAACATTTGCTTAAAACAAAAGGGACTTGAAGACACTGAAGAAAGATGATAATTTTATTGCAAGATCAAAGAGTTTTCTTGTGAATAGGCTTTACTTAAATGATCGCCGTCGTCTTTCTATTATCTTGATAGGTATGGTTGGGAGCTTTCCCATGGTCATCTTCATGTCGTACGTTGGTCTTCATCTGGAGGATATCCATACCATAGTTTGGTTGATTGGTGTTATCTTAGCTCTCAGAAATATTTATCAGATTTTCTTACGTGTTCCTCTTGGTCAATTCTCACAAATGGTTGGAAGAAAACCTCTTCTAATAGCAGGTATTGGATTCTACACCTTAAGTTTGTTTGTTATGGCTCTGTCAACACATTGGAGCATCGTAATAGTAGCTATAACTTTTCTAGCAATAGGCATGTCCTGTTTCTGGCCAATTTTATTTGCTTATATAGGAGATATTGAAGAGAACAATATTGGCCAACTCCAAGGTCGTGTTTTTCAAGGAACTGATTTGGGTGTGATATTGGGCTCTTTACTTGCAGTGCTATTATTGAAACATTTTCAGGTAGAACTTAGAGTTTTATTTGCATGGGGAGCTGGGATTTCTCTCTTGGGTGTTATTGGAATGGCATTTTTCATGCCTGAAGTACTTAGAAAAGAAGATAGGTTGCAAGTTGAATCGAAGATTAAGGCATTGCTTGAATCATTCGTTACAATGTTTAAGAATTTAGTAAATGTGACCAAACAAAAGAAGTTGAGCTTCATTTATCTTGTACAGTTGCTTATAGCATTCTTAGAATATATGGTTACAGCATTTTTCCCTTTCCTTGTTGTGTCAAAAGGATACCCTGATGACGTAGTAGCTCAAGTTTTTTGGATAAGTGCAGGGGTTTTGATCTTTTTCAAACCATTTCTAGGTAAAATTATTGATAAAATTGGTTATAGAATGCCCATACTTTTTACAATATTAATTTCCTCTAGTATGCTTGTTTTAATGACATTCGTAGATTCCTTCGCATGGTTAGTTGTTGTGTACATAATTTACAGTGGTAGCAGTCTTACAAGTTATATAGGTGTTAATACTGGAACAACGGTGGAATCAAAGACTGCACAAAGAGGAATGGCTCTAGGAGCTCTAGGATTTTATGTTTCTTTTTCCAGATCAATTACAACTTTCAGCTTAACCCCCATATGGAATGGCTACGGGATAAACTGGGTTTTCCTATCGACAGCAATCATAATCTCCTCAGCAGTTATAGTGGTCTATCTAATCTATTACTTAGTGGGGATTAGAAATAACAAGAATAATAATCAAAAAATCTCTCAGCTATAATGTTAAGAAAATTAAAAGGAAGAATATTAGTAGTATCTAATGATGTGAATTAATCATGAAAAATGAACCCAACGTAAACAAAAATAACCTCATGAATCACATTAAAAAGGAATATGGAATTAAGATTGAGAAACTATCTTTTGTTCCATTAGGGGAAATCGCTTATTCATATTCGTTAAAAGCAAGCGATAAAACAACGTATTTTTTGAAAATGTACGAAGCTAACCGTCTAACTGAGAGTAAATCACATTCTTTAGATTTTTCTCTCAATGTTGCAAATCAGTTGAATCAAAATATAAATATTGATCAAGTAATTTACCCAATTAAAACAAAAAACGGTTTACTCAAGACAAAATTCGATAATCTAGAAGTTGTAATTTGGTCTTATGTTGAAGGAAACATTGTATCAGAGAAGCAAAGCAAAACAAAAGAATTTATGATGAAACTTGGAGAATTGCTTGCTCGAATACATCAAGCTACTGACACTTTAAATCTAGAGGGAGGAAAGAGTTTAGATTTGGATATATACTTCAAAAAGGATTTACTTGCAAGTCTCAAAAAAGCAAAAGAATGTGTGATTTCAAAAGATAAAAATTACAAAAAACTTCAAAAGATGCTTAAACCACAGATGGATAATATCTTACAATCCTTAATTTATCTAGAAGAACTTGCAGAGAAAATAAAAGAAAAAAATAAACTAGAATTGGTCATTTGCCATACTGATCCTATTAGACATAATACTTTGATTAATATAGAGGGCACAATCCATTTAGTTGACTGGGATGGAGCTATCTTGGCTCCTTTTGAGCAGGACATTTGGTTTTTCTTAAATGAAAAGAATCTTGAGGAGCTCATTCGTAGCTACAAGGAAATTAGAGAAATAGATAAAATCAATGAAGATTTTGTTGTCTTCTTATTTTACAAAAGGGTTTTAGAAGATTTAACGGATTGGATTTATCGAATGCTCTTTGAAGAAATATCTCAAGAACAGATGAAAAGCGATTTTGAGGGACTGGAGGAAGATGTTCTTCCTTTTTTACCAAATATGAGGAATATCGAAGAAAAACTACGAAAAAATGCAAGAAAATGGGTTAAAACCTAAGCAAGAAGAATTAAGATAATTTATCTGCAATTTTTTAAATGAATTTTCTGACAACGATTTTTCACAATTTTTATGCTCTTCCAAGAAGAATGCCCTATCAAGAAGCCAACCTTAAGGCAAGGTCTAAGTTAGAGAAGAAATTAAATAATTCCTACCTCCAGTAAAGATTGTGAATAACAATATTCAACACCTTCTATCCCTCCTAGAAAAAGCTGCTACTGAAATGTTATCATATAGTGAGGAACCCACATCTTCCTATTTTGATACTTGTGAGGATGTAGGTATTTTCATTCAAAGTACTGCGAATAGAATAAGAAATGGTGAATTGGGAGAGATTTCTAAATTGTGGTATATTTTTGCTCCAACTAGTGTCTGGGATGATTCAGGCGGATCTCAAGAAATAGCTAATGAGATATTTGAAATATTGAATAAGAAGTATAGACCTAACGAATAGATTTGATTTTTCTTCATATCTAGGTCCTTAAATATAACACAAAAATTATTTTTTCCTATGGCAGATGCACCCTACAAAGAAAAGATTGAGAGAGTGAGAGAGAGATATAACAAATCTTTTCGCAAATCTCCAAATTCACCACTTACTGTGGAACAAAAGCTAGATTTCAAAGGATTGTCTTATTTTCCAATTGACGAGAAATTCAAAATTGCAGTTGAAATGAAAAATCTTGATGATCAGAACGAAATAACAATTCCAAGCTCTAAAGGAGATGAAAGAAAATATATCCGGTTTGCTTACATTGAATTTGACTTAGAAGGACACAAAAATAGATTAACAATTCTTAAACCTTCACAACATAATTATCTCTTCCTTCCTTTCAAAGATAAAACTACTGGAAATGAAACATATAAAGGAGGGAGATTGT
>DAOVKB010000060.1:0-7257 GCA_030631995.1 archaeon | reverse complement strand
GGGGCGGTTACGGAGAGAAATGATTACGATTAGATGAAACATAATGTATTCAAATCGTATTATTTTGGTATTTCCATTTTTGTTGGTTTCCTGTTAGAAGCTCTGATTAGAAAGAACATAGGATTTTTCCTATTCTTCTTAACTTAACTAAATTCTAACCTAAAAATTTAGATATTACTAATAGTAGTTTAATTCATGGCTGAAGATGAATCTCTAGTACTGGTTGATAAAGTAGGGAGAAACAAAAACATTGCATTGATAACACTTAATCGTCAAAAGTCATTGAACAGTTTAAATGAATCGATGCTAAATCAATTAAGAAAAACATTCAAAGCTCTAAAGGATGATAAGAATGTTCGTGCGATCATAATTTATGCAGAGGGAAAAAGTTGGTGTGCTGGTGTTGATCTAAAGTGGGCATCATCGTTAGGATGGAGGATTATTAAGGCAATTAAAATGGGTCAGAAAGTTTTCGCCCAAATTGAGAAGCATCCCACTCCTGTTATTGCTGCTATCAATGGTTATGCTATAGGTGGAGGAATGGAACTTTCGCTTTCGTGTGATATTCGTATTGCTTCTGATTCAGCTATCTTTGGACAAACAGAGACTTCAGTCGGTTTACTTCCTGGATGGGGAGGAACTTACCGTCTTCCAAAAACTGTTGGTTTATCTGTAGCTAAAGATCTGATTTATACTAGTCGCAAATTTACTGCAGAGGAAGCACTTGAGATAAATCTAGTCAGTAAAATTGTTTCTTCTGATGAATTAAGAAATCAAGCAATAGAGATGGCGGAAAGCATATCCGAAAACGCTCCTGTAGCTGTAAGAGAAGCTAAGAAAGCTATTAGGAAAGGTCTTCATAAATCTTTAAAGACAGGATATTGTGCAGAAGTTCAAGGTGTCCGTTATTGCATTAGAACCAAAGATATAAGAGAAGGAATTAAAGCTGTTTTCGAGAAAAGAAAACCAGAATTTAAGGGGAAATAGTTCTCTTAAGAAGCTCTTGAGGTTTCTCATATGTCTCAATCCAATATATCAGAAGCAGAAGAAGAATATCTAGAAACGTTTTTTTGGTTTCTTGAATATGGAAATAGACACGTTAAGACTAATCAAATAGCTGAGATGATGAATGTGGATCCAAGCACTGTCACATCAATGCTCAAGAAATTATACAAAAAGGAATTAATAGACTATAAGCCATATTATGGAGCTCAACTCACTGCAAAAGGAGAAAAAATAGCTCGCAAAGTTGTTAGGAAGCATAGATTATCAGAGAGTTTTCTAGAATGGTTAGGTGTTCCATGGTCTAAAATACATGAAGAAGCTTGCAAATGGGAACATGTGCTAACAGATGAGATTTCTGAAATGATTGAAAAGAAAATTCAACCTTCTAAGACTCCTTATGGTGCATTTATTCCTCAGAAAGATGGATCTTTATCTGTCATTCCGGAAAGTAAACCCCTTGCCTTTTTCAGTGAAGGTCATTTGATTGAAATTGTTGAAATTATTGAAAGAGCAATAGCTAGACATTTTCCGCAAGAGGCAACATTGCAGGAAGTTTACGCTGAGCTTGAAAAGAAAGGATTGAAACCTGAAGAAAAGTTCTTGATCTTATCAACACATGTTAGAGAAGATGTTCATATCGAAAAGTGGTCACTCTCTTATGATCTAGATATGACTCTTAAAAACAAGGAAGAAGAAGTAATCGAGATTCCCTATTATCTTGTAAATATGATTTTTGCAAAAGAAATAGAAAGAGAATGAGAATTTTACTCTGTTTGAGTCAGTTTCCAAAGAATTCGCTTAGGTGTATCTTCTAGGGTTATCCCTGCTTCCTTCAAATCATCTCTAATCTTGTCACCCATTTCCCAATTCTTTTCTTTTCTGAATTCTCCTCGTAGTTCTATCAAAAGCTTCACTAATTTCTCTACTAAATCTATTGAGATATAACTGTTGAAGTCTTTAAACAAACCAAAAATAGCTCTCAGTTCATCGAAGAATTTATCTGCTTCATTAATTACTGAACCATTGACGTTTTCAGCTTTTCTTAGATATTCATTTACTTCTCTAGAGTAATCAAAAACTACTGCTAAACCATTAGATGTATTGAAATCTTCATTCATGGCTTCAATAAAGTCTTCTCTTGCTTTCTTGATTTTTTCAAGCAAATCTTTGTCTAGATCAGAAAGTTTTGCATCATCTACTTCTTTTGTTCCATCAGCGTAATTTTTAGTTAATAAAATAACATCAAAGAGTCTATCTACAGTAACCTGAGCTTGATCAATAGCATCTTCAGTAAAGACGATTGGGCTACGATAATGTGTTTGGAGAACAAACAATCTAACTGCGTCAGGAGAGTAATACTTCAACAGATCATAGATATTGACAAAGTTACCTAATGATTTGCTCATTTTCTCTTTGTCGATGTTGATGAACCCATTGTGTAACCAGTAATTTGCAAATTGTTTACCTGTAAGGGATTCTGATTGAGCGATTTCGTTTTCATGATGTGGAAAGATAAGATCTTGACCACCGCTATGAATGTCCAAAGTTTCTCCAAGATAAAGCATGGACATTGTCGAACATTCACTGTGCCATCCAATTCTCCCCTTTCCCCAAGGTGATGGCCAATAAGGTTCTCCTGGTTTCATTTTTTTCCACAGTACAAAATCTGCTGGAAACTTTTTCTTTGGATTATCTGCATCTTCTGTTCCTTCTTGCAGAATGTTGTCGAGCTTTTGATTTGAAAGTTTACCATATTCGTCGAATTTTCTAACATCGAAATAAACATCCCCGTCGCTTTCGTAGGCAACACCTTTCTCAATCAATTTTTCAATGGATTCTATCATTTGGTTCATATGAAGCATTGCTCTAGGATGTATTGTAGCTGGTTTTAGATTTAAACTAGCCATATCTCTTCTAAAATAACTTAGATACTCTTCTGCAACCTCTAATACTGGTCTCTTTTCTTTTTTCGAAACCTCGATCATTCTGTCCTCAATATCTGTAAAATTCATAATATACTCTACTTTGTATCCTCTGTACTCTATATATCTGCGAATTGCATCGAAGGCTATTGCTGATCTAGCGTGACCTAAATGCATCAAGCCATTAACTGTTGGTCCACAATTATACCACTTTACAACACCAGGTTCAATAGTTTTGAACTCTTCAAGTTGGCGTGTAAGAGTACTATAAATTTTAATCATAAGACAAGTTCGAAAATGGCTTAAAAAAGCGTTTCGCTTAATCAGAAGTTAAAGATTTTTAACCTCAATGGTTTTGAATTTCTAAAATGTTATATACAACTTTTCTTTCCTTTAGTAGAGAATAATGACAATCCTAATCACAGGTGCCACAAGTGCAGTTGGTTACTTTATTGCTAAAAGAGTAGTAGAGGAAGAAAATGATGAGAAAATCAAAATTCTAATCAGATCGAAAAAACCACCAGAACACTTAGCAAAAGTGGGGCTAGATTTTGTTAAGGGTGACTTAACAAATAAGAAAAGTCTTGTCAAGGCTCTTCAGGGTGTAAATACTATCTATAATGCCGCTGGTGAAGCTAGAGAAAATATCCCCGCCAAATTATATTATGATGTTAATCATATCGGGACGAGGAATCTACTAGAATCTTTTGTTGAAAATAAAGGGGAAAGATTCTTACATGTAAGTACCGTGGGAATCTATGGATACAAACTTCCTTCGTTCCCCATAACTGAAGATTATCCAAAGAAAAGTGATCATCCTTATCATGAGAGTAAGTGGTTAGCTGAACAAGAATTATTTAGATTTTCGGATGACTATGATTTCTTTGCTACTGCTGTTCGACCTCCATATATCGTAGGTCCAAGAGATAGACAAATGGCTCCAAAGTTATTTGATTTCTTACTCAAAGATAAGAAAATACCTTTGATAGGAAATGGAAAAGCAACATTATCCTTTGTACATCATGAAGATGTTGCTGATGCTCTAATAAAGTGTGGAAAAACTCCTGCAGCCAACAGAGAAGCGTTTAATATTGTTGGTGGTACGATAACCGCTCGAGAGTTGTTCGAATCAATTGGAGATATCTGTGGAAAGGTACCAAATTTCATGCGGATTAACTATGGATTAGCATATACGATAGGATTAGTGAGTGAACTAGCAGCAAAAATATCAAAATCAAAACCTAAACTAACAAGAAGAAGAGCTAATCAATTTTCAAGATCAAGACAGTATGATATTTCAAAAATCGAGAACATTGCAAGTTTCAAACCAAAATATAATGTGAAAGAAGCACTTGAAGATGCATATAATTGGATGAAAGAGGTAAAACTTGTGTGACAGAAGTAAAGGATTCTAGAAAAGCGTTCAAGATTATTCGTAATTCTTTTGCTATTATTGTTACTGTAGGTTTGATTGCTTTTCTAATATATCGATTTAAACCAAAGAATATAGCGGAATCGATAAGAACTCTTGACATTTGGGTTATATTCGTAGCAATTTTGATCATGGTTATGATGTTCGGCATTAAGATTATTCGTTGGCTTTATATTCTGAGGAAACTTGATGTAACAATCTCATTCTTTCAAGCAACCCAGCTAGTTCTAATTGGAGCTTTTGGCGCATCTATTACTCCAGCAAAAATAGGAGATGTAGTTAGAGCTTTATACTTATCCAGCTGGACAGAAACAAAAGAATCCACAAGCTTCTTCAGCGCTATTTTAGATAGAGTTACTGATTTGATAAGCATAGGAATTTTTTCTCTGGTGGCGTTACCATTCTTTATAACTCAGCTAGAAGAGAAAATAAAATGGGCAATTGCAGGGGGGTTGTTAATTATAGCAATCATACTTCTATTGATGTTCAATTCACAAATAATTAGGAGAATTGTGATTATCATTTCGAAATTGAAAAAACTGAAGCCTGATTCAACAAATCACAATAATGAAACAGAAATCTTTGAAGCAGACCAGAAACCTAACTCCAGAACATTAAGAGTCTTAGATGATTACTATTCACATTTAGCTTACTTCACTCCTAAATCATACGTGATTATTATCTTCCTCTCTCTCTTCTTTTGGATTCTTTTGGGTATTCAGGTAAGTCTTTTAATTGTATCAATGGCTAATATCACATTAAACATCCAAGTAATTTTAACAATTACTGGCATAATGGCTTTAGCAGCCATAGTTTCCTTAATACCTATCAGTATAAGTGGGATAGGTATTCGAGATGCTACGATTACTGTTTTAGTATTTTACAGCTTAACAATCAGTTATGAAGTAGCTTTTGGCGCTTCAATAATCCAAACAGCTGTTAATATGTTAATACCCGCTCTGCTAGGTGGATTGATTTTGTTGATTCGTAAATGGAAAAGAAGTTCTAATAAATGATAGAAGTTCAAAGACCTCATCTAGATGTCTCTTGTTTTAGTTTTCATCTATTTTATGTATTTTCTTTATACTATATGATGTTGAAGTGTTAGCATAATTTCTAGCAATCAGCTCTGCTAGAAATCCTGTAAAAAGAAACTGAAATCCTGAAATCCCAAGTAAGATTGTAAGTAATAAAAGTGGTCGGGTACCTATGTCTTGACCATAGGCAAATTTCACCACCAGCAAGTAAATACCAGCACCAAGAGCTGTTAAAAGAAAAAGGCCTCCTATTTTTGAGAATAAACGCATGGGCCGTTGGCCATAACTAAAGAGGAAACGTAAAGTGAAAAAATCCGATAATCCTGCAAAGATTCTTTTAAATCCATATTTTGATTTTCCACTAAAGCGAGGTCTTTGAATGACTTTGACTTCTGCAAAACGAAATCCCTTATTGTAGAGAATAGCAGGTATGTACCTATGATCTCCCCCTAATAGAGTTAATTCTGAGATAGCATCTTTGCGATAAACACGGAGAGTACTGTCACTGTCATGAATTTTTAAGCGATTGAAAAGGCGATTAAGTAAGTTATAGATTTTTGAAGGAATTCTTTTGAATAGAAAAGATCCATGACGTTTCTGTCGCCAACTGCAAACCACATCAATGTCTTCAATTAAAGCATCAAGTAATGTGGGGATGTTGTGAGGATTATCTTGACCATCGCCATCAAGGGTTATTATAATATCTCCTTTAGCTGAATCAAAACCTGCTGCTAAAGCTGCACTCTTTCCAAAACGACGACGAAATTGGATAACACGTAAATTGTCTTTCTCTTTGGAAAAAATGAAGAGTAGTTCTGACAAAGTGTTATCTGTTGAACCATCGTCAATAAAGATTATTTCGAAATCTTGACCCAAGGTCTGAAGGACTTCTTTTAATTCTGAATAAAGTGGTTTTATATTTCCTTCTTCATTGTATACGGGGATAATAGCTGAAAACATGCTCTCAAATTGCTATCTTTAGAATGAAAGAAAAACTTTTCCAAACGATGTTAATTACATTGAAAAGCAGATGGTGGACCGGTCGGGACTTGAACCCGAGGCCTTCTCGGTGCAAGCGAGACGATCTTCCAGCTGATCTACCGGCCCATTGAATATACCAGACTGTCATCTTTTTCCACCGTTTTTTAAAGTTTCGATACCAAGAGTTTTTTAGGTTAAAAACATACTCAAACTTAATAGGCATATGAGAAATACTCGTTTTATTGAATATTACTTTAGTATTACATACTCCGACAAAAATAAAATTCTCAGAAGCCGACAAAAAGCCCTAATCTTAAAATTTCCAAGTAATAACCCCTAAAACAGCCCCTCCCCCCTATTTCCGATGGAGAAACACGTTCTTTGACTATTAGGGCTCTGTAGATTAAGAATCTCTACTTGAAGCGAAAAATCATCTTTTAATTAGATTTCCATTGGAAACATAAAACATTAAGTAAATATATTAGATGACTTTAAAAGTAAATATTATCTCAGTATAAATAGTTAAAACTTGAAAAATAAGTGATGAAGATGGTAACAATCAACGAAGCACAAAGAAAACTGCTCGAACTCATCAATAGTAGAAATAGTGTGAAACAATTAGATGTAATGAATATTCCAAAAACACCAAGCAGAATAATGGGTGAAAAAATGCTAAATGCTTTTGCTAGTCAGATATTGGATGACTGCGAAGGATTAGAATGTGATCCAACTATTGAAGACGAATTAATTGAAAGTCTATTAAGTACATTAGCATTAGCAGGAATAGTGGGAGTAGATTTAGAAAGAAAACTGCTTGAGATTTTAGGATTAATGGAAATTGTAACTGCAGACAGTGCTTAAAATTACGCTAAATGGAGGG